>NZ_JBVOOL010000024.1:0-95046 GCF_055664045.1 Kitasatospora sp. NPDC023385 | reverse complement strand
GGCTTCGTTCATCCAACTCGCCGGTGTCTTCCGGGGCTTGACGCCCTGTCCGACGTTTCAAACTCTAGCCGATCCCCGCCTCGAAAGGCGAATCCGGCCGCAATCCGATAAAACGCCCACGCCGAATACGCACCGAGCCGCGAATCGAAAATGCCGACGCGACCCAGCCCGAACCTGGGAAATGGTATTTCAGAGGATTGGCTACCCCGGGACCGTCCGCGCAGACGCGTGTCCGGTGCTCCCAGCCAGGCAGCTCGAAGAACACTAGACCTCGGGAAGGGGCGAGTCAAGCTCCGGTTGCGGGCTCCCGACGCTTTCTTCTGTCTCCTCGGCCTTCTCGGCTTCCCCGGCCTGGGCTTCGGCCTCGTCGGGCTCCTCGGCCGGCAGGTGGAAGGCCAGGACGGCGACGTCGTCGTCGTGCTCCGAGGTCACTCCCATGGCTCGCAGCAGCCGGGCGCAGATCACGTCGGGGGTTCCGATGGCGCCGGTCAGGGTGCGGGCCAGGAGGTCGAGGCCCTGGTCGATGTCCTCGTCGCGGCGTTCGACCAGGCCGTCCGTATAGAGGACGCCGGTCGTGCCGGGGAGCAGGCGCAGGGTGTGGGAGACGTGCTGGCCGCCGCCGGTGCCGAGCGGGGGGCCGTTCTGCTCCTCGCTGCGCAGGATGGTGCCGTCGGGGCAGCGCAGCAGCATCGGGAGGTGGCCGGCCGAGGCGTAGGAGAGGGAGCGGCGCTGCGGATCCCAGACGGCGTAGGTGCAGGTGGCGATCTGGTTGGCGTCGATCTCCATGGCGATGCCGTCGAGCAGGCGCATCACCTCGTGCGGGGGCAGGTCGAGGCGGGCGTAGGCGCGGACGGCCGTGCGCAGCTGGCCCATGACGGCGGCGGCTCGCAGGCCGCGGCCCATGACGTCGCCGATGACGAGTGCCGTGCGGCCGCCGTCGATGGCGATGACGTCGTACCAGTCGCCGCCGACGGCGGCCTCGGCGCCGCCGGGCTGGTAGGTGGCGGCGACCCGTAGGTCGGCCGGCTGGTCGAGCTTCTGCGGGAGCAGGCTGCGCTGGAGGGTGACGGCGGCCTCGCGCTGGCGGCGTTCGGCTTCGCGCAGGCGGGCGGCGGCGAGGACCTGGTCGGTGACCTCGGCGGCGAAGATCAGCACGCCGGTGGGCGGCCCTTCCGCGAGGGTGTCGCCGGTGTCGCCGGCGCCGAGCGGGACGCAGGAGACGTTGTAGTAGCGGTTGCCGGTGAGGCCGAGGATGCACCGGGCCTTGACGCTGCGCGGTCGGCCGCCGCGGATGACCTGGTCCATCAGGGGCAGGACGCCCATGGTGCCGAGTTCCGGGAGGGCGTCGGCGGCGGGCAGGCCGGTTGGGCGCTCGCCGAAGAGTTCGCGGTAGGCGCGGTTGGCGTAGCCGAGCTGGTGGAGCGGGCCGTAGGTGACGGCGACCGGGGCGGGGATGCGGTTGAGGACCTCGCGCAGGTTCTGGGGTTTGTGCGGGTCGAGGAGTTCGACGGCGGGGATGGGGGTAGTGGGGCTGGTGGGGTCGCGGGGGCTGGGCACGACGACGCCGTCGGTGGAGGGCGTGCCCTCGTCGGTGCCGGTTCCGTGGGGCGGGGCGGCACGCCGGGGGACTCCGGTGAGCCGGGCGCTCCAGCGCATGAGGTTCAAACGACGGCTGCTTCCTCGTTTTCCAGGCATATCATCACTTTTTGTGTACGCGACGACACACGGGGTAATGACCAGGTCGGGCTGATCCTGTCAGGCAGAGGCCCGATTCCGGAAGTCGCGCGCCCGGCGTGGCCGTCCGGTCGGCCTCCGGCCCGGCGTGGCGTGGCAGTCACCGGGAAGAGTCCGGCCCGGCGTCCGACGGCCGGCCCGGCGTCGGGCCGAACCCGTCTTCGAACGCCGAACGCGGATGCTCCATCGCGCCCAGCGAGACCACCTCGCGGGAGAACAGCCCGCCCAGCACCCAGTCCATCAGCACCCGCACCCGCCGCTCCGCGCTCGGCAGCCGCCGCAGGTGCCGCACCCGGTGCAGCCACCAGGCCCGCCGGCCGGTGAGCTTGCCGCCGCGCCGGGTGTGGGCGACGGCCCGGCGCAGGCCCAGCGAGGTCGAGCAGGCGGCCGGGCCGGGTAGGTACGGGGCCAGGCCGGGCGCGTGCGGTCCGCCGTCCAGGGCCACCGCGAGGTTGCGCGCGAGCAGTTCGGCCTGGGCGAAGGCGTGCTGGGCGTTGGGCGCGCAGGGGGCGCCGTCCGCGTGCGGGTCCGGTACGCCGGCGCAGTCGCCGGCCGCCCACACGCCGGGCAGGGCGCGCCCGTCCGGCCCGACGGCCTGCAGGGTGGCGAGGCAGCGGACCCGGCCGGCGGTGTCCAGCGGCAGGTCGGTGTCGCGCAGCAGCGGGGACGGCCGGACGCCCGCCGTCCAGACCAGGGTGCGGGCACCGAAGCGGCTGCCGTCGGAGAGTGCGACCACCCGGTCGACGGCGGACTCCAGGGTGGTGCGCAGCCGGATGTCGACGCCGCGTTCACGCAGCTCACCGAGGGTGTGCTCGGCGAGTTCGGGCGACTCCTCGGCGAGGATCCGGTCGGTCGCCTCGACCAGGACCCAGCGCAGGTCCTCGGCGCGGACGTTGTGGTAGCCGCGCACGGCGGCGCGGGCCATGTCCTCCAGTTCCGCGAGCGCGCCGACGCCCGCGTAGCCGGCGCCGACGAAGACGAAGGTGAGCGCGGCCTGGCGGAGCGCGGGGTCGCGGGTGGCGGAGGCGAGGTCGAGCTGTTCCAGGACGTGGTTGCGCAGGCCCACCGCCTCGCCGACGGTGGAGAAGCCGAGGCCGTGCTCGGCGAGGCCGGGCACCGGCGCGGTGCGGGAGACCGCGCCGGGGGCCACCACCAGGATGTCGTAGGGCAGTTCGACCGGGGCGGGGGGTTCGCCCGGGCTCGCGGCGTCGGCCAGGGCGCGGCGGGCGGCGTGTTCGATCCCGGTGATCCGGGCGGTGAGCACCCGGCAGTCCGGCAGGACCCGGCGCAGCGGGACGACCACGTGTCTCGGGTCGATCGAGCCGGCCGCGACCTCCGCCAGCAGCGGGTGGTAGGTGAAGTAGGCCTGGGGCTCGACGACGGTGATCTCCACCTCGCCGCGACGCAGCCGCTCCCGCAGGCCCCGTTGGAGGTGGAGCGCGGTGGCCGTCCCGGCGCAGCCGCCGCCGACGATCAGGATCCTGATGGTGCACCTCCTGCCGGTGTGACGTTTCGTCCCGGCCTCGAGGCCGGGGGTGTCCCCCCATCACGCCCCCTATGAAGGACCGGCGGGGGTGGTCTTGTCCACAGTCCGTACGGTGCGGGTTGCCACCCGAGTGGCGGTCGTGGCCAGTTGTGCGTGCTGGGCGACTTTCTGACGTACTTTCGGACGCGAAGAGCCGTGAACTATGGTCGGATTGTGTGCCGGAGCGACTGCTGCCATGACAACCGGCGGCGACGCACCGTGGAGCGGCCACTACGGCCAGTTCCAGCGTTGGCGTGTGAACCCGACTGGGGCACAGTCATCCGGGGAAGGTTGTCCCCGGACAGGGCCCCGGACGGAGCCGACGCGCCGAGCCGGAGGTGGACCCGGCCCGGCGGCACGAACCGTGGTCACCAGAACGGGACGGGCGGCACGAACGATGCTTCACCAGGTCATTTCTGACGGGCTGAGCTGCACCGGGGGGTGCGGGGGCGGGCGACTACAGGGTCCGGATTCGGACGCCTGCGGGGGAGAGTTGGGATGATGGAACAGGAGCAGGTGTGGGGTCGGGCGGGTGCGCCGCAGGCCGGCCCGGGCATGGTGCCCGAGCAACGAGGCCCGGTGAACCTGCCCGCGCCGACCGGAGCGCTGCAGACCGGGGTGGTACAGACCGGAGTGGTCCAGACCGGGGCGATGCAGGCCGGGATGTTCCCGACCTCAGCCGGGTACCGGGCCGAGCCGGCGCAGGCCGCGGGGCCGGCGCCCGGCGCCCGGCTGCGGGTGGACGCCCGGCGGAACCTGGAGAGCGTGCTGCGGGCGGCCCGCGAGGTGTTCGGCGAGTTCGGCTACGGCGCGCCGATGGAGGAGGTGGCGCGCCGGGCCGGGGTCGGGGTCGGCACGGTGTACCGGCGCTTCCCGAGCAAGGAGGTGCTGGTCCAGCGGATCGCCGCCGAGGAGGTGGCGTGGCTGACCGCGCAGGCGCGCGAGTCGCTGTACGGCGGCGACGGCGCCTGGGAGGCCCTGGCCGGGTACCTGGCCCGGGCGGTGAGCAGCGGCGCCGGGCGGCTGTTGCCACCGGAGGCGTTCCGGTACGCGGAGGAGTTGGGGCGGGTGCCCGAGCAGCGGGCCTCGCAACCGCCCGCGGCGGTCCGCTTCGACCTGCGCGGGGAGCAGACCCGCTCCGGCGGGGCGGTCGAACCGGCGGCCGCCGACGCCGATCCGCGGCTGCTGCTGCAGCTGTTGGCCGCCCTGGTGGCGCGGGCCGGCGCGGCGGGTGAACTGCGGTCGGGCGTCACGGTGTCGGACGTGGTGCTGGTGTTGACCGCGTCGGTGCCGGTGCACGCGGGCCGGCCGTCGGTCTCGACGCCGGCGGCGGGCGGTTTCTCGCCGGTTTCTCCGCAGCCGGACGGTCAGCCGGTCGCCGGGCCGTCGGACCGGCTGCTGCAGATCCTGCTGGACGGTCTGCGGGTGCGCTGACGCTCGGCGTCGGGCTCGTTCACCGCGCTTGACACACAAGGGAGTCGGGCGGATCACCGGCGCGCGACTCAGGAGCGCGCGCCGGGTGCGTGCGTCGCACGACCGCCGCCGTGGGCTGGGCGAACACATCCGCGACGGCACCTCGGAAGAGTGGGGAACGGCCGGTCCGGCTACCGCCCGTCCCTGCGCTATGCCATCCTTTGCCCGTGGTTGGAGCCAATGTCCCGATGCGCGCCCTTCGCGCGCCGTCGGCGCCGTACGCCGGAGAACCGTGCGCCTACGCACTCCCGCGCGCCCTGCCACAGTACGGGGGTTGTCGTGGAATCTGGGGTCCGTTGTGAGCGCCGAGGAACAGAACGACTACGGGTACGGCCTCGACTTCGGGGGGCTCTCCGGTAGTACCGCCGAAGGGTCCGCCGCGGGCCCGAGCGGGGTCGGTGGGGTCGGCGCCACCGGCGAGGCCGGTGGGATCGGCGGGATGGGCGAGACGGGCGCGGCCGGCGGATCGGCCCAAGTGCCGGGCGCCGCACCGGGACCGGCCGCCGGATACGTCCCCGACCAGGCCGGGATGCCCAGCCGCGAGTCGCTCTCCGCCTCCTCCGCCGCACTGCCCCCCGGCCGGGTGCCCGGACAGGCCCCGGCGGGCCGGGGCGGCGTCGCACCGGAGGCGTTCGTCGGCGAGCCGTTCGCCGGCGACCGGCCGGCGCGCCCGACCGTGCCCGCCCCCGCCGACCCGGTGGACGGCGAGCGCCCCGCCTCCGACGCCGAGTTGACCGCCCGGGTGCGGGCCGGCGACGACACCGCGTACGAGGAGATCTACCGCCGGCACGCCGACTCGGTGCGCCGCTACGCGCGGACCTGCTGCCGGGACAACTTCACCGCCGAGGACCTCGCCGGCGAGGTCTTCGCCCGCACCCTGCAGGCCCTGCGAGCGGGCAAGGGCCCCGAGTTCGCCGTCCGCGCGTACCTGCTGACCGCCGTGCGCAACGTCGCCGCGGCCTGGCACCGCAGTGAGCGGCGCGAACAACTCGTGGACGACTTCACCGTGTTCGCGCAGACCTCCGCCGCCGTGGTCGACTTCGACCTGGCCGACCCCGGCGCGGACGCCTGGGCGATGGCGATGGCCGACCAGCGGATGGTCATGCAGGCCTACGCCGAACTGCCCGAGGACGACCGGGTGGTGCTCTGGCACACCGAGGTCGAGCGGGAGTCCCCCAAGACCGTCGCGGTGATGCTCGGCAAGACCGCCAACGCCACCGCCGTCCAGGCCCACCGGGCCCGCGACCGGCTCGCCGCCGCGTTCCTGCAGGCGCACGTCTCCGGCAGCCAGGACAGCGGCTGCGAGGCGTACGCCACCCGGCTCGGGGCGTACGCGCGCGGCTCGCTGCGCAAGCGGGCCTCGGCGGACGTCGGACGGCACCTCAGGGAGTGCGACCGCTGCACGGCGGCCTGCCTGGAACTGACCGAGATCAACACCGGTCTGCGCGCGCTGCTGCCCGGTGGCGTGCTCGTCTGGATCGGGGTCGGCGGGTTCAGCGCCGCCGCGGCCGCCGTGGGCGGTGTCGCCGCGGTCGGCGGCGCCGCGGCAGGGACGGCGGCGGCGACCGCCGGGACCTCGGGCGCGGCCGGGTCCGCCGGGACGGCGGGGGCCGGTGCGGCCTCCGGTACCGGCGGGGCCGCTGCCGCGGCCGGCGAAGGGCTGGGCACCGCGGCCAAGGCCGGGATCGCCGCCGCCGTCGCGGTCGCCGCGGCCGCCGTCGCCGCGTACGCGCTCACCGGCTCGCCCGAGCCGAAGCCCCCGATGGCCGCTCCGCCCGCCGCCAGCGCACCGGCCGTCCCGGCCCCCGCGCCCCCGGCGCCCGCCCCCGCTCCGGCCGCCGCGCCCAGCAGCGCCGAGCCGGCCCCGGCCCGGCCCGCACCGAGCCCCAGCACCAAGCCCGCCCCCAAGCCCGCTCAGGCGCCGCCCGCCACCCGGGCGCCGCAGCCTGCGGCGCCCGTGCCGAGCCGCCCGCCGGCCCCGAAGCCGACCAGCGCGCCGCCGGCCGTGCCCGTCCCGACCCTGCCGACGCTGCCGCCACTCCCACCGCTGCCACCGCTGCCGACGCCCGAGGTACCCGTCGTCCCGACGCCCACCCTGCCGCCGCTGCCGACCCCGACCGTCACCCGGCCCACACCGCCCGCGCCCACCGACTTCTGGGCCGACTCGCTGCCCGTGCTCAAGCCCGGCCACCACCGGGTGCCGCCGGCCGGGCCGAGCATCCGGCGGAACGGCAGCGACGACTTCTGGCAGCGCGACGGCGGCTGGATCGGCGGCGACCACCACCCGCACGCCCTCACCGTGCGCGCCCCGGCCACCACCCTCGTCGACCTCAACCGAAGCTGCACGTCCTTCGACGCGGTGGCCGGGGTGGACGACGCCACGCTCTCACCGGGCGGGGTGGTCTTCTCCGTCCAGGGCGGCGACGGCAGCGTCCTGTGGCGCTCCCGGACGCTCGCCGCCGGCGACGACGCGGTGCCGGTGCACGTGCCGCTGGCCGGACAGAAGTCGATCCGGCTGGTCGTCACGCCAGTACACGGGATCTGGTCGGCGCTGAACGTCGCGGACTGGGCCGAGGCCCGCTTCAGGTGCTCCTGAAACGGGCCTCGGGGCGCCGGTAACCGCTGACCGGTGCCGTCCTATCGCACCGGTATCGCGGCGAATCGCGGTGGGACCGCGATCGGCGGTCAGATCGCGCAGGAGCCGTCCGCGCAGGCCTCCCCCGCCGGGGCGATGTGCACCGGGGCGGGTCGGCGCTCGCCGATCTCGGCGGCGACCTGGTCCAGCACCTTGCGGAAGGTCTCGGCCTCCTGGCCGCCCTGGACCGCCCACTTGCCCTCGAACACGAAGGTCGGCACGGCGGTGATGCCCAGCTCCCGGCCCTCGGCCAGCTGGGCACGGACCTCGGCGGTGCCCTCGTCGCCCGCCAGGTAGGCCGTCACCCGCTCCCGGTCCAGGCCGGCCGACACGGCGACGTCGGTCAGCGCGGCGCGGTCGCCGACGTCGACGCCGTCGGTGAAGTGCGCCGTGAGCAGCGCCTCCTTCAGCCGCCCCTGGACGGCCGGGCCGTACTCGGCCTCGGCGAGGTGCAGCAGGCGGTGGCCCAGGAAGGTGTTGGCGTGCAGGGCGGCGTCGAAGTCGTACGTGATGCCCTCGGCCCGGCCCAGTTCGGCCACCTGCGCGTCCATCGCCACGGACTGCGGGCCGTAACGCTCGGCCAGCCAGGCGCGGTGCGGGCTCGCCGTCGCGGGGGCGTCCGGGACCAGCTGGTACGGGCGGTAGACGACCTCGACCTGCTCCTTGCCCGGGAAGTCCGCCAGGGCCTGCTCGAAGCGGCGCTTGCCGATGTAGCACCAGGGGCAGGCGATGTCGGACCAGATCTCGACCTTCATGCGGGGGGCTCCAGGGGGCGTCTTGTCGGATGGGTACGAGATAGGTGAACGATGAACCATCTCGGTACATTCCCGACACACCCCCCGAGCTGCGCGTTCACCCCGTGGGCGGCGCGGGAACCACCAGCACCGGGCAGGCCGCGTGGTGCACCAGCGCCGAACTCACCGAGCCCAGCAGCAGCCGGGCGAAGCCACCGTTGCCCCGGGTGCCGACCACCAGCGTGTGCTGCCGGTTCGACGCCTCCAACAGCACCTCGATCACGTTGCCCAGCACCACGTGCAGCGACATCCGCCCGGCGTACGGAGCGGTGCGCTGCCGCTGCACGGCCGTCACCGAGCGGCGCAGCCCGTCCGCGGTGCTCTCGACCAGCGTCTCCACGCTCTCCTGCACCAGCTCCGCCATACCCGGCGGGTAGCCGGCCGGCGCCGGGTTCACCACGGCGAGCACGTACAGCGGGAGGCCGAACAGCTCGGCCTCCGTCATCGCCCGGTCCAGCGCCCACAGCGACCCGTCCGACCCGTCGCACGCCGCCAGCACCCCCGCGGGCCGCCCGGCCGGCGGCCGGCCGAGCACCGACAGCACCACGGGCACGTCCCGCCCCGCGCTCCCACCGGCCACCGCACACCCTCCTCACCCGGATCCACGACCCGGATCCACAACCCGGCCATCATGGCGCGGCCCGTGAGTCCGCCCCCGCAACCGCGCCGAGAGGGGCAGCCGGCCGTCGAGCCCGGGAGATCGGGTGCGGTGGCGGGCGGGTCCGGGGTCAGGAGGTGAGAGCGGGGGGCTGGGGGTGGGGGAGGCCGGTCCAGCAGGCGCCGTGGCGGCGGGCGCGGACGCGGCGGAGCCAGAGTTCGGTGGAGACGAGGTCGGCCAGGCCGGCGAGGGCGGACGGGGAGAGCGGGTTGGCGGGGTCGGCGGAGTGGGCGAGGCCGGCGCGGACGGCGGCGAGGTCGATGAGGCCGGCTTCGGCGAGGAGCGGGGCGTCGAAGAGTTCGGCGAGGCCGTCGGCGGCGAGGCGCAGGCCCGCGCGGGCGGGGGCGGTGCGGTCGGGGCGGGGGCTGCGGCCCCAGTCGGGGGGCAGGTCGGTGCGGCCGGCGCCGGTGAGGACGGCGTGCAGGAGGGCGTGCCGGGCGCCGGGCTGGAGGCGGACGTCGTCGGGGAGCAGTCGGGCGGCGCGGACCACCTGGTTGTCGAGGAAGGGGGCGTGCAGCCGTTGGCCGGGCTGTTCGGCGGCGTGCACGAGCGTGCGGAAGGAGCGCGCCTGCCGGTAGAGGGCGTGCCGGGCGCGGTGCGCGCCGGGATTTCCCTCGGGCGCCGGCCGTCGCGCCGCCAGGCGCAGCCGCAGGGCGACCGAGGAGAGCGCCTCGTCGGAGAGCCAGCGGGCGGCCGGGCCGGGCACGCACCAGGCGAGGTCGACGGCCGAGCGGTCCCCCGCCGTCCGGGCGCCGTCCGGGACGTGGCGGGCGGTCAGCTTGGCGGCGGCCTCGTCCAGTGCCTCGGCGTAGCGGACCCGGGAGAGCCGGTGGGCGGCCCGGAGCACGGTGAGCGGGGTGCGCAGCGCGCCGGTCAGGACGCCCGCGACGGCCCGGTCCGCCCCGGCCAGCGCGGCGACCGGCGGCAGGAGTTCGCGCGGCCGGCCGGCCCGGATGAGGTCGGCGAGGCGGGCCGGGTGGCCGTCCAGGACCTGGCGGGCGCCGTAGCCGGTGAGGTGGTCGGTGCCGCCGGCGTCGAAGCGGGCCTCCGCGCGGGCCGCGGCGACGAGTTCGGGTCCGGGCTCGTCGGTGAGCCGGCCGGCCTGCGGGTCGGCCCCCGGTCCGGCGTACGGGAGGGTGTCGGGGCCGGGGGCGAGCACGGTGTGCCGCAGCCGCGGGGTGTCGGGGGCGAGCGCGAGGGTGGCCGACGGCTCGCTCTCGCCGAGCGTGACGGCGGCCAACTGCTCCGGCGCCGCGGGGCCCTGGGCGGCGGCGCGGGCCCAGGAACCCCTGACCGCACCGTTCCGGGCCCCGACGGCCGCCCGTCCCGCTGCCGCCGGGGCCGCCGCAGCCGCCGCGGCGGGCACCGGCGGCAGCGGGACGGCGGCGGCGAGCAGGGCCACGGTGGCGGAGGCCGTGCCGTACGAGAGGTCGACGCCGAGCCGGGCCCGGCCGACCGGGCCGGCGACCGGAGCGGTGGTACGGACCCGGGAGCGGACCGACTCCAGCAGGGCACGGGTGAGTTCCCGGACGGCCGGCGCCTCGTCGCGGGGCTGCTCGGCGCCGGCCGGGTCGTCGTAGCCGGACAGGTACGGGCGCCCGCCGCGGATCCCGAGCACGTGGCCGGGCGGCACCTGCTGGACGCCCAGGTACGGGGTGCCGGTGCCGAGCGCCTCGGGGGACTCGGGGCAGGCGAGGCGGGCCGCGAGGTGCCCGGCGTCCAGGGCGGCGCCGACCAGGTCGGCCAGCGGGAGGGCGGCGGTGGCGTACGCGGTGCCGCCGCCCCAGGGGGTGTGGAAGACGGGCTGGGCGCCGGCGAGGTCGGTGAGCAGCAGGGTGGAGCGGATGCCGGTGCGCAGCACGACGGTGTAGCTGCCGGGCCAGGCGGTGAGGTGGCGGACGGCGCCGCCGCGGGCGGCGGCGAGGCCGGCGGCGAGTTCCGCGTCGGTGGCGCCGCAGTGGCCGAGGATGGCGAGGCGGGTGGTGGCGGGGGTGTCCTCGATCGGGTCGGGGGTGGTGGCGCCGGTGCCGACCACGGCGGGGGCGCCGGGGCGGAGGGTCACCAGGCGGATCTCCTCGGGGCGCCAGTCGCCCACGGCCCAGAGCGGGTTGGGCCCGGTCCACAGGGGGCGCGCGGCGATCGGCGCCACCGCGCCGAGCGTCTCGTGCACCGGCGTACCCGCGCGGGGCGCCCCCGTGCACCAGCCCGTCAGCCACCGCATCGCGCCTCCACCGTACGAGGACCCTGCACCCGCGCGGCGCGTCCGCCGTCGGGCGGGCGGTGGGGTGCCGTGGCGGCCCGCGCGTCCCGGCGTGCCGCCGCGGATCGGCGTGCCGTCAGGAGACATCGTGCCACCGCTCGGCGTTGCTGTGGCCGGGGTTGCCGGATCCGCTTGCGGGAGCGGCCGGTTGACGGTAGGTGACGGCGGCGGTGGCGGGCGGCCAGGTGGTGACGGCGGCAGCGTGGCGGCGGTGACGGCGGCTGGAGGTGGGCGGCCCGGCAGCGGCTGGCGGCGGGCGGGCCGGGCCTCCCCCTCCGTGGCCCGGACCGCCCGCGGGCCGCCTTTGGCATGGGCATCGCGAGATGGCCGAAAGGCGTCGCCCGGCCCGGGAGGGCATCCGCATGCCCTCCCGGACTTCACCGCCGCCCGCGGGGATTGAGGCGGCGGCATCCCCCGGCCCGCCGGGTCCTCGACGGCGGGCCGACCCACGACCACCAGCGAATCGCCGACCAGCCGGTCGGGCCAGGGGGCACGGCCGGGCGCACGTGAACACGGGACCGGAGCACGACGCTCCGGCGCGCGACGCGATCGGCCGGATCCGAGCGGTCCGGACCAACGCCCGTGCGGCGGCTGCGAGTGCGCGATCCCGCCATCCGGAATGCGACCTCTTAACCGTCGGAACGCGTCCGACTACTCTAGGTACAGCAGCTACGGCCCGGTGCCGCCCGGGCCCCGCGCACAAGGCCGCAGGAGGTGCCGCCGCCACCATGACCGTCAGCCCACGAGGACCGAACGAACGGCTCGGCACGCTCCTGACCCTCGCCCAGATCAGCAACGCCGGACTGGCCCGCCGGGTCAACGATCTCGGCGCCCAGCGCGGGCTGACCCTGCGGTACGACAAGACCTCGGTGGCCCGCTGGGTCAGCAAGGGCATGGTCCCGCAGGGGCCCGTCCCGCACCTGATCGCCACCGCGATCGGCGGCAAGCTCGGCCGGCCCGTCCCGCTGGAGGAGATCGGCCTGGGCGACACCGACCCGGCGCCCGAACTCGGCTTGGCCTTCCCGCGCGACGTCGCCGAGGCCGTCCGCTCCGCCACCGACCTGTGGCGGGTCGACCTCGACCTGCGCCGGGGCCCCGGCGGCGGCCGGTGGAGCGACAGCCTGGCCGGCACCTTCTCGGTCGCCGCCTACGCGACGCCCGTCTCCCGCTGGCTGATCACCCCGGCGGACGGCTCGGTGGCCCGCGAGGTGCCGCGCTCCCCCAGCGACACGTCCTCCTACCGGGTCGGCCACTCGGACGCCGCCAAGCTCCGCGAGGCCGCCCAGGAGGCCCGCCGCTGGGACTCCAAGTACGGCGGCGGGGACTGGCGTTCCTCGATGGTGCCGGAGTGCCTGCGGGTGGAGGCGGCCCCGCTGCTGCTGGCCTCGTACAGCGACACGGTGGGCCGCGCGCTGTTCGGCGCGACCGCCGAACTGACCCGGCTGGCCGGGTGGATGGCCTTCGACACCGGCCAGCACGAGGCCGCCCAGCGCTACTACATCCAGGCCCTGCGGCTCGCCCGGGCCGCCGCCGACGTCCCGCTCGGCGGTTACGTCCTGGCCTCGATGAGCCTGCAGGCCGGCTACCGGGGCTTCGCCGAGGAAGCCGTCGACCTCGCGCAGGCCGCCCTGGAACGCAACCGGGGCCTGGCCACCGCCCGCACCATGAGCTTCTTCCACCTGGTGGAGGCACGGGCCCAGGCGAAGGCCCGCAACGCGGCGGCGTGCGCGACAGCGCTCGGGGCGGCGGAGAGCGCGCTCGAGCGAGCGCGCGCCGGGGATCCCGATCCGGCGTGGATCGACTTCTACGCCTACGACCGGCTCGCCGCCGACGCCGCCGAGTGCTTCCGCGACCTCGGAGTGCCCGCCAAGGTCCGGCAGTTCACCCGCGAGGCGCTGGCCACGCCCACCGAGGGCTACGTCCGCTCGCACGGCCTGCGGCTGGTGGTCTCGGCGATGGCCGAGGCCGAGGCGGGCAACCTGGACGCTGCGGTCGCCGCCGGCGAGCGCGCCGTCGAGGTGGCCGGCCGGATCTCCTCGCAGCGCAGCCGGGAGTACGTGGTGGAGATGCTGCGCCGCCTGGAACCGTTCCAGGGGGAGCGCCGGGTGCGGGAGTTGGCGGAGCGGGCGCGGGCGGTGATCGTCGCCCCGGTGTGAGGGCGGGGCCGGCACGACCTGACGGTAAATGAGGTGCACCCGCGAGATCGGCCTGGCTAAGGTCTCTCCTGTCCAGGTGCGCAGGCAGAGGTTACTTCCACTCCTAATGGGCATGTCGCGGGTTCGAATCCCGCCGCCGGTACTCCCGTGCCGGTGTAGCTCAGTCCGGTAGAGCAGCTTCGTCACCTCAGCCGCCTTCGATCTCTGGACACCCACACGTGAATAGTTTTTCCGCACCTCCCGGTGCGACGGCAGCGGTTACTTCTGGTAGACGCCGGTTCTCCGGCGTAGCGGTTCGAGCCCGCGAAACACCGCCGCCACATTGATCTCGGGAGGCTCTGCGCTTCGGAGTGCCCGGTGCGCAGGCGGGGGTTACTTCGGATCTTGCGGTTCCGGGTTCGAGTCCCGGGCGTGCCGTGCGCGAGCGCGGCCGCTAGCTCAAGTGGTAGAGCACAAGGCATACATACCTCCGCCGACGTCGGCCGTCCCACGGCCGGCACGATCTCGGGCACCCCTGGCCGCAGCATGCCTCCCTCCCACTGACACCAGCACGCCGAGGGGGGCTGTTCCATGTCCAGGTTCAACATCCGCAAGACCAAGGCGGGTCCGAGTTCGCCGGTGGCCACGACCGGGCAGCTCACCCGCAACCACAACGGCGGCGTCGGCCACGTCCGGGACCGCAAGTCCGAGCTCTTCCTGCTCGCGGTGGCCAACATGGTCGGCAAGGACACCTACTACGAGCGCGGCGGCGACCGCGACGACCGCTTCACCGCGCTCGTCCGCGAACTCGCCGTCGCCGAACCCGAGTGGACCCTCGGACTGCTGCGCTGGCTGCGCTACGGCGCCCAGCTGCGCACCGCCGCGCTGGTCGGCGCCGCCGAGTTCACCCGCGCCCGGCTGGACGCGGGCGCCCACGGGTACTCCCGGCAGGTCGTCGCGGCGGTGCTGCGGCGCGCCGACGAGCCCGGCGAGCTGCTCGCGTACTGGACCTCGCGCTACGGCCGGGCGCTGCCCAAGCCGCTCAAGCGCGGCGTCGCGGACGCCGTCCGCCGCCTCTACGACGCCCGTGCGCTGCTCAAGTACGACACCGCGGGCAAGGACTACCGCTTCGGCGACGTCATCGAGCTGACCCACCCCTCGCCGGATCCGGACAAGCCCTGGCAGGGCCCGCTGTTCGGGTACGCGCTGGACCGCCGGCACCGGCCCGACGAGGCCGTCCCGCCCGTCGGCGACCGGCTGCTGACCGCCAACCGCGCACTGCTCGCGCTGCCCGTCGAGGAGCGCCGCGCCGCCGTCACCGCCGAGGACGGCGCCGCGCGGCTGGCCGCCGCCGGGCTGACCTGGGAGGCGCTGGCGGGCTGGCTGCAGGGGCCGCTGGACGCGCCGGTCTGGGAGGCGGTCATCCCGTCGATGGGGCCGATGGCGCTGGTGCGGAACCTGCGCAACTTCGACAAGGCCCGAGTGTCGGACCGGGTCGCGGCCGGGGTGGCCCGGCGGATCGCCGACAAGGACGAGGTACGGCGCTCGCGCCAGTTCCCGTTCCGCTACCTGTCCGCGCACCGGCACGCGCCCTCGCTGCGCTGGGGGCACGCGCTGGAGACCGCGCTCGGCCACTCGCTGGCCAACGTGCCCGAACTGCCCGGCCGCACGCTGGTCCTGGTGGACCGCTCCGGCTCGATGTTCGGCCGCTCCGACGGCCCGACCGAGCTCAACCGGGCCGACTCGGCGGCGATCTTCGGCACCGCGCTGAAGGTGCGCGCCGCCGACGCGGACCTGGTCGAGTTCGGCACCACCAGCCGGGTGGTCGCGGTCGGCCGGGGCGAGGCGGTCCTGCGGGTGCTGGATCGTTTCTCCAGCCTCGGCGGCACCAACACCGCCGACGCCGTCCGCGCCCACTACCGCGGCCACGACCGGGTCGTGATCGTCACCGACGAGCAGACCGGCCCGGGCCACCGGGGCGGCGACCCGCTCGCCGCCGTCCCCGCCCACATCCCCGTCTACACCTGGAACCTGGCCGGCTACGCCCCGGCCCAGGGCCCCAGCGGCGGCGCCCACCGCCACACCTTCGGCGGCCTGAGCGACGCGGCCTTCCGCCTGATCCCCCTCCTGGAGGCCGGGGCGAACGCCCACTGGCCCTGGGAGGAGTAGCGGAGCGAACGGGAGGCCGGTCGGCGCGGCCGTCGGCCGTCCCGGCGTCACCGATCCGGGCGAGGCGGCGGGCGGCCGGGAAGGGATCCACGGGGGTGGTCCCTTCCCGGCCGCCCGCCGTTCCGGCGCGGGCTCGTCGCGCCCTCGACCCGTCCCTGCCGCCGTGGCAGCATCGGCGGCGGTGGGGGCGGACCGGGCGAGGCGAGGAGCGGACGGTGGCGGACGAGGTCGACGTACTGGTGGTGGGCGGCGGGATCGTCGGGTTGGCCACGGCGTACGCGCTGACCCGGGAGCGGCCGGGGCTGCGGCTCGCGGTGCTGGAGAAGGAGCCCGGGTTCGCGGCCCACCAGACCGGGCGCAACAGCGGGGTGATCCACAGCGGCGTCTACTACCGCCCCGGCTCGTACAAGGCCCGGTACGCCGTCGCGGGCGCCGCCGAGCTGGTGGCGTTCTGCCGCGAGCACGGCATCCCGTACGAGGTGACCGGCAAGCTGATCGTGGCCACCGACGCCGCCGAACTGCCGCGCCTCGCGGCGCTGGCCGAGCGGGGGCGGGCGAACGGCATCCCGGTCACCGAGCTGGACCGGGCCGGGATCGCCCGGTACGAGCCGGAGGTGGCCGGCCTGGCCGGGCTGCACGTGGGCACCACCGGCATCTGCGACTTCCCGGCCGTCGCCACCGCCTACGCCCGGCTGGCCCGGGAGGCCGGCGCCGAACTGCGGACCGGCAGCGAGGTCCGGACGGTGGCGAGGCGGCAGGACGGCGTGACGGTGGGCACCGCCGCCGGCGAGCTGCGCTGCCGGGTGCTGGTGAACTGCGCCGGGCTGCACAGCGACCGGATCGCCCGGCTGGCCGGGGACGACACCGGCGTGCGCATCGTGCCGTTCCGCGGCGAGTACTACGAACTCGCCGAGCCGCGCCGGGGCCTGGTGCGCGGCCTGGTCTACCCGGTGCCCGACCCGGCCTTCCCCTTCCTCGGCGTGCACCTCACCCGGGGCATCCACGGGGACGTCCACGTCGGCCCGAACGCGGTGCCCGCACTCGCCCGCGAGGGGTACGACTGGCGCACCGTCCGCCCGCGCGACCTCGCCGACACCCTGGCCTTCCCCGGCACCTGGCGGATCGCCCGGCGGCACTGGCGCCACGAGCTGGGCGAGCTGCACCGCTCGCTGTCCAAGCGGGCGTTCACCACGGCCGTCGGAAGGCTGCTGCCCGCCGTCCGCGCGGAGGACCTGGTACCCGCCACCGCCGGGGTGCGGGCCCAGGCGGTGGCCCGGGACGGCTCGCTGCTGGACGACTTCGCCTTCGCCGGCTTCGACCCGGCCGACCCCCGCTCCCCGCGCCGCGCGGTGCACGTGCTGAACGCCCCCTCCCCCGCCGCGACGGCCTCGCTGCCGATCGGCCGGGAGGTCGCCCGCCGGACCCTGGCCGCGCTGGAGGCGGGCGGATGAGCCGCCGGACGGTACGGACGAAGCGTCGGATGACCGGCGAGGCGCCGGCCGGGCCGCAGCCGGCGGAACCCGGGGATGGGCCCGGGATGAGCCCGGTCACAGGCCCTGCGGAAGGCCCCCGGCAGCCCCGTAGACTCGGTGAACTGTGACTGCCACCGCCCCCAGCCCCCAGCCCTCGCCGTCCGCCCGGATGTCCGCCGCGCCGGCTGCCTACCCCGCGCCGATGTACCCGCACAAGGCCACCGAGGCCCAGCACCGCGAGCGTCGCATCCGCAGCTTCCAGCCGCGCCGGGGGCGGATGACCAACGCCCAGGCGAGCGCCCTGGACCGCGGCTGGGAGAAGTACGGCATACCGATCGACGGCAGCCCGCTCGACCTGCCGGTGCTGTTCGGCGAGCTGCCGGTGACCCTGGAGATCGGCTTCGGCATGGGCGAGACCACCGCCGCGATGGCCGCCGCCGACCCGGCCACCGGCATCCTCGCCGCCGACGTGCACACCCCCGGCCACGGCAACCTGCTCGGCATGCTGGAGCGCGACGGCTCCGAGAACGTCCGGCTGGCCGCCGGTGACGCGGTGATCCTGCTGCGCGACATGCTCCCGGACGCCTCGCTGGCCGGACTGCGGGTCTTCTTCGCCGACCCGTGGCCCAAGCCCAAGCACCACAAGCGCCGGCTGGTCCAGGCCGCCTTCCTCGACCTGGTGCTGCCCCGGCTCGCCCCCGGCGCCCTGGTGCACTGCGCCACCGACTGGGAGCCGTACGCGGAGCAGATGCTGGCCGTGCTGTCCGCCTCGCCGGAGCTGGAGAACCTGCACCCCGAGGGCGACGGGACCGGCTGGCTGGAGCCCGCCGACCACCCGGACGGCAGCATCCCCGGCTACGCGCCGCGACCGGACTGGCGGCCGGTCACCAAGTTCGAACGGGCCGGCATCGCCAAGGGCCACGTGGTCCACGACCTGCTGTTCCGCCGCCGCTGACCCACCGGCCGCCCTTCGAACGGGCGGCCCCGCGCCGCCCGCGGGGGCGGACCCCGGCCGGACGATTCGGCCGGAGTCCCCCCGGCGGGCGGCCGCCGTGTCCTACCCTGTGCCGCATGGGCAGCCCGTCCGGCGGCGAGTCCCGGCCGACCGCTCGGGCCACCGTTCCGGCCGCCGCCGACGCACCACCTGAGACGGTCCCGCGCACCGGCGACACCCGGACCATCCCGGGGCCCCGGAGGCGCCGGACCCGGCGCCTGCTGCCCCGGCCGGGCGGCGCCGCACCGCCGGCCGCGAGCACCGGGACCGCCTCGCCCTCCGTACCGTCCGCGTCCGGATCGGTGCCCGGCCGCAGCCGCTCGGTGGCGCTCTCCTCGGTCACCGCGACCGCCGTGCTGCCCCTGGTCGCGTGCGGGGTGCTGATCCTGCACTTGGTCCAGCGGCAGACCGGCACCGTCGGGCTGCTGGTCGGCCTGGGGCTGGCGATGGTGCCGCTCCCGTTCGTGCTCGGCGGCCTCGCCTGGCTCAACCTCACCGCCCGGGTGCCGCTGCGGCACACCCTGTTCTGCCTCGGCTGGGGCGCCTGCGCCGCCACCACCGTCGCCATCCTCGCCAACAACTGGACGGCCAGCTACCTGACCCGGCACCAGGACCCGCTGGTCCGGCTGCTCGGCGCCGGGATCGCCACCCCGGTGATCGAGGAGAGCGCCAAGGCCACCGCCCTGCTGGTGCTGCTGCTGCCGATCGGCCAACGGCTGCGCTGCCACGGCCGCCGCACCGGACGCCCCTGCGCGCCACTGCTGCGGCCGTCGCCCACGCCCCGGCGCTCCCGCCCGTACCAGCGCCACCCGGCCGGGCCGCACGCCCCGGGCCGGCTGCGCCCCTACCTGCGGCCGCTGCCCTACCTGTGCCCGGCCCCGCCGTCCGGCGGCGCGCCGCACCGCCGCTCCCGGGCGCGCACGCTGGCCGCCGGGGTGGTCCTCGGCGGGATGACGGCCTGCGGCTTCGCCTTCGTCGAGAACGCCCTCTACCTGGGCCGGGCCTTCACCAGCGACCAGCGGCAGCGGCTGGACAGCATCGGCCTGGGCGCCCCGCCCAGCCTGCGCGACTTCGACACCACCGTGCAGACCTTCGTGCTGCGCGCCCTGCTCTCCCCCTTCGCCCACCCGCTGTTCACCGCGCTCACCGGGATCGGCCTCGCCATCACCCTCACCACGGGGCGGCGCCGGCTCGCCCGGCTGGCTGCGCCGACCGGGCTGCTGCTGGCGATGGTCCTGCACGGCACCTGGAACGCCGCCGCCGACCTCGGCACGCACGGCTTCCTGGTGGTGTACGGGGCGCTGATGGTGCCGTGCTTCGTCGCGCTGGTCTGCTTCGCGGCGTGGGCGAGGGCCCGTACGGCCCGGCACGCGGCGCCGTCCCGCCGGCGGGCCGCCGGGCGCTCACCAGGGCACTCGGCGGGGCACTCGGCGGGCGCTCGGCGGGACCGCTGAAGAACCGATTTCCCATCTCGGCGACTTCCACGTATTGTTGTGTTTACCGACGCGGGGTGGAGCAGCTCGGTAGCTCGCTGGGCTCATAACCCAGAGGTCGCAGGTTCAAATCCTGTCCCCGCTACTCAGTAGCACGAAAGACCCGGAGGATCCGTCCTCCGGGTCTTTCGCGTTCCCCGGGCCCCCGGGCACGGGAGCGGCCGGTCCTGCCAGGAACCCGTACCGGCCGTCGGCAGCCGGAAGTCGGAAGCCGGCAGCCGATCTTCGCGCCGGAAGCCCGCGGGCGCCGCCGACAAGAAGCCCCCGATAATCCGTTGCCGTCGGGCCGGTGGGGTGCCTATGGTGGCGGCACACTGAAAGGAGGTGATCCTGAATTGAGTAACTACGCAACTGCGCACGTAAGCGCGTCTGACTCGCTCGGGCGCGCCTCCGCTGAGGTTACGGCCTAGTCGTAGCCCAGCGGACGGGAACGCGCAGAAGTTGTCGTGCCCCCGGGACCCCCTCAAATCGAGGCCCCGGGGGTTCGGCATGTTGGGGCCCGACCGCCTGTGGGGGACGTGGTGACGGCCGGGCCGTTCTGGATCAGCCTCGGACGGGAACCGGGTTCTCCGAATGGTCCAGCCACACCGTGTGGCCGTCCGGGGTCACCGTGAGTCCGAACCGGTCGAAGTCGGGGCGGCCCTGGTCGTCCCACCAGCGCCACGCGGCCTCTACCTCGTCCCAGAGGTTGCGGGGGCCGGACTGGTACACCTCGTACTCGGTGCGGTCCCGCTCGTAGTCGGCGGAGGCCCACGACCGGGTGTCCCGGCTGTAGAGCCACAGCGTGTACGCGCCGTTGTCGTAGCGCTCCGCCCGCCAGAACGTCCCGGGCACGGCCACCCCGATGACGAACTGCTCGAACCACCCGCCCGTGTCCGGCGGTGCCAGGGTGGTGATGCTTCTCGCGGCGTCGGCGGGCCATTCCCGGCCACGTAGGTAGTTTTCGAAGGGCGGCCGGTCGGTGCGCTGCTGGCGCAGCCGCATGAACGCCGAGCTTCGGGTGAACGTGCCGTGCGCGCTGGTCCCGTCGTCGTTCACGGTCAGCCGGACGATCTGCTCTCCGCCGTACTCGGTGCCGAACGGGGCGACGATGATCCCGCCGGGGGCCGTCTGCTCCAGCCACGTGGCAGGGATCTCCAGCAGGGAGCACGTGGCGATGATCCGGCTGTAGGGAGCGCCCTTGGCCCACCCCGACCGCCCGTCTCCCTCGATCACGGTCGGGTCGAGTCCGGCCCGGTCCAGGTTAGACCGAGCGCCACGGGCAACGTTCGGGTCGTACTCGACGGTCACCACGTTGGCGTCGCCCTGGCGGTGAGCCAGCAGGCCGGCGTTCCAGCCCGTCCCGGTCCCGACCTCCAGCACCGTGTCACCGGGGCGCACGTCGAGGTCTCGGAGCATCGAAAACACCATCGTGGGCATGGAGTTGGACGAACTCGGGGTCGTGCCCAGCCCGTCGCCCTCGTGTTCTCCGTCGTCCCATTGCGTGGTCAGCGGGATGTCCGAGTAGACCGCCCTTCGCCACGCCTCGGGGTCCTGCGACCGGTACACGACGGGGTTCTGTTTCGTGCCGTCCGCGATGCCCGGCCAGATGCGATCCGGGACGAACAGCTCACGGGGCACGGCCTTGAAGGACGGGAGCCAGTCCGAGGAAAGCGCGCCGCTGGCCACCAGCGCGGAGGCGAGCCCCTGGGGACCCGCCTCCTTGAGCGTCTCGCCGGTCACTTGCCGCCCGCCGGGCTCTGGCCGTCCGAGGTGTTGCCGCCCTCGTCGGACCCGCCGCCGCCGTGCCCGGAACCCTTGTTGCTGTCGTCCTGCTGCTTGCCGCCGTCACCGGCGCCCGTGCCGCCGCCGCGCTTACCCATCTCAGTACCTCCGTGCCGTTGGGCCCAACTGGCTTTTGCCTGCCGGGTTGTGCGACCCGTCCCGGCCATTCCTTCCCCAGGTGGCCGGGCCGGGAGTTCTGTTGGGCGCGTCAGCGCCTCGGGTGGTTCGCCTCACGCACCCGGGCCAGCAGCACCGCCCGGCGCTGCCGATCCTCCGGCGACAGGGGCACCTCTGTGTGCTCCTCTGGGCCGAGAACGGGCCGGGGCCCGGCGGACCGCTTACGGGGCCACGGGTGGGTCCTCAGCCACTCGAACGGGTCCACGGGCTCAGCGCCCCCGGGAGGGTCCTGTGCGACCGCCTGCGGGCCGTCCTGGTGGTCACTCATCCGGGTCCACCACCAGGTTCGTGCACTCGCCGTCGTCGGCGTGCCTCTGCCGCCACCGAACCAAGTGCCGCGCGATCGTGGGGTTCGTATCAGCCGGATACTGCCCTTCGACCCCGTCGAAGTAGGCGCATTCAAGACAGGGGTTCTCCGGCGCGTCGGTGGGCCGCTCAGGGGCCGTGGGGAGCATCCTCACGGCGCACACCCCTTGACGCACTTCGCGTTGTGCTGGTCCCGGAGCTTCTGAATGTCCCGCAAGGCGTCCATGTCCTGAAGCTCCGGCGGGGCCTCTGCGAACACAGCGGCCATGCGGTCGAACGACCGGCCCACGGGGCACGGCGCGAGTGCCCCACGGGCTGTCTCTGCCGTCGTCATTCGGCCCCCTTGTCGGGGCAGCTATCCGCACCACAAGTGCAGGAGGGCCACTGGCGCAGGTTGCCCTTCCCGCCCACCCGGGCCGAGACCTCGGCGTCGTAGTCGTCAAGCGGATTGAAGGTCGCCACCGCCTGGCGACGGGCCGCCTTGTGCTCGGACAGCGTCCTTGCGCCGCCCGCCTTCGCCGTCATGGGTCGCTCCTCCCGCCGAGATGTCACCAAGATCTGGCAGACGCCTGGGACGGTGGAACCTCGCGCAAAGGACACTTCAGAACGTCCCTCGCGCGGTAGAACGTCCCTAGCAAAGGACCGGCGCCTGTGGGGAGACAAGCGAGATGCCGAACGAGAGACTGAAAAGCGCTATGACGTCAGCCGGTTGGACGTGTTCCGCCCTCGCGGAGAAGGCCGGCGTGGACACCAAGTCGGTTGAGCGGTGGGCCAATCAGAACAGGACGCCCCGCTTAGGGACTGCCCGTCTGGCCGCCGAAGCCTTGGGAGAAGACATGTTCGCCTTGTGGCCAAGTCTGCGGCAGCCCCGTGCCGCACGGGCGATAAGCCCAGAACTGGTGGCGCTGTACGAGCAGCGGGCAGACCTGCCAGTGTCCCTGTTCGTGGACTTGATGGGGAAGGCCACAGAATGCATTGACGTGCTGGTCTACGCTGCCGTCTTCCTTCATGAGGCTTACCCACGGCTCAACGATCTTCTTCGAGAGCGCGCCGCAGCCGGTTGCACTGTTCGAATCGCCCTCGGCGACCCCGACAGTGAGAACGTGAGACAGCGCGGGGAGGAAGAGAAGTTCGGTCACGGCATCGAGTCCCGGTGCCGCCTCGCGCTGATGCACTACCGGCCACTGATCGGGACTCCCGGCATCGAGATCCGCACGCACGGAACCACCCTCTACAACAGCCTGTACCGGGCAGACGACCAGATGCTAGTGAACGCGCACGTGTGGGGAGTCAATGCCTTCGGGGCCCCGGTCTGGCACCTGCGGCAGACCGGCGCAGGCACGCTGTTCGACACCTATGCTGCGAGTTTCGACGCAGTGTGGAACGCCGCCCTACCGGTTCAGGAGAGCTGATCACGTGGCACGCACCGAGTTCTACGACGATCCCAACGCGCCCAAGCCGAACCGACTGGTGGTGGCAGCGTCCGCAGTAGTGACCGACGACGAAGGACGCATCCTGCTCCAACGACGCACCGACAACGGCCTGTACGCGCTGCCGGGCGGCACTATGGACCTCGGCGAGTCGCTGCCGGGCACCGCCGTCCGGGAGGTCAGGGAGGAGACCGGTCTTGACGTCGAGATCACCGGGCTGGTCGGCACGTACACCGATCCTCGCCACGTGATCGCCTATTCGGACGGCGAGGTACGCCAACAGTTCAACATCTGCTTCACTGCGCGCATCACGGGCGGGGAACTCCGGATCTCTAACGAGTCGACCGATCTCCAGTTCGTAGCCCCGGACGACATTGGAGACCTGCCAATGCACCACACCCAGCAACTCCGGCTTCGGCACTTCCTAGAGCACCGCGCGACCGCCTATCTGGGGTAAGAGCCACAGACGACGAAGGGCCCCCGTCCTGCCCAGTGAGGGGCGGAACGGGGGCAAGGGCGTGCTCAGAGATCCGGGTAGGGCTTCCGGTGCCAGAGGCCCCGGGCGTCCTGCCGGAGTCCGGCTGTGGCCGGGGGTAGACACCTGCGGGCGTTGTGCAGGCCGGTTCGGTGGGCGTCGCCTGCTCGGGTGCTGGCGAACGTCTCGTGACAGGCCGGACAGTGCTCGGCGCGCTGGCCGGACCACTCCCGGCCGCATGGCGGGTGGACGAAAGGTGTTCGGATAGGCATCTCCAGTCTTGTTGCCACAGTGGGTACTTGGCGGGCTGTGGCGGGTTCGGTGGACCCCGTTGGGCCTCGGCCGGCTGTCGGGCCGACCAGGGCCCCTGGTGGCGGCTCTGTGGGGCTTCCTGGGCTCGGCGGCCCTCACATGTGCGCGGGCGGGCGCGCAGGTGCACCCGCGCTGTGCACGCGCGGGTAGGCCGGGCGGCGATTCAGGCGCTGGGCCAGGTCACAGCGGGTGACAGGCGGGCCCGGCCGGAACTCCCAGACCCGTAGAGAGGCTGATTCCTGCTATCGGCACCGATCCCTGAGAGAGACCAAGGGAGTCCTCCCCCACCCCCGACCCGCTACGCAACGTAGCCAGGGTGCTCGGGTGGCTTGCGCAGCCGTGAGTACTGGCCGCCGGGCTTCCGACCGGCAGCAGCAGCGAGGCCGCCGTCACGACCCGACTTCACCCCGTGGTGGTAGCCGCACAGCGCTTGCAGGTTGCTCGGGCTGTGGTCGTCGCCTGGGACCACGTGGTCACAGTCGGACGCCACCTCGGGGCAGCGCTGGCCCGTGTCCGCCCGCATCCATTCGCACTGCCAGCCAGCGCGCTGCATGACGCTGCGCCGGAGCGTGGCCCAGTTGCGCGGCAGACGTGCCCGCCGGTCGCTGCCCTCCCACGCCTGGCCCACGGTCACCATCCTCGGGAGCCGAACGGGGCCGACGGGATGGCCATCGGGTTGTGTTCCTCCGCCGGGTCGGCGTCGGGGCTCAGTCGGCCGGGCAGGCCGCCGGGGTAGGTGGCCGAGTACTCCAGCCGGTCAGAAGCGATCCGGTCCAGCGCCTGCCGGTCAGCGTCCCATGTGATCCCGCCGCGCGGTGCCATGATCCGCCACTGCCGCTCGGTGCCTCCCCACGGCTGGGCAAGGTCGCCGTCCATGATCTCAACTGCCGTTGCGTAGTTGCCGAGTGATCCATGAGAGCCGTAAGCCGGGCGGTCGTGGCCAGCGCTTCGGTGCTGGTCTTCTCGACTTCCTCGCAGATGGCCTGTCGCCAGTCCGAGCGGACGGCTATGGCTGCGGCCTTCACCGCGTGAACTGCTTCGACGGCCAGTTCGTACAGCGGCATCTGCTGCCGTTCGGCCTCGGCAAGCTTGTTCTCCAGCGGCCCCCGGTTCGTGGCCTTGGGGATCGGCTTGCCGTCGCAGAGCGCGTCCTTGGCGGCCCTGGTCTGCCTCCGCTGTCATGGGTATTTATGGGGAGTGGTTAAGGGATCGGGCCGCTCGCGCTGGCGGCCGACGCACTGCGCCTGTAGGACCCCCACAGCGCGTACCAGGCAGCAGCCAAGCGAGACCAGGGGCCGCGCTGCTCGCCGGCCTGGCGAGGTCCTACAAAACACACTGTGGCGAGCCTCACAGCGGCTGATCAGCCATCAGGGGCAGAGAGCAGGCGCAACGGCCCTCACGGGGGCCACGCCGGGCCGCACCCTCCGGCGGGCGCTGCATGGTCCCAAGGGACGATCTGCGGGCATGCGAAAGCCCCGTCCGGCCAGTGGGGGCCGAACGGGGCTCTCAGGAAGCTACGGGGTCAGTTGGTGCTCTGTCTCAGCGCTCTCAGCTTCGGGTGCTGCTTCCTCGGGTTCCGGAGTCGGCAACTTGGCCCACTCTGCGGTCACCCGCTCCGCCGGATTCGCGCCGCGCCCTCGCTTCTTTGACTTGGCGACCTTGAAGGAGGTGACGAAGAAGCTCAGGAATTCGCGCTTCTCCACCACTCCCCACTTGGCCCAGAGGCTCTTTTCACCGATCGGGTCGGCGTCGCCGTCCAGACCGGTCCAGGACGACGGGATGGTGATTGCCTTGGTGGTCTCGGCGTCGATTTCAGCCAGCCTCTTCTTACAACCCGCCTCATGTGCCTGGTACTTGGTGAGGGTGTCCTTGAACGCCTGCCGACCGATAGCCCCGTTGTACAAGCCCTCGGAGCGGTCGGTGTAGAGCTGAGTCATGGACTCCTGAACGTGTTCGAGCTGTGCGGCAGTTTCTGCGCGTTCCTCTTCAAGGCCGGTCACGTCCCGCTGGCGTGCGAAACGAATCGCAGCGGCGGTCAGCCACTCCCGATCCTCTTCATCCGCAAGGTCCGCGTTCTGGAGTCGGGCCCAGACCGAACGGGCCACGGCGTCGTCAGCTGCCTCTGCTCGGATGGTGAGGCCGTGGGAATTCAGACGGTTCGTCGGCCGGGGGCAGGTGTATCGCGCCTGGCCGTCTTCGTAGATCATGTTCGCGTTGCAGATACCACATCGGAGAACACCCCAGCCGCCCAGTAGCGTTCGGTCGTTCTCTGGGTTGCGGGGCCGGATACTTGCCCGCGAGCGGCCCTTGAGAACGTCCTGGAGCTGGTACCACTTGATCGGCTCCATGAGCCCCTTGTGGGCCGCCATGGGGGCTCCGGCCTTGTCCCTCATGATCTCCCTACGGCGACGCTTCCCGTCGGGGTCCGTGACCCACTCGGCGGCAAAACCGCCAAGCGCGGGGTGGCGCAGCAAGGTGTTGAGGGTGCCCACGTCCCAGAGGGGCGGGCAGTCAGGGTCAGCCGGTGTGATGTTGCTGCGCGATCGGCCGGACCGCTTCCGCCCAGCGGCCAGCGCCAGCGCTCCGGGAGACGGTTCGCCCTTCTCGTTGAGGCTCTGCACGATGCCTGACACCGTCTCGCCATCCATGACGCGATCAACGATCTTGAGCACGGTCGGGGCCGTCTCGGGGTCCGGGACGAGCTGGGAGCGGACCAACTTCCCTTCCTTGACCCGCTCCGTCTTCATGCCAAATGGCGGGCGGCCCGACACGTGCCCGCCGATGGCCTTGAGCTCGGCCTTGGCCTCGGATATGTGCGCAGACTTCAGCTCCGACTCCTGCTGAGCCAGCGCAGCAATGAGGGCGAACACGGCCACCCCAATGGGGTGTGTGGTGTCAAGGAACGGCTCCTCAACGGAGACCAGCCGAACGCCGTGCTGCATGAACACGTCGTTGATGCGCAGCCTCCATGGCGCCCTGACGGGTCAGCCGGGCCAGCGAGAAGACGACCACCACGTCTACTTCACCCGCGCGGACGGCCGCCATCATGGCGTCGAACCCGACCCGTTCGGTGTCGGGGTCCCATCCGGACTTACCGATGTCCTGAAAGACGCGACCGGTCTTCCAGCCCTTGCCATCGGCCAGGGCCGTGCCCCGGGCGATCTGGGATTCGGTGGAGGTCTCCGACTCGTCAACGCGCCGCTTCGACTGGCGGGCGTAGATCACTGCGCGAACGGATTCAAGTTCTGTCTGCCGGATGTTCCGGCTCACGTACGGGGTCATAGTGCGCAGCATCCTATGAACATGATTTCCATCAGGATGTGTGAGGTGGCTGCTCGCTAGAGCCGCCCCTGCCTGCGCAGGGTGGGGCCCATGGCCCCCGGCAGGCGAAATCCACAGCAGTCACCCGGCCCGCGGGCTCACCGGACCATCCCCGGTGCCTCGGCGCCTGGCCAGTGCACGGGCCGGCGCGGAGGAGCAACCCGCGGGCCGTCTGCGTTTCTCGACGCCCCGTGTCGTAGCCGGGGCAGGTGGGGCGCGTCGTAGCGGGGGCACGCCTGCGGCGTTTCCGTGACGGGGCCCCGGCGCTAGAGTCTGCGCGGGGTTCCGGAGCGGAGCGGCGCGGCGCGGACACAGGGGGTAGGCGATGGCGAAGGCACGGCGGCTGGGCGGCGGAGCGGCGCTGGGGACGGCGCAGTGGAGTGCCGCCGGAGCACTGGCCGGAACGGGACTGATCGGGCTGCTGCTGTTCGCGCTCGACCGGGAGCGGACCTGGCAGGCGCTCGGCGGCGGCCTGGTGGTGGCCGGAGCGTCGGCCGTGCTCGGCGGCGGCCTGGGCTTCCTGTTCGGAGTGCCGCGGGTGCGCGGCGGCTCGGACGAACCGCAGGGCTCGTACGCGCCGAACACCAACCTGGAGCAGGTCTCCGACTGGCTGACGAAGGTGCTGCTGGGCGTCGGGCTGACCCAGCTCGGCTCGCTCGGCGAACGGCTGCACGAACTCGGTGCGGCGCTGGCACCCGTACTCGGCGGCGGCGACGCCGCGGTGCCGTTCGCGGCGGCACTGGTGCTGTACTTCCTGGTCTTCGGGTTCCTGGCGGGCTGGCTGGTGACCAGGCTCGCGCTGCCGCTGGTGCTGAGCGACGCCGACCAGGCACTGGACCTCTTCCTCGCCGGGCAGGACCGCGACCGGCACGGGGACAAGGTGGGCGCGGACGACCTGCGGGTCCGCGCCATGCAGCACCTCGGACTGCTGGGCGGCAGCACGGAGCGCCCCGCCGCGCTGGCCGGGCAGCTGCCGCCCTCCTCCGGTTCGCCGACCGGGCCGGAGGGCGTGGTCGCCGAGGTCCGCTCGACCGCGAAGCGCTCGGCACTGACCGCCGACCAGGTGGGGGCCCTCTTCGCGGACGGCTCCGAGGGGCGGCGCATCCAGGCGCTCGCGCTGATGCAGGGCGACCCGTCGCTGGCGGACCTGGCGAGCGTCCTCGACGCGATCCAGCACCCGCGCTCGGACTTCGAGCAGTACCACGCCCTGCTGGCCGCCCGGGGGCTGCTCTCCCGGCTGCCGGCCGCCGAGGCGCAGCGGCTGCGGGACGCGGTGACGGCGCAGCTGGTCGACCCGCGGGGCATCCCGTACGGGTCGGACCGCAGCTGGCTGGCCGAGAAGATACTGTCCCGGCTGCAGGTGGCGGCCTTCGTCCCGGCGCAGCCCACCGAAGCGGGCACGACCACGACGCGGGCCCCGCAGGCCCCGCCAGCCCCGTCGGCCGCGCAGGGCCCGCGGGCCGAGGGCGACTCCTAGCCCCGGAACGGCGGAACGATCAGATGGTGAAGCGCAGTTCGGGCTGCTCCCAGGGAGTCTTGGAGCGCGGTGGGCGGGTGCCGGTGCGCTGGGCGCCCATCCGCAGGTAGAAGCGTTCGGCGGGCGGGTGCGACACGACCTTGACGGAGGTGGTGCCGGCCTCCCGGGCGCGGTCGAGCATGTCCGCGATCAGCTGCCGTCCGATGCCCAGCCCCTGGGCGTCGTCGGCGACGAACATGAGGTCCAGCTCGGCCGGTTCGCGGATCAGCGCGTAGAAGCCGAGCACGCGGTCGTCGGTGCTCACGGCCATCCGCACCTCGTGCTGTGCGAGGTAGTCGGGCGTCACCCGGTAGCCGTCGATCATCGCGAAGTAGGGGCCGTGGTAGGCGCTGGAGGCCTGGATCAGCTCGGTGAGCCGGTCGGCGTCGACCGCATCGGCACGCCGGATCATCGTCTCGGTCATGCGGTGAGTATAGGAGTGAAACACCGAACTGACCATTACATGACGGCCATGACATGACGGTGGGAATGCCTGCCCGCTTCAGCGGCCGAGCAGGCCCTGGGCGGCGACCCGGTTGACGTTCGTCAGACCGCGGACCAGCCGCGCGGTGAGGAAGACCAGCAGCACCCCGAGCAGCGACACCCCGGCGATCTGCCACGCCCCCTCGAGGTAGTACACGTGCTGGACGTGCTGGCCGTCGCGGTAGTCGAACACCCGGTACCCGCGCCACGGGGTGTAGGCCGGGAAGACCCAGTGGTAGACCGGGTAGAGCGCCATCAGCCAGCCGACCAGCAGGAACACCAGCGTCACGGTGAAGCTGAAGACCGCCCACGGGAACATCACCACCTGGTACAGCGCGGCCTTCCAGCCCGACAGGTCGGTCAGCCGCGCGGTGATCGCGCCCCAGTTGCCCGGGTGGGGCCGCCGCACCGGCTTCGGGCCCTGGACGTCCAGGCCCAGCATGCCGCGGACCCGGGCCCGTTCCAGCCGGCCGAAGCCGCGGCAGACGGTGGTCAGGGCAGCCAGCACGGGCAGGCCGAGAACGGTGACGAAGGTGCCGAGGCCGAAGCAGAACAGGGTGATCGCGACGGCGAAGCCGGCGATCGCCACCGGCAGGGCGGTGAGCACGTAGCCGATCTCGCGGAAGTGGTGCCGGGAGAGCGGTGCGAGCCAGAACGGCGGCGGCTGCTCCGTCCGGCGGGCCCGGGCGGCGGGGCGGGGATCGGCGCCGTAACCGCCCAGGACGTCCTCGCCGTAACCGCCCAGGACGTCCCGCTCCTGGTCCTGCGTGCTTGGGCTGCTGCTCATGTCCCGGCCCCCGGCCCCTCGTTGTGACGGTCGTTCGTGTTCCCTGACGACGTCCAGTCTGGTCGAAGCGCTGGTCGGAGGGGATCCGGAGGCCTGGCGGATCGGGGGTGGGGTTAACCCCCGGTCCGTCGGGTGCGGGCCGCCGCCCGGCGCTGGTGCGTGGACTGCCGACGCCGGGGTTCAGCGGGCCGGGCCCGGCCATTCGTCGGCGAGCAGCGAGTAGAGGTACGAGTCGCGCCAGACGCCGCCCCGGAACCAGTCGTGCCGCACCCGCCCCTCCAGCCGGAATCCGAGCCGGGCGAGCACCTTGACCGACGCCGCGTTCTCCACGTCGACCCGGGCGGCCAGCCGGTGCAGGTCCAGGTCGCGGAAGACGAAGTCGCAGACCAGGCCGGCGATCTCGCCCGCATAGCCGTGGCCCCGGACCTCGCGGCCGAGGACGTAGCCGAGGTGCGCGGAGCGGAAGGCGCCGAGGGTGAGCGAGGCCTGGGCGATCGGCGTCGCGTCCTGCGGGTCCTCGGCATCGGCGAGCCTGGTGACGGCGAGCCGGTAGGTGTCCCGCTCCTCGGCCATCGCCTCCTCCAGGTACAGCGCGATCTGGTCGGCGCAGGTCTCGCGGTCGCACGGCTCGAACGGCAGGAAGCGGGTGACCTCCGGATCCCCGAGCAGCGCGTGCAGCGCGTCCACGTCACCCTCGGTGTGGTGGTACTCGCGGATGGCCAGCCGGGGGCCGGTGAGTCGTACGGGGACCATGGCTGCCGACCCTACCCGCGCCCGGCGGCTACCGTTCGGACTATGAACGACGAAGACCTGCGGCTCCCCCCGCGCACCAGGGCCGCCGACCTGCTCGCCTGGGCGGCCGAGCAGGGCCGCGCGCCGGTGGCCGAGGCGCCACTGCGCGCGGTGCTGGCACTGCTGGAGCTGGGCGACGGCAGGATGCACGACGGCTGGCCCGAACTGACCTCGAACGCGGTGGAGCACCTCCTGTACGAGCGGCTCCACCTGTACGTCCAACCCGCGCCCGAGGAGGATCCGCTCGCGTACGGCGACGCCGTCCGGCTGCTGGTCGACCACCAGCGGGCGGCCCGTCGGCTCAACGCCAAGCGCCAGGAGCGGCTGCACGCGGAGGCCGAGTGGCAGGGCGAGGTCGCGGCCGGGCTGCTGCGCCGCGCCGACCTGGTGACCTGGCCCCGGCTGTACGCGGTGCTGCTGCACGCGCACGGGGTGGAGGTCGCGGACGGGGAAGCGGTGCGGGCCTGGCTGACCGGCTTCGCCGAGCTGGCGGAGGAGGAGCGGCTCGCCGCGTACGAGGCGCTGGCTCCGGCCGGCTGGCTGGACGAGCCGGACCCGCAGGGCTGGGGGCTCGGCCGGCTGCTGTCGGTCGGCATGGCCACCGACGGCGCGCGGCGGCTGCTGGAGCAGGGCCTGATGCGGCGCAGCTACCGCAACCTGGCCGAGCTGACCGCGCTGGGCCGGCCGATGCCGGACGAACTGGCCGGGGACTTCGGGCAGTTCGAGGAGGCGGCGGTCGGGGCGGCGCTCGACCTGTTCGGCGAGTGGACGGTGCCGGGGCTGCCGCGGCTGCTGGTGGAGGAGTTCCCGGAGCTGGCGCCGGAGCCGGGCCCGGAGGAGATCGACGCGTACCTGGCGCAGTTGCCCGCGGAGGAATGACGTACGGCGCGGCGCCCCCGGAGACCGCCGGGCGGCCGGGCGGGGGCGCCGTGCTGCGCGCCGGGTGTCAGGGGGTGAGGCCGCGCTGCTCGAGCCAGGTCTCCGGGTCGACCGGGGCGCCGCCGCCGGGGCGGACTTCCAGGTGCAGGTGCGGGCCGGTGACGTTGCCGGTCGCGCCGACCTTGCCGATCTGCTGGCCGGAGGTGACCTGGCCGGAGCCCTTGATGATCGAGGAGAGGTGGCAGTACCAGATCTCGGTGCCGTCGGGCAGCGTCTCGACGATCCGGTAGCCGTACGAGCCGGACCAGCCGGCCGAGGTGATGGTGCCCTGGCCGAGCGCGTGGACGGGGGTGCCGGTGTCGGCGGCGAAGTCGAGGCCGGTGTGCAGGTTGGCCCAGTACCGGGCGCTCTGGCCGTAGTGCGCGGAGAGCCGGTAGTCCTTCACCGGGAGGGTGAGGGCGGCGGCCTTGGCCCGCTCGGCCTCGTCGGCGGCCCGCTTGGCCTCGGCCTCCTTGGCGGCGGCCTTGGCCTCGGCCTCCTGCGCGGCCTGCACGCGGGCGCCTTCCTCGGCGGCGGTGCGCTGGCTGTCGGCCTGCTGCTGGATGCGGGCGGCGAGCGCGAGGCCGGGGTCGGCGGAGAGGGCGACCGGGGTCTCGTCCGGGGCCTCGACGGCGGGGGCGGCGGCCGGGGTGGCGGAGGCGAAGCCGGTGGCGCCCAGGGTGGCCGCGACGGCGGTGACGCCGAGCAGCGGGGAGGCTCCGCGGGTCTGACGCGGCATCCGGTGCCGGTTGGTGTCGGCTTCCGGGACGAAGCCTTCCGGGCCGGAACCCTCCGGGTCGAAGCCTTCCGGGCCGACGGCCTCGGGGCCGTCCGGGCCGGGGTGGTCGAGGAGCCGGGTACCGGTTGCGGGGCCGGCCGGGTGTGCCGGGGTGTGCGTCGACGCCACGGAGGCGCGCTCCTTTCCTTCCTTCGCGCCTACCGGGTTAGCTGACGGGTTCGGAGCAGGAAGGTCTCCTACGGCCGGGCCGGAGCCCCGCCGATTCACCCCAGGGAACGTGGTTCCCCGGCTCCCTGACCTGCCCGGAGGCCGGCCGGTGGGATTAGGCGACGGCGCACGGTGCCGTCTGGGTACGGCGTTGAAGACCGCGCTGCGTTATCAAACGTTAATCCTAGGAGGCTCTGATTCCAAGCCATCCGTCGGGGACGGCCGGGGAGCGAGTGATCGGACGTCAACGAACGACCCTTCATCCGAGCACTCATCTGAGTACTCCTACTCATGTGCGGCCCGACGGGGTGGCCGCATCCTGACGTCATGAGCGCACCGATGCAGAACGGCACGACGGCCGCCTACCACGTCCAGGCCGTCCTTTCCTTCGCCCTGTCGGGCACCGCCCTCGCCGCCGGGATCGCCTACCTGCCGGTCGGCGGCTGGACCCGGGCCTTCCTCGGGATCGGCCTCCTCTACACCGTCACCTCGGCGTTCACGCTGGCGAAGGTGATCCGGGACCGGCACGAATCGAACGACATCGTCAGCCGGGTGGACCAGGCCCGGCTGGAGAAGCTGCTCGCCGAGCACGACCCGTTCAAGGTGGAGGGGGTCTGAGCCCGCCGCCCCCGACCGGCTCGTCACCACCCTCACCACCGCGCTCCGCGCCTGGCCCGCGGAGGAAGCCGGCCCGCGGACCCGAGGGGGAGCCCGGGCGGGGGACGGTGTGGTGCTGCCACTCCTGCACCGGACGCCGCCCTTCGGCGACACCCTGCACACACGCCCCACACATCCTGGGAAGCGAATCAGCCATCGGGCGTGGCCCGGACGCTGCACGACGGCCCGGCCGGAGCCAGACCGAGGCAGCGTCAGGCCCGGCGATCGGGGTCGAACGAGGCCGGATAGAGACCGGATTGACTCGATATTGACGAGATCCGGTCACTTGGCGAGATCCGTTCACACCTTCGTAGGATCATCACCCTAGAATTCGCGGCGTGACGATGACTCAGTGGTCCGTAACGGCAACCGGCATACTCGCCGTCCTCGCCCTCGTGGCCGCCGCGCGGTACCGCGCCGTGTCCGTCACCCAGCGCGGCCGGGCCGACGCCCTCCAGCGCTCGCTGCACATCGCCGGTGAACACCTCCTCCTCGAACGCAGCCGCCGCGGCGCCGAACTGGCGGCCGTCCAGCAGGAGCAGGAACTCACCGCCTCCACCCAGCGCGCCTTCCTCAGCGTCGCCCGCCGGATCCTGGTGATGGCCCACGACCAGCAGGCACTGCTGGACGAGATGGAACGCACCCACGACGACCCGGGGCTGCTGGAGGGCCTGCTCAAGGCCGACCACGCCGCCGCCCAACAGGCCCGACTGGCACAGACCCTGGCCGTGCTGTGCGGCGCGCGGGCCGGACGGCACTGGCCGGAACCGGTCGCCCTGGAGGACGTCGTCCGCGGCGCCCAGTCGCGCATCCTGCCCTTCCAGCGCGTGGTCGTCCGCAGTCGGATCGAGACCGCGGTGGTCGGCGCCGCGGCCGAAGCACTGATCCACGCGATCGCCGAACTGCTGGACAACGCCACCCGCTACTCCCCGCCCAGCACCCAGGTGTTCGTCACCCTGATGCCGGTGCACAACGGCGCCGTCATCGAGATCGACGACGGCGGCGTCGGCATGCCCGAGCAGGCCGTCGCCAAGGCCGCCGCCGCGCTCGCCGGCGGCAGCACCCTGGAGGTCTCCCGACTCGGCGAGGTACCGCAGTTGGGCCTGGCCGCGGTCGGCCGGCTGGCCGAGCAGTACGGCTTCCGGGTCACCCTCAGCTCCGCCCCCTCACCGTACGGCGGCGTGCGCGTGGTCGTCCTGCTGCCGAACGCCCTGCTCACCGAGCCGCTGCCGCCCACCGTCCCCGGCCTCGGGCCGGACGACCGGGCGTTCACCTACGATCCCCGACCGGCCTCCCCCGCCGGTCACCCCCTGGTGGAGACCCCGCCGCCCGGACGCACCCCCGTCACCGGCGACACCCCGCCGCCGCTGCCCCGCCGGAGCCACCGGCGCGACCGCGGTGGTCGGCGCGCCCAGCACGCCGCTCCCCCGGCGCCGCCCGCCCCGCCGTACCGCTCGGCCCGCGACGCACAGGCGTTCATGGCGATGTTCCAGGCCGGGACCGCCAGCGGCCGGTCGGCCGCCCGGGCCCAGGCCCCGTTCGACCCTTCCCTGCCCGCTTCCCCCCGACTTCCCCAGCGCTCCGGAGACCTCCATGACCACCACCCCTGACCTCGGCTGGCTGCTCGCCGACATCATCGCCGTCCCGCAGGTCCAGCACGCCGTCGTCGTCTCCAACGACGGCCTGGAGATCGGGCGCAGCGCGGGCATCGCGCGCGATGACGCCGAACGGCTCGCCGCCGCCTGCTCCGGACTGCAGTCGCTGGCCCGCGGCGTCGCGACGGGCTTCGGCGGCCCGGGCAGCGCCACCCGCCAGATCGTCATCGAGTACGGCGGCGGCTACCTCTTCATCGTCGCCGCCGGGGCCGGCGCGCACCTGGCCGTGGTGACCAGCGAGGCGGTCGACGCCGGCCTGGTCGCGTACCAGATGCAGGTCCTGGTCGAGCGGATCGGCAGCCACCTCACCAGCCCGCCGCGCGTCGACCACGCGGCGGGGGGCCACCGGTGAGCGGGCCGGTCCGCCCGTACGTCATCACCGGGGGACGCAGCCGCTCCACCCGGGCCGAGCTGGCCCTGGAGAGCCTGGTCAGCGCGTTACCCGACCCGCCGGAACCGCCCGCGCACGTGCTGCTGAACCGGGAGCACCGGCGCATCCTCGCGCTCTGCCACAGCCTGCTGTCCGTCGCCGAGGTGGCGGCCCACCTGGGGCTGCCGCTCGGCGTCGTCAAGGTGCTGGTCGGGGACCTGTGGGACCTCGGCGCCGTGCAGGTGCTCCCGCCCGTTCCGCAGGCCGAACGCCTGCCCGCAACCCTTCTGGAAGAGGTGCTCGTTGGCCTCCGCCAACTCCGCTGAAGCCGCCCACGCCACCCACGCCGCCGGCGCCACCGACGCCACCGGGTCCGGCGACGGGCCGCAGTACCTGCCGCCGTCGGTGCAGGGCGCGGTCAAGATCCTGGTCACCGGGCCGTTCGGGGTCGGGAAGACCACGCTGGTCGGCTCGCTCAGCGAGATCACGCCCCTGCGCACCGAGGAGACGATGACCGCCGCCAGCGCCGGCATCGACGACCTCACCGGCCGCGACACCAAGACCACCACCACGGTCGCGCTGGACTTCGGCCGGATCACGCTCAACCCGCGGCTCGCGCTGTACCTGTTCGGCACGCCCGGACAGCAGCGGTTCTGGCCGCTCTGGGACGACCTGTCGCGCGGCGCGCTCGGCGCGATCGCCATGGTCGACCTGCGCCGCCCGGACGAGAGCTTCGACGTCCTCGGCCGGCTGGAGGAGCAGCGCATCCCGTTCGCGGTGGCGGTCAACACCTTCCCGGACACGCCGAGTTACCCGGAGGAGGAGCTGCGCGCGGCGCTGGACCTGCTCCCGGACGTGCCGATCCTCTTCTGCGACGCACGCGACCGGCGGCAGTCCTACGACCTGCTGATCGACTTCGTCGACCACCTGCACCGCAACTCGATCCTGGAACTGCAGGGATGAGCGCCACCAACCCGGGCGCCACCGATCCCGCCGCCCACCAGGCCGGGCCCGCCGCCCACCAGGCCGTCGCCGGCTGCCCGGTCGCGCACGGCGCCCCGCACGGCGGCCCCGGCGGCCCCGTACGCGGCGGCGGTCTGCCCGTCGGCGTCCCGCTGACCCCGCTGTACGGCCCGTCCGTCGCCGAGGACCCGCACGGCCTGTACGCCCGGCTGCGCGAGCGCTACGGCCCGGTCGCGCCGATCGAGTTGGAGCCCGGTGTCGAGGCGTGGCTCGTCCTCGGCTACCCCGAGCTGCTCGAACTCACCCGCAACGAGGCGCTGTTCTCCAAGGACTCGCGCCGCTGGCGGGTGCCCGCCGAGGGCCGGCTGTCGGCCGGATCCCGGCTGCTGACGATGACCTCGTGGCGGCCCACCCTGCTCAACCTGGACGGCGCCGAGCACCAGCGGCTGCGCTCCGCCGTCTCCGACACCCTCGCCCAGATCGACCACCGCCAGCTGCGCGAGACCACCGAGGCCGCCGCCAACGGCCTGATCGACAGCTGGGGGCCGGACGGCACCGCCGACCTGATCGCCCAGTACGCCCGGGCGCTGCCGCTGCTGGTCTTCACCCAGCTGGTCGGCCTGCCGGCCGGGGCCGGGCCCCGACTGGTCGAGCTGATCAGCCACTTCGTGGACAGCAGCGCGCAGTCCCAGCGCGCCGGCGCCGAGTTCCAGTCGCTCCTGGTCGACCTGGTCCGGCGCCGCCGGGCCGAGCCCAGCGCCGACCTCACCTCCTGGCTGCTCGCCCACCCGGCCGGGCTGACCGACGAGGAGGCCGCGCACCACCTGGTGGTGCTGCTGGTCGCGGGCAACGAGACCTCGATCAACTGGACCGGCAACACCCTGCGGCTGCTGCTCACCGACCGGCGCTTCCGGGCCACCCTCACGGGCGGCCGGCTGACCGTCTCCGACGCGCTGGAGGAGGTGCTGTGGCGCGACCCGCCGACGCAGAACTTCCCCGGCCGCTGGGCCACCGGCGACACCGTGCTCGGCGGCCAGTACATCAGCGCCGGCGACATGCTCGTGCTCGGCCTGGCCGCGGCCAACGCCGACCCGGCCGCCCAGGGCGCCTCCGCCGCCGCGCAGGGCTCGCTCGGCGGCAACCGGGCGCACCTCGCGTGGGGCGCCGGCCGGCACGTCTGCCCGGCCCAGCACCCGGCTCGGATCATCGTCGAGACCGCCGTCGAGACCCTGCTGCACCGCCTGCCCGACCTCCAACTCGCCGTCCCGCCGGGTGAACTGGCCTGGCGCGCGTCCCCGTGGTCGCGGGCCCTGACCGCCCTGCCGGTGCTGTACAGCGCCTTCACCCCGCCCCGCCCGCCAGCCCCCGAAAGGCCCGCATGGACACCGCCGTCGACACCCCCGGAGCCCGCCCCGAACCGGTCAGACTCGACCCCTTCGGACGGGACCAGCACGGAGAGAACGCCCGGCTCCGAGCGGCCGGTCCCGCGGTCCTGGTGGAACTCCCTGGCGGGGTGGTGGTCTGGGCGATAACCCACCACGACGCCCTCCAGTCGCTGCTGGCCGACCCCCGCGTCGGCAAGGACGCCCGGCTGTGGACGACCTTCCGCGAAGGCCGGCTGCCGGAGGGCTGGCCGCTGCTCAACTTCGTCACCGTGCCCGGCATGGTCACCGCCGACGGCGAGGACCACCGGCGGCTGCGCGGACTGGTCTCCCAGGCCTTCACCCCGCGCCGGATAGCCGGCCTGGCCCCCGCGATCGAGGCCCGGACGATCGCCCTGCTGGACCAGGTCGCCGAGCTGGACGGCGAGTTCGACCTGCGGCGGCACTTCGCCTACCCGCTGCCGATGCAGGTGATCGGCGAACTGCTCGGCCTCGCGCTGGAGCAGCAGGACGAACTGCACGGGCTGTCCGACACCCTGGTCTCCAGTTCGGCCACCCCGCAGGCGGCCATGGCCGCGCAGCGGGACCTGAACGCGCTGCTGGCCTCCGTGGTCGCGGCCAAGCGGGCCGAGCCCGGCGACGACCTGACCACCGACCTGATCGCCGCCCGCGAGGCCGGCCACCGCGCCGACCAGCAGCGGCTCAGCGAGGCCGAGTTGGTGGGCACGCTGCTGCTGATGCTGGTCGCCGGGCACGAGACCACGCTCAACCTGATCAGCAACGCGGTGCGCGCCCTGCTCGCCCACCCGGACCAGCTGCGGCTCGTACTGGACGGCACCGTGCCGTGGTCGGCGGTGGTCGAGGAGACGCTGCGCTACGACTCGCCGGTCGGCCAGTTCCCGCTGCGCTACGCGGCGGAGGACATCGAGGTCGGCGACGTGGTGATCCGGCGCGGCGAGGCGCTGCTGGCCTCGTACGCGGCAGCCGGGCGCGACAGCGGGCACCACCGCGACGCCGACCGCTTCGACCTCGCCCGGCAGCCCGCCCGCCACCTGTCGCTCGGCCACGGCCCGCACTTCTGCCTGGGCTCCGGGCTGGCCCGGCTGGAGGCCGAGACGGCACTGCGGCACCTGTTCACCCGCTTCCCCGGGCTGGCCCTGGCGCCGGGGCGGACGAACGAGCCGATCACGTCGTTCGTCAGTAACAGCGTGCGAACCCTGTGGGTGACGGTCGGCGCCGCCCGGTGACCTGACGGCGGCCGGGTCGTTCGGCAGGGCATGAAGAAACTCGCCACCCTGGCCGCCCTCACCATGGCGGGCCTGGCCCTCGCCGCCCCGGCCGCCTCCGCCACCACCCAGACCGCCTCCTCGCCGGACGCCACCGGCGGCCTGACCGACGGCCTCACCCTCTCCCCCGCCGACCTCGCCCTGCAGACCGCGGGCAAGCTCCCCGTGGTCGGGCACACCGCGAACGAGGTGGAGGCCGTCGGGACCAACCAGATGAGCCACCCGGGGCTCAGCGGACAGATCGGCTGACGGGTCGGCGGCCCGCCGAGGCGCCGAACCGCCGACCCGCCGAACCCCCAATCTGTCCCGGGCGACCGGCCGACCCCCGTACGGTCGGCCGCCCGAGTCCTGTTCCCGCAGCTCAGCCCGTGAAGAGGCCGTTGAGCTCCGGGTACGTCAACCCGCCGTCGAGGGCGGTGTACGTGCCGCTCCCGTACACCTCCTCGGCGGCCCGGCGGACCGCCGCGTACGCCGCCTTGGCCAGGCCCGGACCGAGGCTGATCCGGCCTACGCCGAGCTTCGCCAGTTCGGCGACCGACGGGGAACCGGGGCCGGCGAGCACGTTCAGCGGCACGGGGACGGCCGCGACCAGGGCCGCGATGGTCTCCGGGTCGGCCACGCCGGGGACGAACACACCGTCGGCGCCCGCCTCGACGTACGCCCGCAGGCGGCGGACCGCCTCGTCCAGCCGCTCCTCCGGGGCGCCCAGCCCGAGCAGGAACACATCGGTGCGCCCGTTGACGAAGAGCGGCACGCCGGCCTCGTCCGCCGCCGCCCGGGCTGCCGCGATCCGCTCGGCGGCCTCCGCCACCGGGCGGCCCTCGTCCTCCAGGTTCACCCCGACGGCGCCGGTGGCGAGCAGCGCGGTGACCGTCTCGCCGACCCCGGCGGCGGTGTCCGCGTAGCCGGCCTCCAGGTCCGCGGTGACCGGCAGGTCGACCGACCGGACCACCTCGGCGGTCCGCGCCAGCACCTGCTCGCGGTCGGCGCCGCCGCCGTCCGCACTGCCGAGCGACCAGCAGACGCTCGCGCTGGCCGTGGCCACCGCCCGCGCCCCGGCCGCGGCCACCAGCCGGGCGGAGGCCGCGTCCCACACGTTGGCCAGCACCACCGGATCGCCCGGGCGATGCAGCTCCCGGAGCAGCCGGGCCTTCTCCTGCCGCGTCGTCACGTCTGCGGGCCTCACCTCGCGGCCGGGCTCATGCGGGTGCTCACGGCGATCCGGTTCCAGGCGTTGATGGTGGCGATCAGCCCGACCAGGTGGGCCAGCTCCGCCTCCTCGAACTGCCCGGCGGCCTCCGCCCACACGGCGTCCGGCACGTGGCCCTGGGTCAGCAGGGTGACCGACTCGGTGAGGGCCAGGGCGGCGCGCTCACGGGCGGTGAACCAGGGCGCCTCGCGCCAGGCCGGGAGCGAGAGCAGCCGGTGCTCCCGCTCGCCGTGCTTGACGGCGTCGGTCGAGTGCATGTCGATGCAGAAGGCGCAGCCGTTGATCATCGAGGCGCGCAGCTTGACCAGCTCGACGATCACCGGGTCGAGGCCCGTCCGGGAGGCCTGGTCCACGGCCACCATCGCCTGGTAGTAGGCGGGGGCGTGCTTCGGCATCGAGAGGCGCAGGTCCGGGCCGGGCACGTGGTCGTGGGCGCCGTTCGCCGTCTCGGCCCCGTTCGCCGTCGCGGTCTCATTCGTCGTCGTCATGGCTGCCAGCCTAGACACGCGGTGGCCCGCCGCTCTGGTGCATTCGGCGCCGGGTTCCTTGGGCCACTTCCGGCACACGAACGGCCGTGCGAGGATCGCTGGCAGGACGACGACAGGGGGCAGGGTCGTGTGCACGGCGTTCGTCAGCATCGAACCGGGAGCGGCGGTACCGGTGCTGCTGCTGTCCGTCCGGGACGAGTACCTCGGGCGCGCCTGGCTGCCGCCGGACCACCACTGGCCGGACCGGCCGGAACTGGTCGGCGGGCTGGACCTCGCCGCCGGCGGCACCTGGCTGGCCGTCGACCCCGCCCGGCGGACCGCCGCCTGCCTACTGAACGGCTTCGGCCCGCTCGCCCCCGCCCACACCCGGCGAACCCGCGGCCGGCTGCCGCTCACCGCCGTCACCGAGGGCGGCATCGGCCACCTCGATCCCACCCCGTACGACCCCTTCCACCTCGTCCTGGCCCGGCCGGACGGCGCCACCGTGACCAGCTGGGGCGGCGGACGGCTGGAGGAACGCGAACTGCCCGCCGGGCTCAGCGTGGTGCTCAACGACGGACTGGAGGGCCAGGCCGCCAACCGCACCGCCTCCGCGCGGATCGGCGCGCTGATGGCCGCCCGCGCCGACCACTTCCGGGACCGCTTCGCCGCCGCACCCCGGCCCGAGCCGACCGGCGACGGGCCCACCGCGCAGGCCTGGGGTGCCTGGCTGCCGATCGTCACCGGCGACGGGCTCGCGCTGGACCAGGACGCCGCGCTGGTGCAGCGGCGGGACTTCGGCGACGGGCGGATCTGGGGCTCCTCGTCGATCTCGCTGCTCGCCCTCGGGCCGGACGGGCTGCGGTACGACTTCGCGGCCGCGCCGGTGGCGGCGGGCGAGTCCGGCTGGCAGCGGGTGGCGGTCGGCTGACCGGCGCGGGCCCGCCCCCAGCGGGCCGGGCACACCCGGCCGGGGGGATCCGACGGCGAGGACCGGCGGTGCAGGGCCCGACGGCGAAGGACCCGGCGGCGAAAAGGACTTGAACCTGACGCTGCGGGAGGCGGCATCGTGGCGGGCGTCGAACCGGAGGCCGACCCCAGGCAGCCGGCCCGGAAGCCGAACCCAGGGAGCCGCGATGCACCGCCTGCCCGCCGTCCTGACCGTCGCTCTGCCGCTGGTGGGCACCCCGCTCGCGGTGACCGCCGTCGTGCTCCTCGGCGACGCGGCGCACCGGGCCGTCCCGTCCATCGCCGTACTGGCCGCCGTGGCAACGGCGTTGGTCGCACACCTCGGCCCCCATGTCGCCCAGGCGTACGGTCGGTGAACTTCGGGCCGCGGGGCTGCCGGACGTCTACATGCCCGTAGTAGCTTCGCGGCGGCCCCCGGAATGGGCCGGCCGCCGACCCCCGAGCGAAGGTGCGCGATGTCCACCCTGACTTACCCGGAAGCGATAGGCGTCGGCCTGCTGCAGGGTGTGACGGAACTCTTCCCGGTCTCCAGCCTCGGCCACAGCATCCTGCTGCCCGCCCTGATCGGCGGCCGGATCCGGCACGACCTCGACATGACCGCCGAGGGCTCCTCCTACCTCGCCGCCCTGGTCGCCCTGCACCTCGCCACCGCGCTCGCGCTGGTGGTCTACTTCCGCAAGGACTGGGTCCGCGTCATCGGCGGCCTCCTCGGCTCGATCCGCCACCGCCGCGTCGAGACCCGCAACGAGAAACTCGCCTGGCTGCTCATCCTCTCCACCATCCCGGTCGGGGTCGCCGGACTCGTCCTGGAGAAGGCACTGCGCAACGCGCTCGGCAAGCCCCTCCCCGCCGCGGTCTTCCTCGCCCTCAACGGGCTCGTCCTGCTCGGCGCCGAGCGGCTCAAGCGCGGCGGCAACGGCCGCCGCCGGGCCGGGCACGCCGCCCCCGTCGACGAGCCGGGCACGGACCCGGCGGTCGCCTCCGACCACCGGCTGACCAGGCTCGGCTACGGGCGGGGCGCCTGGATCGGCGCCGCGCAGATCCTCGCGCTGTTCCCGGGCGTCAGCCGCTCCGGCGTCACCATGAGCGCCGGCATCCTGCGCGGGCTGCACCACGAGGACGCCGCCCGGTTCTCCTTCCTGCTGGCCACGCCCGTCATCCTGGCCGCCTCGGTGCTGAAGGTCCCCGAGCTGTTCAAGCCGGAGAACTCCGCCGTGCTCGGCCCGGTCGTCGCGGGCAGCGTCGCCGCCTTCGCCGCCGGGTACGTCTCGGTGCGGTTCCTCACCAGGTACTTCGAGACCCGCAGCCTGACGCCGTTCGCGGTCTACTGCTTCCTCGCCGGCGTCGGCAGCGCGGTCTACCTGTCGATCTGAGCGCCTGCTCAGGCCGTGAGGCCCAGAGCGGCCAGGCGGGCCGGGTCGGTGAGGACGTCCATGGCGGTGATGCGGCCGTCGTGGATGGTGAACGACATGACCGACAGCGGGCGGCCCCCGGCGAAGGACACCACGCCGGGCGAGCCGTTGACCAGCACCAGGCGGCCGTCGGCGGCGAAGCGGGCGAAGGCGACCGCCTGCGCGGCGACGTCGGCCGCGCCCCGGCGTAGCACGCTCGGCACCAGCGTGCCACCGTCGGAACGGGCCACCACCTCCGGGTCGAGCACGGTCAGCAGCGCGTCGAAGTCGCCGCCCCGGGAGGCGGCGAGGAAGGCCTCCACCACCTCGCGCTTACGGGCGTTGTCGGTGTCCGCGGCCGGGGTCGCGCCCTGGACCCTGCGGCGGGCACGGCTGGCCAGCTGCCGGGTGGCGGCCGGGGTGCGGCCGAGCACCTCGGCGATCCCGTCGAACGGCACCTCGAACAGGTCGTGCAGGACGAAGGCCACCCGCTCCGCCGGGGAGAGCGTGTCCAGGACCACCATCAGCGCGATCCCGACCGAGTCGGCGACCAGGACCTCGTGCACCGGGTCCAGCGTCACCAGCCCGCTCACCACCGGGTCCGGCAGGCGTGGCGGCCCCTCCTGCTCGGGCAGCGGATCCTCCCGGCGGGAGGTGCGGGAGCGCAGCTGGTCCAGGCAGACCCGGCCGACGACGGTGGTGAGCCAGGCCCCCAGGTTGCGCACCTCGCCCACGTCGCTGCGGCTCAGCTTCAGCCAGGCCTCCTGGACGGCGTCCTCGGCCTCGGTGATCGACCCGAGCATCCGGTAGGCCACCGCGCGCAGTTGGGGCCGTTCCGCCTCGAAGCGCTCGGCCAGCTCGGCCTGACCGGCCTGACCGGCCGGCTCGGCCTGACCGGCCCTGGTCCGCTCGGCCGGCTCGGCCGGCTCGGCCGGCTCAGCCGGTGGGATTTGCTCGCTCACCCTGTCACATCCTCTCGTCGGGATCCGTCGGTCCAGTGACGGACGCTAACGAAGAGGGGATCACCGTGGCCACCGCCCGCATGAGGACCCCGCCACGGTCCTGCCGGTCGCGAGAAGGGCACCACCTGGTGCCCCCCGGATGTCCGTGCCCCGCGCGAGAATGGCCGGGTGACCAGCTCCTGGACCTCCTTCGGCGGCGACCTGCACCTGGACCTCACCGAGCGGCGCGCCGCCGGAAGCGGGCTGCGGGCCGCCCTGGAGGACGCCCTGCGCGAAGCCGTCCAGGACGGGCGGCTCGCCCCCGGCACCCGGCTGCCCTCCTCCCGGGCCCTCGGCGAGGACCTCGGGATCGCCCGGAACACCGTGGTCGAGGCGTACGGCCAGCTCACCGCGGAAGGCTGGCTCGACTCCCGGCAGGGCTCCGGCACCACCGTCGCCCGGCGGGCCGTGCCGGAGCCGCCCGCCCCGAACAGGCGGGCCGGCGCCCGGCCGGTGCCCCAACGGCGGACCGTCGCCCGGCACGACCTGACGTCCGGTCGGCCCGACATCTCGCTCTTCCCCCGCACCGCCTGGCTCGCCGCCGCCCGCCGGGCCCTCGCCACCGCACCGCACGAAGCCCTCGACTACGGCAGCCCGCTCGGCCGGATCGAACTGCGGCAGGCGCTCACCCACTACCTGGCCCGCGTCCGGGGCGTCCGCACCGACCCCGACCACCTGCTGATCTGCACCGGCGTCACCCAGGGCCTCGGCCTGCTCTGCGCCGCCCTGCGGGAACGCGGCGCCCGCGCACTGGCCGTCGAGGAGTACGGGCTGCCGCCGCAGCACGCCGTCGTCCGGGCCGCCGGGCTCGCCACCGTCCCGCTGCCGCTCGACGACGACGGCGCCCGGGTCGACCTGCTCGACGCCCGCCCCGGCGCCGCCCTCCTCACCCCCGCCCACCAGTACCCCACCGGCGCACCGCTGTCCGCCGAACGCCGGGCGGAGACCGTACGGTGGGCGCGCGAACAGGACCGGTACGTCATCGAGGACGACTACGACGGCGAGTTCCGCTACGACCGGCAGCCCCTCGGTGCGATGCAGGCCCTCGACCCGGAACGGGTGGTGTACGCCGGAACGGCCGCCAAGAGCCTCGCACCGGGCCTGCGGCTGGCCTGGCTCGCCCTGCCGGACCCCCTCGTCGAACCGGTGGCCCGGCTGAAGGCGCTGGCCGACACGATGTCCCCGGTGCTGGACCAGCTGACGCTCGCCGAACTGATCACCTCCGGCACGTACGACCGCCACGTGCGGCGCTGCCGGCTGCACTACCGGCGCCGACGCGACCGGCTGGTCGCCGCACTCGCCGAACACGCCCCGCACGTCCGGGTCACCGGCATCGCGGCCGGCCTGCACGCCGTCCTCCGGCTGCCGCCGGGCTCCACCCCGGAGGCCGAACTCCTCGCCCGGGCCCAGGACGCCGGTCTGTCCCTCAACGGCCTCGCCAGGCACCGCGCCGTTCCGTCCGCGGACGCGGACACGGACGCCAACACGGACGCCGACGCCTCGCCCGCCCTCGTCATCGGCTACGGCACCCCACCCGACCACGCCTTCCCCGACGCCGTGCAGGCCCTCTGCGACCTGCTCCGCACCGCGTGAGGGCAGGCGCCGGGGGAAGTGCCCCGCCCGCCCCCTCGGGGGTGGGGGCGGGCGGGACGGCTGGGGTGGACTACTTGGACCGGCTGCCCAGTTCGAAGAGGAGCATGATGAAGCCGGCGAAGACGTGGATCCCGGCGGTGTAGATCACCAGCCGGAGGTAGACCCGCTTGTTGGCCCACTTGCCGGCGTCCATGGTCTTCGGGCCGGTGGCAGTGTCGGCGGCGCCCTGGGTGACGACGGCGGCCTGGGCGACGGCCGGGTTGGCGGTGGCGGGATCGGCCATGGGGATCTCCTCCGGGGTGTTCTGACGGCAGGTCAGTGCGTCGCGGCGGGGCCGCCGCCGAGGCAGAGTTCGCCGCCGGGGCTCTGCAGCAGGGTGTGGACGAAGAGCAGTTCGACGCCGTGGTCCGATTCGGCGGCGATGCAGTGCGGGGTGAGCGAGTCGAAGTGGGCGGAGTCGCCCACGGCGAGGTGGTGGACGCGGTCGCCGAGGGTGAGCCGCAGGGCGCCCTGCAGGACGTACAGCCACTCCTCGCCCGGGTGGACCCGGACCACCGTGTCCTGCACGCCCGGCGGCACGTGGACCCGCAGGGCCTGCATGGCGCGGCCGGGGGCACCCGCCCGGCGGTAGCCCCAGCCGCCGGCGCGCCCGGGTTCGATGGCGACGCCGCGGACCACCGGGTCCGGCTCCGCCATGGTCTCGCCGAGCAGCCCGGACACCGAGGTGCCGTACGCGCGGGCGAGGCCGAGCAGGACGGGCAGGGAGGGCTGGCGCCGGCCGGTCTCCAGGCGGGACAGATACGCTGGGGAGAGGCCGACGCGCGCGGCGGCCACCTCCAGGGTGAGGCGGCTGCTGAGGCGGTGCTCGCGAAGGCGGGCGGCGAGGCCGGAGACCTCCTGGTCGTCGAGTCGGTCGCCTGCGGCGGGGGCGCCGGTGGAGCTGGTGGTCATGTGTCCAGTGGACACCCGACGTGCCGCACGGGCAAGGATTTTGCCTCTCAGGCAAGGCACTTCAGGAGTAGAGCCGGGCCCAGGGCCTGGCCAGCCGCCGGACTCACGGCCGCGGGATGTTCCGCAGGTTGCTCCGGGCCAGGTCGATCATGCGCCCGACACCACCGGAGAGCACCGTCTTCCCGGCTGCCAGCGCGAAGCCCTTCAGCTGGGCAGCGGTGATGTACGGCGGGATGGACAGCGCGTTGGGGTCGGTCACCACGTCCACCAGGGCCGGCCCCGGCCGCTCCAGCGCCTCGGCCAGCACCTCCCGGACCCGGGCCGGCTCGGCGACCCGCTTGGCCGGGATCCCCATCGCCCGGGCGATCCCGGCGTAGTCCACGTCCCCGTTGTCGATCTCGGACTCCGGGTAGCCGGAGACCAGCATCTCCAGCTTGATCATGCCGAGCGCGCCGTTGTTGAAGACGATCGTCTTCACCGGCAGCCGGTGCTTGGCCACGGTGAGCAGCTCGCCGAGCAGCATCCCGATGCCGCCGTCGCCCGCCATCGCGACCACCTGCCGCCCCGGGCAGGCGAGTTGGGCGCCGATCGCGTGCGGGAGGGCGTTGGCCATCGAGCCGTGCAGGAACGAGCCGATCACCCGCCGGCGGCCGTTGGGCTGCAGGTAGCGGGCGGCCCAGACGTTGTTCATGCCGGTGTCCACGGTGAACACCGCGTCCTCGGCCGCCACCTCGTCCAGCACCGAGGCGACGTACTCCGGGTGGATCGGCAGGTGCTTCTCGATGTCCCGGGTGTAGGCGCCGACCACGTCCTCCAGCGACCGGTAGTGCTTGCGCAGCATGCCGTCGAGGAAGGCGCGGTCCTGCTTCCCCTCCAGCAGCGGCAGCACGGCCCGCAGGGTGGCGGCGACGTCCCCGTGGACGGCCAGGTCGAGCGCGGTGCGGCGGCCGAGCCGGGTCGCGTCGTGGTCGACCTGCACGGTGTGCGCCTGCGGCAGGAAGGAGTCGTACGGGAAGTCGGTGCCGAGCAGCAGCACCAGGTCCGCCGAGTGCAGCGCCTCGTGGCAGGCGCCGTAGCCGAGCAGGCCGCTCATTCCCACGTCGTACGGGTTGTCGTACTGGATCCACTCCTTGCCGCGCAGCGAGTGACCGACCGGCGCGTTCAGCGCCCGCGCGGCTTCCATCACCTCGGCGTGCGCCCCGCGCACCCCCGCGCCGCAGAACAGGACGACCCTGCGGGCCGCGTTGAGCATCCGCGCCAGCTCCTGCACCTGGGACCACGGCGGCGCGGCGACGGCCTGCTCGGTGAGGAAGTGGCTGGTGCCGGTCGGCCCGGCGGCGGGCAGCGCGGCGACGTCCCCGGGGAAGACGAACACCGAGACGCCGTGCGAACCGAGCGCGTGCTGGACGGCGATCCGCAGCAGGCGCGGCAGCTGGGCGGGGGTGGAGAGCATCTCGCACCAGTTGCTGCAGTCGGTGAACACCCGCTCGGGGTGGGTCTCCTGGAAGAAGCCGGTGCCGATCTGGCCGGACGGGATGTGCGAGGCGAGCGCGAGGACGGGCAGGCCACTGCGCTGGGCGTCGTAGAGGCCCTGGATCAGGTGGGTGTTGCCCGGGCCGCAGGAGCCGGCGCAGACGGCGAGCCGGCCGCTGAGTTCGGCTTCGGCGGCGGCCGCGAAGGCCCCGGCCTCCTCGTTGCGGACGTGCACCCAGCTGATGCCCTCGGCCCGGCGGATCGCGTCCACGACGGGGTTGAGGCTGTCGCCGACGACGCCGTAGACCCGCTCCACCCCGGCCTGCCGGAGGACCTCCACCATCTGTTCGGCCACGCTCGCCACGGGTGCGACTCCTTCGCTGGGGCGCCGGTCGGCAAACCTCGCCTCCACGGTCCGGCGGGTCGGGGCGGCCCGCCGCCCGCGTGGGCCGAACGGGTGAGCCCGTGGGCGGGCGGCGGGGGCGCTCCGGCGGCCGACCCGGCGCTACTCCGCCGCGAGGTGGTCCTGGTGGCCGAGCTTGCCGGCCGCCAGGCCCGCCTGCGGGTGGCGGCGGGCCGGTTCGCGGCCGGGCGGCTGGGCGAAGCGCTCCTGGCCGGGCGGCGTGGTGGTAGGCAGGGTGACCGGCGAACCCGCCTTGACCTGCACCTCCTCGCCGTCGTGCCGCAGGTGCAGGACCTCGCCGCTGCGCAGCGTGTACGTCGTCTCCTCGTGGGTGATCCGGACGCCGAGCAGGTGTCCGCGCACCAGTAGGGAGAAGCTGAGCCGCATCAGCCCGGACGGCAGCCGGGGCCGGAAGGAGAGCGTCTCGGCGTGGTCGCGCAGCCCGCCGAAGCCCGCCACCAGGGCGATGCAGGCCCCGGCGAGCGAGGCCATGTGCAGGCCGTCGCTGGTGTTGCCGCCGAGGTCGTGCAGGTCCATCAGGGCGGCTTCGGCGGTGTAGTCGTACGCGAGGTCGAGCTGGCCGACTTCGGCGGCGATGACCGCCTGGGTGCAGGCGGAGAGCGAGGAGTCGCGGACGGTGAGGCGCTCGTAGTAGGCGAAGTTGCGGGCCTTCTGCTCGTCGGTGAAGGCGTCGCCGCGGACCTGCATGGCGAGCACCAGGTCGGCCTGCTTGACCACCTGCTTGCGGTACAGGTCGAAGTACGGGAAGTGCAGCAGCAGCGGGTACTTCTCGGGCGGGGTGTTCTCGAAGTCCCAGACCTGGTGGTCGGTGAAGCCGTCGGCCTGCGGGTGGACGCCGAGGTCCGCGTCGTACGGGATGTACATCGCGGCGGCCGCGTCCCGCCAGGCGGCGGTCTCCTCGGTGTCGACGCCGAGGGCCGCAGCCTCGCTCGGGTGGCGGACGGCGGCCTCGGCGGCGGCGCGCAGGTTCGTCTGCGCCATCAGGTTGGTGAAGACGTTGTTGTCCGCGACGGCGCTGTACTCGTCGGGGCCGGTGACGCCCTCGATGCGGAACCGGCCGGCGACGTCGTGGTGGCCGAGCGAGCGCCACATCCGGGCGGTCTCGACGAGCAGTTCGAGCCCGTAGTCGCGCTCGAACTCCTGGTCCCCGGTGGCCCGGACGTAGCGGGCGACGGCGGCGGCGATGTCGGCGCCGATGTGGAAGGCGGCGGTGCCGGCCGGCCAGTACCCGGAGCACTCCTCGCCGCGGATCGTCCGCCAGGGGAACACCGCTCCGGCCAGGCCGAGTTGGGCGGCCCGTTCGCGGGCCAGCGGCAGGGTGGTGTGCCGCCAGCGCAGGGCCTGGTTGACGGCGGCGGGCAGGCAGTAGGTGAGCACCGGCAGGACGAAGGTCTCGGTGTCCCAGAAGCTGTGCCCGTCGTAACCGGGACCGGTCAACCCCTTGGCGGGGATGGCCCGTTCCTCACTGCGGGCGCCGGCCTGCAGGACGTGGAAGACGGCGAACCGCACGGCCTGCTGGAGTTCGACGTCGCCCTCGATCTCGATGTCGTTGGCCTCCCAGAACTCCCGCAGGAAGTCGGCCTGTTCGGCGACCAGGCCGTCCCAGCCGGTGTACCGGGCGGCGGTGAGCGCGGCCTCCACCTGGTCCCGGACTGCGGGCAGCGAGCGGGTGCCGGACCAGCCGTAGGCCATGAACTTGGTCAGCCTCAGCCGCTGCCCGGGGCCGAGCACGGTGGTGACGCTGATCCGGCACTGGTCGGCGTCGGCCTCGGCGACGGTGTCGGACCGCTCCGGGCCGTCGATGACGTGGTCCATCCCGGCCGCGACCCGGATGCCGCTGTAGCGGGTGCGGTGCACCAGGACGGCCTTGAGGGCGCTCGCGTGGTGCGCCTCGGACAGCAGCGGCGCCTCCAGGACGGCGGCGGCGCGCGGATCGCCGTCCGGGCCGCCGGGCAGCTGCTCGTTGGCGACCAGCTCGGACTGCAGCACGACCCGGACCGGGCCGTCCACCGCCTCGACGCTGTACTCGACGGCGGCGATGGCGCGCTGGGTGAGCGAGACCAGCCGGGAGGAGCGCACCCGGATCGTCCGCCCGGCCGGCGAGGTCCACTCGGCCTCGCGGTGCAGCATCCCCTCGCGGAAGTCCAACCAGCGCCGGTGGCTGACGAGTTCGCCGTAGCGGAGGTCGAAGGGCTCGTCGTCCACCAGCAGCCGGATGATCTTGCCGTTGGTCACGTTGATGACGCTCTGGCTGGACTCCGGGTAGCCGTAGCCGCCCTCGCCGTACGGCAGCGGGCGCAGCTCGAAGACACCGTTGAGGTAGGTGCCGGGCAGGCCGTGCGGCTCGCCCTCGTCCAGGTTGGCGCGCAGGCCGATGTGCCCGTTGGAAAGCGCGAAGACGGATTCGGCGCGGGCCATCGAGACCAGGTCCAGGCCCTGTTCGGTGATCTGCCACGGGTCGATCGAGAAGGTGTCCGAGGGGCTCACGACGTCCCTCCCAGCAGCTCGGAGAGGTCGTCGACGACCACGGTGGCGCCGTTGTGGCGCAGTTCGGCGGCCTGTCCGGTGCGGTTCACCCCGACCACCGTGCCGAAGCCGCCCGCCCGGCCGGACGCGACCCCGGCGAGCGCGTCCTCGAAGACGGCGGCGTGCGCGGGCTCGACGCCGAGCGCGCGGGCGGCGTACAGGTAGGTGTCGGGGGCGGGCTTGCCGGGCAGGCCCTCGCTCTTGGCGACGGCGCCGTCCACGATCACGTCGAACAGCTCCTCGATGCCCGCCGCCCGCAGCACGTCCCGGCAGTTGGCGCTGGAGGAGACCACCGCGCTGGGCAGGCCGGCCGCGCGCAGCCGGTGCACGTAGTCGACCGAGCCCTGGTACGGCTGCACGCCCTGCTCGCGGATCAGCCGCAGCACGGTGTCGTTCTTGGCCCGGCTGATCCCTTGCACGGTGCGGGAGTTGGGCGGGTCCTCGGGAGTGCCCTCGGGCAGGTCGATGCCCCGGCTGCGCAGGAACGCCCGGGTGCCGTCGAGGCGCGGGCGGCCGTCCACGTAGGTGTCGTAGTCGGTGACGGCGTCGAAGGGGACGAACGGGCCGCCGGTGCGGGCGGCTTCGGCGCGCAGGAAGGCGTCGAAGGTGTCCTTCCAGGCCGCGGCGTGCACCTTCGCGGTCTGGGTGAGCACCCCGTCGAGGTCGAAGAGGAAAGCGCGGATGTCGTCCGGTAGGCCCAGCATGGGTGCAGTCTTACCCGCGAACGGGGGGAAGGTGCCCATTTCCCGGCGGCGCGTCGCGGAAGGGCGGCTTCCGGTTGGCGGCCGCCGATCCCGCGGCTGCGGCGAGTCGGGCAGCAGCGTCCAGGGTGCCCGCCCTGGCCGGGGCGGGCGCCCTGGAGTCCGGTGGGTACGGTCAGCCGCCGCTGCCGTACGTGGTGTTGGCGCAGATGTCGTCGTCCGCCGAGCGGGCGTCGTTGGTGACGGTGGTGGGCAGCGGCTGCGGGGGCGCCTGCACCCCCGGGGTGGCGGCGGGCGCGCCAGTGCCGGTGCCGAGGCCGACGGCGGCCGCGAAGTCCTGGCCGACGATCACCGAGATGCCCCGCCCGCTGCCGGGCGAGACGTCGGCGCCCGGGAACAGCGCGGCGACCTTGTCGGCGTTGGCCTTCTGCCCGGTGCCGTACTCGATCGTGGTGGTCTTGTACCTGGTGCTCGCCGCCTGGCCCGCCAGGGTTGCGCTGAACTTGGCGGCCTTCAACTGCTCGGTGCCCTTGCCGGCCAGGCCGTTGGCGGTCGTCCCGTTGTAGACCGCCACCTTGATCGCGGCGTTGGACGCGTCCGCGGCCGGGGTGGTGGGCGCGGGCGGCTGCGGGGCCGCACTCGTGCCGCCGGCGGGTGCGTCCGGCTGCTGGCCGGTGGCGTTCTGGCCGTCGATGGTCTGGTCGGCCTTGAGGGTCTCCCAGAGCTTGTTGGCGTCCGACGGGATGAGGTCGATGTTCTGGTCCTCGGTGCGGAAACGCCAGGGCACCGTCACGAACTTGAGGTCGTGCATGTCGATGTTCTTCATCGACAACCCGAAGGAGAGCAGCTTGTCCGCCGAGTCCAGGCCCGGGTCGACGGTCAGCGACTTGGTGGCGGCGTCGGCCAGCGGCAGCAGGTTGGTGGGGCTCAGCCCGTCCTTCTTGATCTTGCTGATGAGGGAGCCCATGAAGGCCTGCTGGCGCTTCATCCGGCCGATGTCGGAGCCGTCGCCGATGCCGTGGCGCAGGCGCACGTAGTCGAGCGCCTTCTGGCCGTCCACGGTCTGCTTGCCCTGCGGGAGGACGAGCGCGCCCTTCTTCTTCAGCTTGGGGTTGATGTCCCCCTCGTAGATCGCCTGCGGGAGGCAGATGTCCACGCCGTTGACGGCCTTGGTCATCGCGGCGAAACCGTTGAAGTCGACCACCATGGTGTGGTCGACCCGGATGCCGGTCATCTTCTCCACGGTGTTCTGGGTGCAGGCCGGGTTGCCGTCGTCACTGCCGCCGGTCGCGAAGGCCGCGTTGAACAGGTCGGAGTTGCCGCCCTTGGTCCACTTCCCGTTGGGCAGCTTGCAGGACGGCAGCTGGACCATCGCGTTGCGCGGGATCGAGATGCCCACGGCGTGCTTGTGGTCGGCGTAGACGTGCAGCAGGATCGTGGTGTCCGAGCGGGCGCCGCCGTCCTCGCCGCCGCCGAGGTCGGCGTTGTTCTTGCCGCGGCTGTCCGAGCCGATCAGCAGGATGTTGACCGGCTTGTTGCCGTCCGCGTCGGCCTTCGCCTCGGGCGGGCGGTCGGTGGCTATCGCGTCGCCGTCGAAGGACTTGATGTTGCCGTTCAGCTTGAAGTAGATCGCGCCGCCCGCGCCGGCGATCAGCACCAGCACGCCGGCCGCCGACCAGGCGACGATCTTCTTGACGTTCTTCTTCGGCTTGGCGCTCTTGCGCGCCGCCGCCCGGCCACCACCGCCGCCGGACTCCGCCCCGCCGGCGCCGCCACCGCCTCGGCCGCCCTTGCCCTGGGCAGCACGACGGGCCTCCGCCCGGCCACCGGAGCGCGGCGACGGCACGGCGCCGCCGCTCTCCGTGCCCTCGGCCGTCAGCGCGCCGGGCGCGTCCTCGCCCCGAGCCGGGCCCTCGCCCCACTGACCTGACATGCGCGTACCTTTCACCGACGGAAGCGACGCCCCGGACGATCTGGCGCACCGCACACAGAGAGACGGCCCGAACCGTTCCCAGGTTGCACATACGACCGTCAGCATCAACCGACGATCGTGGCTTCCGATCATATTTAGGCCCGACGCGATCACGGACCCCCGGTTCGTGGGCAACCCGACCGACAGTCGGGCCACCACCAGGCAGAACACCCGAAACCCCCCGATTCCGACGTGACCCATGCCACTGCGATCCGCTCCCCCAGCGCCGCCGAGCCGCGCCGGGGCGGCGACGAAGCCGGCCGCGAAACTCCCGCTCAGCGAATCGGGCCGGGTGGAAGCCCGCCACTGCGCCGGGCCCCCGCAGACCGACCGGCCGGCGGGAACGGAGAACTGAAGCTCACGGAACACACCCTGCTCATTCACGCCGACGAGCGGGTCCGAGCGGGCCGACCGAGGCGGAGGAGGCCCCCTCGACGCCACCCACGCGAGATTCGACCACGCGAAATTCGGCCACGCCGGGTGGCCATCCCCTACGGCGGGCCGCAACGCAGCTGCGCCGCCCGCCTCCGATCACCCCGAACCGCGCGCGCCACTTACGTCTGCGCGCTCGACGGGACCGCCGTGCCCCTGAGCGGAGGGCGCCGCGGGCGTGGGGACCGGGCCGGATCGAACGTCAAGTCCTTTACCCGGTAGGGCAATCCCTCGATCAACCTTGCCCCCGCACCCCTTGCCCGGCTCATGACAGTCGGCCATCCTGGCTGCCGCGCCACCGCGGCCACCCCCACGGCTCGAACCGGCGTGTGAGTCGCCTGCCCGTCCCCCACGAAGGAGCAAGCATGCGCAACTTCCTGATACGCCTCGTCACCCTGGCGGCAGCAGCCACCACCCTGGCGGTCCCCGCCGCGCCGGCCTCCGCAACTGCCGTACAGGGGCTGGCGTTCCGGCCCCTGCAGTACAACACCAACGGCTACAACTGGGGTGGCTACGCCGCCACGGGCAGTGGGTTCTCCTCGGTGTCGGCGACCTGGACCGAGCCGCGTGCGACCTGCAACTCCACCAATGACCTCTACGCCCCCTGGGTCGGCATCGACGGGTACGGCTCCTCCACCGTGGAGCAGACCGGGGTGGCGACGGACTGCTCCAGCGGCAGCCCGGTGAACCAGGCCTGGTACGAGATGTACCCGGCGAACCCGGTCTACCTGAGCCTCAGCTCGTACCCGGTGTCCGCCGGCGACGTCATCACGGCCTCGGTGACCTACGCCGGGAGCAGCAGGTACACCCTCAAGCTGACGGACTCCTCGCGCGGCTGGACCTACACCACGACCAAGTCGCTCTCCGCACAGCGGACCAGCGCCGAAGTCATCATCGAGTCGCCGACGGGCTCCTACCCCAACTTCGGCACGCTGAGCTTCACTTCGGCCACCGTCAACGGCACGTCCCTCGGGTCCTCCGGCCCGGTCGCCCTCGACCCCAGCGCGAACGGCACGTACGAGGCCCGCACCAGCGGGCTCGGCTCCAGCGGCACCAGCTTCACCGAAACGTTCCTGCACCAGTAACCGCCCAGAAACCCAAGCGGCCCAGAAGCCGAAGCGGCCCGCTCCCCGAACCCGGAGAGCGGGCCGCCCGGCGTACGGCTCTCAGGCGAGGTGGGCGGAAAGGAAGTGCTCGGCCACGGTCCGGTTGCAGTTACGCCGCGCTCCACGCGGTCGGCGTCGCGGGCGCAGGCCGAATGTGGCAGGCCGCAGACCCGTCGGGAGCGGCCCCCGGAGCTGCCGGGCCCCGTTCGCCCCGGGTTCGTTCGTCCGCCGCTTCGCCCCATCGATCGGCTGTTGTACTGTCCCGAGCATGCGGAGCATCGGCGGTAGCATAAGGAGCATGAGCGAGCCTACCCAGAAGTACTCGATCACGATGCCACGCGACATTGCCGAGGCGGCCCGGGCCCGCAGCGGCCCGTCCGGACTGTCCGCCTATGTCGCCGCCGCGGTCGCCCGCCAGATCGAACGGGACAACCTCAACGAGATCATCGCCGTCGCGGAGGCCGAACACGGTCCGATCACCGACCAGGAGATCCAGCAGCGCCGCGACCTGCTGCGCCGCACCCGCGACGAGCAGCACGCCTCGAACGCGAGCGCCGCATGAGCGGGGACGCCGCCGCGCCGGGAGGCACCCTCGTGCTGGACAGCGAGGGGCTCGCCAAGGCCGTCCTACGGGACCGGGAGGTGACGTCCTGGCTCGCGCTCGCCCGGGCGGACGATCTCCGAGTAATCACCAGCGCCGCCACCCTCGTCGAGGTCATCCACCCGCGCATCAACCGGCCGGCCTTCGAATGGACTCTCTCCCGCCTCGTCGTCGAGCCGATCACCGAAACCATCGCCCGTCACGCGGCCGACCTGCTCACCGCCTCCGGACTGCACGGCCACAAGTACGCGATCGACGCGATGCTCGCCGCCACCGCCCTCGCCGCACCAGGCCCCATCACGATCCTCACCTCCGACCCCGAGGACATCACGGCGCTCTGCGGCAACCTGGCGACGGTGATCAAAGCCTGAAGGGCCGACGCTTCCTATGCGAGTGCCAGCTCACCGGGCACTTCCCGACGCGGCCGCCGGAGACTGACTGCACGCACCGTGGCACCCCTCACTACCGGACGGGCTCGCGCGGAAGGTCGGGCCGGCTCCGCCCTCTCGAGTTCGCCGAAGCCCACGGCATCCCGATCGAGCAGGCCGACGAGCCGATCCAGACGCTCGCGTGGATCTTGAGGCTTGGCGCTCCCCGGCAAGAGGTCGCCTGACGTGAGACCACAGCACCAGCCTGGACAACCTTGGACACCAAAAATGCCATGGCCCACTCCGCCCTGGACACTCGAAGGACAGGCCCGTCACCTCCCGCCTGCAGGAATGCACGACACACTCCTGAAGCTCAGTCACCCCGTTGCCGGCACCGCCACGGACCCGCCGGCCAAAATCCGGACAAAATGACATTCAGAAATCGTCGACACTAAATGAAAATGATCCCCAGAAACGACAAAAGACCAGGTCAGAGGCCATCTGATCTGGTCTTTCGAGGTGGGGCACCAGGGGCTCGAACCCTGAACCTACGGATTAAAAGTCCGCAGCTCTGCCAATTGAGCTAGTGCCCCGCGGCCCTTGATCCCGGTGGTGCCTGGCGGGGAGGGCCACGGCGATCCTACCCGGTGGGGCCCGGGGCTTCGCCAGTGGATTGCGCGGGCGCGCCGGGCGCGTGGAGCGGTCCTTGAGGCGGGGTGTAGTGGGCGGCGCGGACGCGGCGGAGCCAGGCCTCGACGGGGCGGGGGTCGGGGGCGGCGGGGAGGACGCCGGGGCGGTCGAGGCGGTCGGCGGCGTCGGCGAGCAGGGACTCGGCGACGGCGGGACGGTCGGCGATGCGTTCGCCCAGGTCGCGGACGCGTTCGGGGTCGGGCAGGCGGATCAGGTTGCGGCCCGTCTCGTGCAGCCGGACGGCCTGTTCGACCAGCCGGACCAGGTGCCGGGCGTGCTTGGCGGCCCGGCGGCGGGCGGCCGGCTCGGCGGTGTCGCGGGTCAGCAACTTGCGGAACTGCTGGTCGGCGTAGCCGAGGTAGGCCTTGCGCACGGCGGGCGCGCTGAGGAAGGCCGTCCGGAGGGCGATGAGTTCGTCGCCGAGCGGGGTGCGGGTCTCGTACAGGTCGTCGGGCAGCCAGACCAGTTCGGAGGCGGTCGGGTTGCAGCTCAGCGCCAGCCGGCACCACTTGGCGGCCTCGTGCAGGGTGAGGTCGGGCCCGGTGGTGACGTGCGACTCGGCGGGGCGGTGCAGGCCGTGCAACTCCTCGGTGGGGGTGGCGAACAGGCCCAGCCGGTCGACGTCGGAGCCGGCGTGGGCGAAGCCGTACGCGGTGGAGCCGACGACGCCCGCGAGGAGGACGGTGCCGGAGGGCAGGGCGGTGCCGGAGGGCAGGAGGGCGGTGGCGGGCACGGGCGGTCTCCTCCCGGGAGGCGTGCGGACGGGCTGCGGAACGGGTTCTGGCATCCTCTCCGGAACGGGCCGCGCCGGGCGAGCGAATTCCGCTCCGGGGCCCGCCCGGCCGCCGATACTGGGCCCCATGGAGCACGATCCCCAGGGGGAAGCGGTGGCACCCGTCGGCGTCGAGAAGCTGCGGGCCTGGTGGTCGCACCGGCAGTGGCTGGACCGTCCGCGCACCGGCGCGTCCGCCGCGGAGGTGCTGGCCGCCACCGGCTGGGCCCGCTCGGTGGGCGGCGCGGCACCGTACCTGGGCCTGTTCGCCCGGGCCGGGCTCGGGCGGGCGGCGCTCGACGCGGCGGTGGCCCGGCTGGAGGTGCACGAGCTGCCGTCCGCGCGGGGGTGCACGTACGTGCTGCCGGCCGCCGACTTCGCGCTGGGCCTGGCCGCCGGTGCGGCCGCCCCGGCGGGTGAACTGGCCTCGGCGGAGAAGCACCTGGGCGTCGGCCGGGACGAGGTGGAGAAGCTCTGCCTGGCCGTCGAGCGCGTGCTGTCGGAGGACGAGCCGCTGGATCCGACGACGATCCGGGAGGCCGTCGGCGACGCCGTCCGGTCGCTCGGCGCGGCCGGGAAGAGGCGCGGTGTGGCCACCACCCTGCCGCTCGCCCTCGGTCTGCTGCAGTCGCGCGGCCGGATCCGCCGGGTGCCCGTCAACGGCCGCCTGGACCAGCAGCGTTACGGCTACGTCGGCTGGGACCAGCCGGTCGCGGGGGACGCCGTCGACCTCGCCCGCCGGTACTTCTCCTGGGCGGGCCCGGCCACCCTCCGGCACTTCCGCTGGTTCTCCGGCTTCACGGCCGCCACCGCCCGCCGGGCCGTCGCCGAGGCGGGCCCGGTCCCGCTCGGGCCCGGCTCCGAACTGCTGCTGCCGCCCGAACTCGTCGACGAGTTCGCCGAGTTCACGCCTCCGCGGGAGCCGCAGCCGCGGCTGCTGGCCGGCATCGACGGCATCCACCTGCTGCACCGCGACCTGCCCCGGCTGCTCGACCCGGCCGACGCCGCCCGCCCGCTGCCCGCCGACCGGACCGGTCGCACCTTCGGCGGTCAGGCCGACCCGCAGACCCACGTCGTGCTCGACCGCGGCCGGATCGTCGGCCTCTGGGAGTACGACACCGAACGGGCGGAAATCGTCCTGCTGCCCTTCGTCCCCCTCGACGACGCCCTGCGGGAGGCGGTGGCCCGCACCGAGGACTTCGTCCGCGACGACCTCGGCGACGCCCGCGGCTTCAGCCTCGACTCCCCGCGCGGCCGCGCACCGAGGATCGCGGCGCTGCGGGCGGCCGGAGGGCGGGGGATCGGCCGAACGGCCGGGTAGCGTACGGCCCATGGCGACCACCACACCCGACCCTGCCGACGCACCAGACCCGACCGGCGCACCCGGCGCCGCCCACACCCCCGGCTCTGCCCGCACCCCCGACTCGACCGGCACCCCCGACGGGGTCCTGGTCGTCACCGGCGCCGGCCGCGGCATCGGCGCCGCCACCGCCCTGCTGGCGGCCCGCCGCGGCTACCGGGTCTGCGTCAACTACCGGACGGACGACGCCTCCGCGGCCTCCGTCGTGGACGCCATCCGGGCCGAGGGCGGCACCGCCCTCGCCGTGCGCGCCGACGTCAGCCGGACGGCCGGCGTGGAGCGGCTGTTCGCCACCGTGGACGCCGAACTCGGCCTGCTCACCGGCCTGGTGAACAACGCCGGCACGCTGGAGAAGCAGTGCCGGCTGGAGGAGATCGACGAGGACCGGCTGAACCGGATCTGGTCCGCCAACATCACCGGCCCGTTCCTGTGCGCGGCGCAGGCCGTCCGCCGGATGTCCACCCGGTACGGCGGGCGCGGCGGCGCCATCGTCAACGTCTCCTCGGCCGCCTCCCGGATCGGCTCGCCGAACGAGTACGTCGACTACGCGGCCGCCAAGGGCGCGGTGGACTCGATGACCCGGGGGCTCGCCCTGGAGGTCGCGGCCGAGGGCATCCGGGTCAACGCGGTGCGGCCGGGCCTGATCCACACCGACATCCACGCGCTCGGCGGCGAGCCCGGGCGGGTCGACCGGGTCGCCCCCAACCTGCCGATGCGGCGCGGCGGCCAGCCGGCGGAGGTCGCCGAGGCGATCCTCTTCCTGCTCTCCCCGGCCGCCTCGTACACCACGGGGGCGTTCCTGGAGGTCTCCGGCGGGCGCTGACGGCCCGCCGCCCGCCCGTGCGACAGCCCGTGCAGCGAGCCGTGCGGCAGCCCGGGGGCCGGTTTCGGACAGCGTCGGCCCAGCACCGAACGGCCCCCTCCGGTTTCCTTCCGCGCGCCCGCCCCCGCCCGTACGGTGGGGCCATGACCGACGCCTTCATCGACATCCCCGGTGTGCGCAACTTCCGCGACGCGGGCGGGATCGGCGCCCTCCGCAGGGGTGTGCTGTACCGCTCCGGGTCCTTCCACACGCTCACCGAGGAGGGCGCCCGGCGGCTCAAGGCCCTCGGCCTGCGAACGGTGATCGACCTGCGCAGCCCGTTCGAGCTGGAGGTCTGGCCCGACCAGCGGCACGACCTCGACCACGAGACCCTCCACGTGCCGACCCTGCCCGCCGACCGCGGGGACTCCGACCGGCCCTGGCCGGAGGACCAGGCCGCCCTCTACCCCTTCATGGCCGAGACGGCCGGCTCCTCGCTCGCCGCCGTCATCCGCCGCCTCGCCGCACCGGAGTCTCTCGCCGTCGTCGTCCACTGCGCCGTCGGCAAGGACCGGACCGGCCTCACCATCGCCGTCCTGCAGTCCCTGCTGGGCGCCTCCGAGGCCGACATCACCGCCGACTTCCTGCGCTCCAACCTCGGCCTCGGCCTGGACCGGGGCCCCACCCCGTACCTCGACGAGACCGGCACCGAGCGCGTCTCCCGCCCGATCAGCGCCGAACTCCTCGCCTCCTCCCTCGCCTGGATCCACACCCGCCACGGCACGATCCACGCCTACCTCCGCCACCACGGCGCCACCGACGCCGAACTCGACGCCGTCCGCGCCAACCTCTCGGCCTGAGAGTTGAGGGCTGAGGGCTGAGGGCTGAGGGCTGCGGGCTGCGGGCTGCGGGCTGCCGAGAAAGGCGCGAGCCCGACGACCCGGGCGGGAGCCGCTACGCCCGCCGCTCGAAGCGCCACCACTGGGTCGGGGAGTCGGTGTCCTCCCACTGCCGGACGCCCTCCTCGGGCGGCTCCGGTGCCGTCAGCGGCTTGCCGCTGATGAAGCTGGTGACGGTGTACGTCCCCGGGGCGTCGACGTGGGCCTCCAGCAGCCACTCCTGGGCGCCGAACGCGTTGGCGCCCCACTGCTGGATGGGGACGCCGTCGTCCGGGGACGCGCCGGTGACGTCGAGGCGCTTGCCGCTGGCGGCGTTCTCGACGTGGAAGAGCGCGCCGCCGGGGTGGACGGCCGTGAGGTGCCAGAGCTGGTTGTCGGTGCCGTCGTCCGCGCCCAGCACGATCCGGGCGCCGCTGCGCCGGGACGCGCCGGCGACCTGGAGCAGCAGGCCGCTGCCCACGTTGCGGACGAGGTAGCTGCCGTCGGTGACCGCCGGGTCACCGGCGCTCCCGGTGCCGCTGCCGATCGTGCTGCCACTGATTCCGCCGCTGCCGCTGTCAGTCACGGTCGGAGTCTGCCACCGAGCACCGACAGGCCTCCTGGCCGAGGCCGTTTCGACCGGACCGGCTCGCCCGCCTATGCTGCCGCGAATGTCCACCGAGCAGATCCCGTCGCCCCGTCAGCAGCCCGGCTTCCTCTACGCCGTGGCCGAACTGGAGGCGGTGGTCGCCGCCGGGGACGACGAGCGCTTCGGCCCCGTCCTCGGCACGGTCGGCGGGCTGTTCGGCGCGGCCGCCCCGGTCGAGCGGGTGGCGGCCGGCCCCCGGCTGGCCGCGCTGCTGCCGGACGCCCCGCCGTTCCCCCGTTCGCACCTGGCCATGCTGGTGGGCGCCTGCGTGGAACACGGCGCCGACCCGGTCGCCTGCGCGGGCCCGGTGCTGGCCGGTCTGCGCGGAGCGCTGACGGGGGTGGAACTGCTGCTGCGGCGCTGGGCCGAGACCGGCGGCGGCCCGCTGCCCGACCGGGAGGAGGACGATCCGGCCGAGGCGCACGAACGGATCGCCGACCCGGCGCACCTCGACGAGTGGCACGCGCACCTGGCCGTGGTCGGCTGGTGGACGCTGCACCTGTGGCAGCAGGCCTCCTGGGCGGTGTACGCGCACGCACCGGTCCGGGCGGAGGCCCGCGCCTCGGGCGTCACCGAGGTGCTGGTGGAGTTGTTCGGCCGGTACGCGGGCGGGCAGCACGACCTGAAGGGCCTCGCCCACCTGGCGCTGGTGCTGGACGACGAGCCGCTGCTGGTGCTCGACCGCCCCACCGGCACCGGCTACCTGCTGCGGATGAGCGGCCTGAGCGACACCTTCCAACTGCACACCCTGCTCGCCGACGTGCTGATCGGCGGCGGCCACCTGCCCGGCGTCCCGCAGGACCCGGAGGTGGTGGCGCTGGCCCGGACGGCCTTCCTGGACGGCCGACGGGTGACCGCGACCGGCGCCTTCAACCTGGTCGCGCCGGACGGCTCCTGGCTCTGGAACGAGGGCACCCCGAGCGACGTCCCGGTGCTGGACGGCGTGCGCACCCTGGTCCTGGAGCCGCTGCCGTACGGGCGCAGTTGGGCGGCCGGACGGTTCGTCCAGGAGGTCCCGGGCGACCTGCGGCTGGAGCGGGTGCTCGACCCGGCGGAGGCGGCGGAGCGACTCGCCCGCACCGTCCCGGGGCTCTCCGTCGAGCAGGCCTTCCACTAGGGATCGCCGCTCGCCTCGCACAGCCACCGCGCCTACCCGCCCGCGACAGGTACCGCGACAGGTACCGCGACAGCTACCGCGACAGGCGCCGCGGGAGGTGGCCGGCTACCGGGCGGCCGCACCGAACCGGGCCTCGAAGGCGGCCCGGTTCACCGAGACCGGCGAACGGTCCCAGACCGCGAACACCACCCGTTCGAAGGCCGCCCCCTGGCGCGCCAGCGCGCCGTCGAAGGCCTCGGCGACCTGCGCCGGGTCGTTGCGGAACACCCCGCAGCCCCAGGCGCCGAGCACCAGCGTGCGCACCTCGTGCCGGGCGGCCGCCGCGAGCACCCGTTCGGCCCGCTCGGCGAGCACGCCGCGGACGTCGGCGGCGGCCGAACGCCGTTCCAGCTGACCGGCGTTGGGCGCCGGCGAGGTCAGGAAGGTGACGGCGTACGGCTGCGCCAGCAGGTCGCCGCGCCCGCCCCGGATCACCGGCACGTCGGGCGAGACGATCACCCGGTGGCTGTACCGGAGGTCGGTGGAGGCCCGGTGCGCCTCGTAGTAGTCCGGCGCCGCCAGCAGGCAGCTGTACAGCAGCGCGCTGCGGCACAGGTCCTCCTCCTGGGCGCGGGCGCCGCGCAGGTAGCCGCCGCCGGGGTTGCGGGCGGAGGCGAAGTTCAGCACCCCGACCGGGCCGGCTCCGGCCTCGACCAGCCGCCGGGCGGCTTCGATGCTCCCCTCGGCCGTCACCTCGACGCTCCCGCGCGGCCCCGCCCCCGGCCCGTCCGCCGCCACCAGCGCGTCCAGCGCCCGGGGCGCGTAGGACACCGTGCCGGCCCGCGCCGCCGCCAACTGCTCCCCCACCTGCACGAGTCCGCCCCCGGCCGTCCGGTAGCTCCCCCGCTCGGCGATCTCCTCGTTCACCCTTGCCACGTCATGCAGTCTGCTGCTCATGTCCCGGACGCTACGGGACTACCGCGCTGGGGCGCCACAGGTTATTCTCACTTCCAGAACAACGCCTCGGGGGGACCTGGCGAGGCGTTGGCGGTACCGGGGGCAGGGGATATCGGGGGATATCAGCGGTACCGGTGATACCGGGGGGTATCGGGGGAACGTGAAGGGCCCGCTCCGTGGGACGGAGCGGGCCCTTCACGCGTTCAGTTCGGCCGGCGGTCGATCACCGGCCGGACCGGGTCAGTTCTTCCAGCGCGGCTTGCGGTCGTCGCGGTTGAAGCCGCCACCGCGGTTGTCGCGGTCGCCGAAGGAACGGGCGCCACGGTCGTCACGGTCCCGGTTGAAGGCGGGGCGGTCGGACTGCGGACGGCCACCGGTGCGGTGGTCGTCGCGGCGCGCGAACGGACGGTTGTTGCTGCCGCCGCGCTCGTCGCGGTCCCGGCCGAAGGCGGGGCGGTCACCGAAGGAACGGGCCGGACGGTCTCCGAAGGAGCGGCCGCCGCGGTCGTCGCGGTCACGGTTGAAGCCGCCGCCGCGGTTGTCGCGGTCACCGAAGGAGCGGGCTCCACGGTCGTCACGGTCCCGGTTGAAGCCACCGGAGCCACCACCGCGGTTGTCACGGTTGAAGCCGCCACCGCGGTTGTCGCGGTCGCCGAAGGAGCGGCCGCCACGGTCGTCACGGTTGAAGCCGCCGGAGCGGGCACCGCGGTCGTCACGGTCACGGTTGAAGCCGCCACCGCGGTTGTCGCGGTCACCGAAGGAGCGGGCGCCACGGTCGTCACGGTCCCGGTTGAAGCCACCGGAGCCACCACCGCGGTTGTCACGGTCACCGAAGGAGCGGCCGCCACGGTCGTCACGGTCACGGTTGAAGCCGCCGGAGCGGGCACCACCGCGGTCGTCACGGTCACGGTCCCGGCCGTACGCCGGACGCTCGCTGCGCGCCTCGCGGTACGACGGGCGGTCCTCGCTCTGCGGCGCGGCGGCGGGGGCCTCGGCGGCGGCCGGTGCGGCCTCCGCGGCGACCGACTCGCCGGTCTCCTCGGCGGCAGCCGGCTCCTCGTCCTCGATGCCCAGCTCGGCCCGCTCGCGCGCCGCACGGGCGGCCAGACGGTCGGCCTCCTCGCGCAGCTCGGTGGCGCGGCGCTGCGCGCGCTCCAGCTGGCGGGTCATGTCGGCGATCTCGCGCTCGGCGGCACCGGCGATGTTGGCGGCACTCTCCGCCTGCACCTCGGTGAGCGAGCGGGCGCCGGTGATCCGGGCGACCTCCGGGTCGAAGGCGTGGTCCAGGATGTGGCGGCCGGCCTCGACGCCCGCGTCCTCCATCAGGCGGAAGACGCCGCGGCGCTGGTGCGGCAGCACCAGGGTGACGACGGTGCCGGAGCGGCCGGCCCGCGCGGTGCGGCCGGAGCGGTGCAGGTAGTCCTTGTGGTCGCCGGCCGGGTCCACGTTCAGGACCAGGTCGATGCCGTCGACGTGGATGCCACGGGCGGCGACGTCGGTGGCGACGACGACGTTGGTGTAGCCGTCCTTGAAGTCGCCGAGGACGCGGGTACGGGCGCCCTGCGTCATGCCGCCGTGCAGCGCGTCGGCCTTCACACCGGACTCGATCAGCTGCTCGGCGACGCGGTCGGCGCCCATCTGGGTGCGGACGAAGATGATCGTGCGGCCCTTGCGGGCGGCGATCGCGTTGGTGATCGGCGCCTTGTCCTTGGGCTTCACCACGAGGATGTGGTGGGTCATGGTGGTGACGGCGCCGGCCGACGGGTCGACCTCGTGGGTGACCGGGTTGCTCAGGTACCGCTTCACCAGGGTGTCGATCTCGTTCTCCAGGGTGGCGGAGAACAGCAGGCGCTGGCCGCCGGCCGGCACCTGGTCGAGGATCTCGGTGACCTCGGGCAGGAAGCCCATGTCGGCCATCTGGTCGGCCTCGTCGAGCACGGCGACCTGGACGTCGTCGAGCTTGGCCGAGCCCCGGTTGAGCAGGTCGCGCAGGCGGCCGGGGGTGGCGACCAGGACGTCGACGCCGCGCTCCAGCGCGTAGATCTGGTTCGACATCGAGGTGCCGCCGCAGACCACCTTGAGGCGCAGGCCGAGCACCGAGCCGAAGGGCTCCAGGGCGTCGGCGACCTGCATCGCCAGCTCGCGGGTCGGGACCATGATCAGACCGCGCGGCTGCTTGGCGCGGGTGCGCTCGCCGGCGGCGAGGCGGGTCAGCAGCGGCAGGCCGAAGCTGAGGGTCTTGCCGGAGCCGGTGCGGCCACGGCCGAGCACGTCCTTGCCGGCCAGCGCGTCCGGGATGGTCGCGGCCTGGATCGGGAACGGGGTGGTGACGCCGCGCTTGGCGAGGGCACGGACGATGTCGTCCGGCAGGCCCAGGTCGCCGAAGGTGAGGGTCGGCTCGGCGGCCGCCTCCTCGGTAGCCTCCACGGCCTCGGCGATCACCTCGTCCGCGGCGGTGTCGATGGTGTCGATGGTGTCGGTGACATCGGCGGCGGCCTCGTTCGCGGGCATGGCGAAGCGGGCGTCGTCAACGAGAGACATGCAAAACCTTCCGGAAGTGGCACGCGCCAAAGTCCGGGGTTCTGTTTCACAACCGCCTCTATGCGGTCAGCCACGGATCGCCGGAACGCGCCAAGGGCGCCAGATGGGATTAGGGCGCCAGTCAAATGAATCAAACGAACGATCTACCACCATAGAGGACACTTGGGACCAGAGGCAAATGCCCTGGCGAAACCGCTGCAGCCCCCTGTCTGGTGCCCGCCGGTCAGTGCCCGCCGGTCAGTGCCCGCCGGGGCGCGGGCTCGGGGCCGGGGAGCCGGAGCTGCCGGACGACGGCTCCGGGCCCGGCGGGACGGTCGCGGGCGGCGAGCTGTGCTCGGGCTCCGGGGTGCTCGACGGTCGGCCGCTCGGGGTGGCCGACGGGGTGCCCGCCGAGCCGCCCGACCGGCCCTCGCCGGTGCCGCCCGCCCCGCCGGTACCGCCGCCGCCCGTCGCACCGCCGGAGCCGGACGACGCCCCGCCGCCCGGATGCGGCGCGGGGCTGGCGCTCACTCCGCCCGCCGAACCGCCGCCGCCCGCTGCGCCTTCGGGCGCCCCCGGGCCCGGCAGCACGCCGGCCACCGCGCCGCTCGCGCCGGGCACCGCCTCGCCCGGCGCGACGGCCGCGGCCCCGCCCGGCACGTTCTCGGCCGGCGAGCCGCCCGGCCGCTCCGGGTGCCCAGACGCGCCGCCCGGGTGCCCGGCCCCCGGCGAGGCCGAGGGGCCGGCCGGCGCCCCCGGCCTGCCCGCCGGACCGGCGTGCCCGACGGGCACCACCCCGCCGTGCTTCTCCTCCGCCGCCGGACCGACCGACATGCAGCCGGTCAGCCCCAGTCCGGCCATCGTCAGCACCGCCGCCCGCACCGCGCGCGACCGCAGGACCGCCGCGTCCGGCACCCGCACCGCCCGCACTGCCCGCACTGCCCGAACCGCTCGTACCGCCCGAACCGCCCGCACCGAAGCCACCGAGGTCCCTCTCTACCGCCCCACCCGGGCCGCCCAGCGCGCGGCCGCTTTCGGTGCCCAACGCGCGCCCGGCCCGGCGGGACACGGGTGGCACGGCAGTTCTCCGGCGCCTCAGCCCCGCCTCAGCCCCGTCTCAGCCCCAGAACGCCGAGGCCAGCTCCGCCCCCGCGTACACCGCGGCCAGCCCCGCCACGACGCTGCCGGCCACGTTGGCCAGCGCGTACCTCCCGGCGCCGGTCTCGGTGAGCCGCAGCGTCTCGTACGAGAAGGTCGAGTACGTCGTCAGTGCCCCGCACAAGCCTGTGCCCAGCAGGAGTTGGAGCTGGGAGGACGCCGCGCCCGCCGCCACCGCCCCGGTCACCAGCCCGAGGACCAGACAGCCGGCCACGTTCACCGTGAACGTCCCCCACGGGAACACCGAATCGTGCCGGGACTGCACCGCCCGGTCCGTCAGGTACCGCAGCGGGGCGCCGACCGCCGCACCCGCCACCACCAGCAGCCAGTTCACTCCGCCGCCCCTCCCCGACCGGTCTCCCCCTGGCCGGCCTCCCCCGTGTCCGCCTGCTGCGGGCCGTCGCCCGGGCCGTCCGCCGGGCCGCGCCCCGCGTAGGTCACGACCTCGCAGCGGTCCAGCAGCACCAGCCCCTCCGCCACCAGCCCGTCCAGCTGCGGCAGGAAGGCCCGCACCCGCTCCTCCCCGTCCACGATCACCACCGCCACCGGCAGGTCCTCGCTCAGCGACAGCAGCCGCGTCGTGTGCACCAGCGACGACGCCCCGAACCCCTCGATCCCCCGGAACACGCTCGCCCCGGCCAGCCCGGCCGCCCGCGCCCGGTGCACGATCTCGCTGTACAGCGGGCGGTGGTGCCACCGGTCGCTCTCCCCGACCAGCACCGTCAGCCGCAGCGCGGGACCGCCCAGCCGGCTCACCGCGCGCCCCCGCCCGCCGAAGGCCCGGCCTCCGGGGCGCCGGCCTCCGGGGCGCCCCGGCGGGCCGCCCGGTGGACCAGACGGCGGGTCAGCCCGGCCGCCAGCCACACCGCGCCCAGCGCGCCCAGCAGCGTCACCCCCAGGTACGCCAGCCCGGGCCCCAGCCGGCCCGCCTCCAGCAGCCGCCGGACGTCCACCGCGTACGTCGAGAACGTGGTGAACCCGCCCAGCACGCCGGTGCCGAAGAACGGCCGCAGCAGCGGGTGGGCCGGGCGCCCCTCGGTGATCACCACCAGGAACACCCCGATCACCGCGCAGCCGACCACGTTGACCAGCAGCGTCGTCCACGGGAAGCCGGTCGGCCCGGTCTCCCAGCCCAGCCCGGCCGCGTACCGGGCCGCCGCCCCGACCGCCCCGCCGACCGCGACCACCGCCACCGCCGGCCCCTGCCCGCGCACCACCGGCGGGCGGTCGCGCACCCGCGCCACGGCCGGCGCCACCACCGGCGGCCGGCTCGGGGCGGGACCGTCCACGGCGTCGTCCAACGCGCCCTCCGAGGTCGTCACAGCCCCATCAAACACCGGCCTCCGCCACCTGGCACCCCGTCACCCCAGACCCGACAATGGTCCGGTGCAGATGACCCGGGAAGAGTTCGAAACGGTGGTCGGCGACGCGCTCGACCAGATTCCCCCGCAGCTCGCGGCCATGATGGACAACGTCGCGATCTTCGTCGAGGACGAACCCGACCCGAGCGACCCGGAACTCCTCGGCCTCTACGAGGGCACCCCGCTCACCGAACGCGGCGAGTGGTACGCCGGCGTCCTGCCCGACCGCATCCTGGTCTACCGCGGCCCCACCCTCCGCCACTGCGAGACCCGCGACCAGGTGGTCGAGGAGGTCCGCACCACCGTGATCCACGAGGTCGCCCACCACTTCGGTTTCGACGACCACGAGCTGGACGAGCTGGGCTGGTCCTGACCGCCCCCGAGCCCCCACCCCCACCCGGCCGAAACCCGTTTTGGCGATCCGCCCGGCATCCCATATGCTTCTCGACGTCCCCGAACGTTGGAAACAGCGGGACGGCCGCAAGCCCTCATCGTCTAGTGGCCCAGGACGCCGCCCTTTCAAGGCGGTAGCACGGGTTCGAATCCCGTTGGGGGCACGCAGTACCGTAGTACAGTGCAGTGCGCAAGACCTGGGTGGTTCGCCACTCCTAGGTCCCGTGGAGCAGTTGGTTAGCTCGCCACCCTGTCAAGGTGGAGGTCGCGGGTTCAAGTCCCGTCGGGATCGCTCGTCTCGTCAGAGACGGTGCAGTACGGCCAGGTAGCTCAGTTGGTACGAGCGTCCGCCTGAAAAGCGGAAGGTCGCCGGTTCGACCCCGGCCCTGGCCACATAGCCTGACCAGGCACGATGCCCTCGAAGCAGATCGCTTCGGGGGCATTTTCGTGCCGTTTGACGCCAACGCTGACGCCAACGGGGCCACACATCGGCGATCATAAACGGCAGGTCGGACAGCCCCACCGCAGATCGGATGTGACATGCATCACAGCGCATACTCTTTCCGCCTTTCTCTCGAGACGAACGGGACAGCCGCCGGTGTGACCAGGCAGTGACGTGCCGCGGACCGACAATGGGACGTTGGACGGGGAGCGAATCGGCGGGGCCTGATACCACGTCTGAGGGCGGACTTGGATGGATGCCGAGTACTTCCTCGATGATCTGATCGTCTGCGCGGACGGTGCGGTGTGATGCCAGGACCGCACTGGCCTGGCCGACCTGGCGGCAATGTGTCAGGAGAGGCGTCACAGCACCGGAAGGGGAGACAGTGGGGGCGATGGGCGTAGTGCTCGAGCGGTTGGCCACAGCGGGTTTCTCGGACTTGGCAACGGCACAGCCGGCCGTGCTGACCAGCGGCGATTCGGATAGCGGGTCAATGTTCGAGGGGGATCGCGTCCCGGTACTGACGGCCGCCACCGGGCCAGCACCACCATCGAACGCGCCTACCCGGCCTTCGACGACGACCAGGACGTCGCCCGCGCGGAGGCTGTGATCCGGGGCAGCCTCGAAGTCCTCGACACGCTCGCCGCCACCAGCCCGACCCTCAGCAGGAAAGAACTCCACCAGGCAGCACGGGCCCTGGAGTACACCCGCACCGCCCACACCCGCGCCGCCGGCGCCGACCTGCGCGCGATGCGCTCCGCCGCCCGCGAACTCCTCCACGCCGGGCCCTCCACCGGCCGGGGCGAGGACGGCACGGCCGCCGCCACGGCCCTGACCAGCCTCGTCCTGCTCGCCATCGTGATCGCCAAGTGGCACGCCGCCCAAGGCCACCGCCACCAGGCCGACGCCGCCCGCACGGCGGCCGACCACCTGCGCGCCGCCTACACCCGGCACGCCGCCAAGCCGATCGCCCACCTCACCCTCGAAGGCCGACTCCTCCCCAATCCCGACCACGACCGGCAGGCCGACGCCATCCGCCGCACCCTGCCCGCCGACCAGGCCACCCGCCTCCTCGCCGAGGAGAACTGGACAGCCCTCGCCGCCACCCTCGCCCAAGCCGAAGCCGCCGGCCACAACCAGGCCACCCTGCTCACCAACGCCGCCGGACGACGCGAACTCGCCACCGCCGACTCACCCGCCGCCGTCCTCACCTGGCGCATCCGCCGCGACGCCAACCTCCCCACCCCCACACCGGCCGCAACCCCCGACGAATTGCGCACCAGGGCAGCCCGCGCCCGCACCACCACACGCACCCCCGGCACAGCGGCTACCCCGGTCATCACACCGCCGACGCCGGTCGCACCCGACCAGATGCGCCGGACGCGCTGACCAACCCAGGTGGGCGGGAACGGAGCCCCCGCACCCGTCCACCAGCCACCACCCACCAATCCCGCCCAGCACGGACGCCACCCGTCAGCCGCCGAAAGCAGGACCCAGCCGAGGCAGACCGCCGGGATTCCCCGAGGAAACCCGGCGTGGCCGGAACGCCACAACTACCTTGCAGCAAGGTGACGGTGTCGATTCGACGTCCTTCTCGCTGGGAGGGATCCATTCCGGCCGCGCACGTCGTATGGTCCCTTGCTGCCCCGCTGCCGACCCGAAGGGACCGCATGACCGACTACGACCACGACTTCTACAACCCCGCCCCCGAACCCGCGCGTGCCGTCATCCGCGCCGTCCCGCACCCTGCCGAGCTCAACCCGCGCGGCATCACCATCACCTGCACCGGCTGCGGCGCCCGCCGCGACTGGCTCCTCCTCACCGTCCGCGACCAGATCTTCGTCCGCTGCCGCTGCGCCCACGAATGGCGCGAGCCCGACCTCGTCCGGGCAGACTTCGACCGGCACTACGTCGAACCCGAGCATGAAGGGGACGACTTCGATACCGCTATGAGAGCCCTTGCCTTCGACGGACTCCTCGCCGGAACGACCTGGAACCTGGACTGAGGTCCACGCTGCACCCGCCACTGTTCACTTCCGATGCTTGTCGCGTGATGCCCGGACGAGCGAGGACAGCGGGGCACACGGGCGGCGCTTCGGCTACCGGCGGAGGTCGACCTGGATGGCGGCGTGGCGGCCGTTGGTGCGCCACGGCGTCCCGGCGCTGTCGAGCTGAGCAACGACGGCAGCACCGACGCCGACGATCACGTCCGACTTCAGCGTCCGCAGCGCCGTGACGGCTGAGGGGAAGTGGGCGGTCACCTCGGCAAACGCAGTGGTGGGCGCCCACAGCTGATCGCCCACCAGCCGACGGTAGTTGAGGTCGCCCTTCAGGATCGTCATCGCTGCGGCGGCGAACTCGGACCGGAGGTCGGCCGGCATGTCGTGGAACGGCAGCGGCGCGCAGAAGAACGGGTGGGTGCGGACCACGAGCGCGCCGCTGTTCATCGCTCGCCACAACCGCTTGCCGATCGTCGCGGCAGCCGCAGTGGTGGCGGTGCGCAGGCGCTCGACCGTGGCGAGGACATCGGCCATCGACGCGTCCGACACGTAGTACGGCTGCGGCTTCACGTACACGACGACCTGCGCCGCCAGGCCGGAGGCCAGGAGGTGGTCGACCAGCACCAGGTCCGGCAGGAGCTCCCGACCGGCGTTGTCCGCGATGATGCAGACACGCCCGCCTTCGGCCCGCTCCAGCTCGGCCCAGAGCGACTTGCTGTCGTCGACCACCAGGTCGGACGCGATCGACACTCCGGCCTCCGCCGTGATCTGGAAGCTCAGGTCGGCGCGGTTGCCCCAGAGCGCCGAGGAGAGAAGCGCGGCAGCTCGCTTGTCGGTGAAGTCCGAGGGCAGGTCGCCGAGGGCCGCCAGCTCGGCGTCGACGGCCGGGCCGACGAGTTCGGCGTTCTTGAACGGTGCGAACGGGTCGATCCCCTGCCAAGCCCCTGGCCGGAAGTAGCCGGTGGCTTCGAGCAACCTGCGATAGAAGTAGCTCTCGGCCCACAGGAACGGTGCCTCGCCCCACGGCCGTCCGAACAGGCCCTCACCCCACTCCAGCCACTGCTGGTGATCGTGGGCACTGATGCTCAGCGATTCCAGCACACCGCTGATGCTCTCGGCGAGGAGGTCCTCGACCGCGGCCCGCTCGCCCGGTCCGTACGGCAGCGCGTCGAGGACCTGCTGGATGAGCTTGGGGTGACGGTCGTGGAAGACACCCCAAGCGAAGGATCCGGGGACATCGCTGCGGATCACGGGTGCAGTCATCACGGTCGGGCTCGTCTCTCTGATCGGCATCTCAGCTGACAGCTGTCCAGCCCCACGGGCGTGGACCGCTCTGCCCCTGCAGGCAGGAGAGACGGTAGTGGGCTTCCGCCTGGTGTCGAGCCGGATCGGCCGCCGCGTGCTGGAGAGCGAAGCAGGTGACCCGGAGCTCGCGGATGCTCCGCAGCACCGGGTAGCCGTCCCAGGTCATCACGTCGGCGCCGTACGCCTCGCAGAAGGCGGTGTACTCGCTGTCCGAAACGGTGCCGAAGGTGCCGTAGCCGACCGCGGTAGCGGTGAGGTCCCACTCGGGAGGCCCGAGGGAGGTTCGTTCGAAGTCGAGCAGGTAGGTGGTGGTCGGTGTGACGGCCACGTTGCCGCCCCATGCATCGCCGTGAATGACGCTCGCAGGCAGGCCGGGCGGGAGGCTCAGCCACGCTGCTTGGAGCTCTGCCAAGCGGTCCCGCAGCCACTGTCGCTGCGTGTCGTCGAGGGTGGCGGCCCCGTCGATCCTGGTGGCCAGCCGAACGAACGGGTCGAGCTGGCCCAACGGGAAGTCAGGAACGGAAAGCTTGTGGACCTGCCGCAGGAGCGGCGCGATGTCGGCAGCGGTTCCTGGGCGGTGCTGGGGCAGCTCGTGCCAGAAGGTCACGGGGTTGTTGTCGACATCCACTGGCTCCCGCAGGTGCTCGAGTGGGCGAACTGCAGGAACCCCGCAGTCGCGCAGCCAGCGTGCGACCGCCAGTTCGCGTCCGGCGGCAGCCGACTGGCCGGGGCGGCTGATGCGAGCCACGATCCCCCGCGGCAATCGCCACAGCGCGTTCTCCCCGATCCGGATCGGTTCGGCGCCCGCTGCGGACAGGCCCACTGTCGCGCACGCCTTGAGCAGTAGGGAGTGGGAGTCCTCGATGTTGCTCACGCTGCCACCGTATCGGCGATCTGTTCCCGCAGGTCCCGGATGTCGCCGAGGTTGCGGTGGCGATGGGCGACCCGGCCGAGTTCAGCCAGCTCGTGGTTGGCACGCAGCGAGCGGAGGTCGCTGACCTCGGCGAGGGCGGTCCGGCCCTCGGCCAACGCCTGCTCAGGGTCACCGGCAGCCATCTGGAGCGTGGCGAGCTTGGTTCGGGAGAACGCGCGGGATCTGGCGAATCCGTCGCCGTGGCCGTCGACCGCTGCCTGGAGTCGCCGGAGGGCTTCCTGCGGCGGATGACCGGCGAGGGCGAGGTCGAACAAGGCGTGGCCGGTGTCGCCGTGGTGCTGGGCGCCGTCGTAATACGCCATCCACGGCCCCTCGGTGGCCGGGGTGATCGAGGTGTACGAGTCGTCGGACGCGCCGATCGCGGCCAGGGTCTGCTGGGCTCGTCCCATCTTGGCCAGGGCCCGCGCGCGAGCGTTGTGGAGCATGGACTGCTCCGCGGGGGAGAGGCGGTCGGCGCGGGCCAGGCCGAGTTCGGCGAAGGTGAGACCGGCATCGGGATCTCCGCACCAGATCGCTTGGCGGGAGCGGAGGTTGTAGGAGATGGCACGTAGCGGCCAGTTGTCCACTTCCTCGGCGCACGAGGTGGCGAAGGCGAAGAGCCGGCGGGCGTCTTCGTGGGCGAAGGCGTCGAAGGCCGAGGCGCCGACCACGGTCGCCAGGCGGCTGACGGCTCCGAACAGTTCAGCCCGCAACGGAGCGGGGCAGCGACTCTTCAGGAGACCGGCTGCCCAGCGCAGTTGGGCGAGCGCCGTGTCACGGACGACGCCGGCTCCGCCGTAGAGGTTGTCCCAGCTGCGCAGTGTGGTCGCTGCGGTGCGGATCTGCTCGACGTCGGCGGGCCGGACAACTGCGGGTACCTCGGCGGCTGGGGTGGAGGTCAGGAGCTGGGCCAGAGGGCCGGCGGCGAGAGCTGCACTCGTCACGGCAAGGAAGTTGCGTCGTTCCACGGGGTCGGACTCATTCCACTCGGGGGCTGGCGGTGGCATTTCCAGCGTGCCCCCGAGCACCTCCCTTCGGGGAGGCTTGGCGGCCCCGTTGCGCCGTTTGTCCATTACCTCTGAGCGGTTGTCCAATTCAGCCGCGGCCAGCACGACGCTTCGCGCGAGCACTCCGCCGGTGTCCAAGACCGCGTCTAACGCCTGGGCGTGGTGGAGCTTGCAGGGCCGCTCCGCCCGCTCGATCTTGCTGATCAGGTCCCCACTCAGGTGGACCAACTGCCCGAGCCTGTCCTGGCTCAGCCCCCTGAGCTTCCGCCAGTACTGAAGTTCCGCGCCGAACCAGTGGGCCGCGGATCGGGTGGGGTCCAGAGGCTTGAGTGGTCGCGGCACTTGATCCCCCAGGGCGTCTCTTGTGGACAGCGGTCGCTGTCCGAATGCCGGTACTGGTCGAGCGGTTCACGGCAGGGCTGAATGTGTCCGAGCGCTAAGCGCCCATTACACACCGCTACGAGCCTGACGGGCAGGTGTTCGGCACAACTACGCGTCGAACGCCCCCCGCGGGCTGCCGCCGTAGCCGGACCGACGGAAGAGGAGATCGCCATGCAGCGAGTCAGCACGACCGTGGAGCACAGCAGCATCACCATCGAGACCGGGCGTCCGCTCCCCACCGACCTCGTCCTGCTGGAACGCAAGGGACTCGGGCACCCCGACACCCTCGCCGACCACCTGGCCGAGGAGCTCTCCCGCGCGTACAGCCGCTACACGCTCGACCGCTTCGGCGCCGTGCTCCACCACAACTTCGACAAGCTCGCCCTGCTCGGCGGCTCCTGCGAGGTCCGCTACGGCGCCGGCCGGATGACGGCTCCGGTGAAGGTCCTGGTCAACGGCCGGGCCGCGTACGCCTGCGGCGGCGAGGACATCCCGGTGCGGGAGTTGGTCGAGCAGGCCGTCCTGGCCTTCTTCCACGACCGGCTGCCCGAGCTCGCCGGCCACCTCGACCTGGTCTTCAACATCACCAGCAACCCCAGCCCCGGCGCGGTGGTCACCGATGAGAGCGGCACCGACCGGTCGCGCTGGTTCGCGCCCCGCTCGGTGGACGACCTGCGCGAGCGCCACACCCTGATCGCCAACGACACCTCGCTCGGCACCGGCTGGGCCCCGATGGCCCCGTTCGAGCAGTTCGCCCACGCGCTCGTCAACCACCTGTCCGGCGTCAGCGAGTTCACCCGGGCGAACCCCTGGTGCGGATCCGACGTGAAGCTGATGGGGCACTTCGACGGCGCCAAGGCCGAGGCCATCCTGTGCGTCCCGCAGAAGTCCAAGCACGTGCCCGACCGGGCCTCGTACCTCGCCAACAAGGAGGAGGTCCTGGCCGAGTGCGCCCGGTCCGCCGAGCAGCACCTCCCCGGCGTGGAGGTCACCTTCCTCCTCAACGCCCGTGACGTCCCCGAGAAGGACGAGCTCTACCTGACCTACACCGGCAGCTCCATCGAGTCGGGCGACGAGGGCGTCGTCGGCCGCGGCAACCGGGTCAACGGCCTCATCACCCCGCTCCGCCCGATGAACCTGGAAGGGGCCAGCGGCAAGAACCCCGTCTACCACGTCGGGAAGCTCTACAACCTCGCGGCCACCCGCCTCGCCCAGCGCCTGTACGACGAGACCGGCAGCTACGCCGAGGTCCACCTGGTCAGCGCGACCGGCCAGCGACTCGACCAGCCCTGGAAGGTCCTGGTCCGGCTCTCGGCCGAGGACCCCGAGATCGACAAGGTGCAGGCCCAGGTCGCCCTGGCCCTCGGGGGCTTCCCGGAGCTCACCGCCGAGCTGGTCCACCACGGCGTCCGGCTCAGCTGATGCACACCGGATCGCCCACGCTCCTGCCCCCGCGCAGCGCTTGGCAGCGGCTCCGGGAGCACTACGGTTCGGGGGTACACGGGTGGCTGGCCCGCGCCCCTGAGGTCTTCAACGAAGCCGCACGCCGCTGGCAGTTGACCCTCGACAGCTACCACGATGCAGGCCACGCCTCCCTGTTGATGGTGGCGCGTGAGCGAGCCAGCGGGCGCGAGGTCCTGTTGAAGGCATGGCCCGACCACAGCCGCTGCCGCAACGAGATGATCGCGCTGGGGATCTGGGCGGCCGGGCCGGCCGTCAGGGTGCTCGAGCACGCGGACGACCTCGGCGTCGCTGCCCTGGAGATGGTGGCAGCCGTACCCGGCGGTTCCGTCAGACCGGAGATGCACGAGTACGAGACAGTGGCCGCCGCTCTGCGGCAACTGCATCGCCTCGGCCGGGGCGCGAACACCATGGCCGCAGCACTTCCTAGCCTCCACGACTTCCTCGAATGCGAGTTGGTCCCGCGAGTGCACCGTCGCCTGGCGGCGCAACGCCCCGAGCTGGAGGTCGACTGGGCGAGACTCGGCGAGCGCTTGGTCACCGGACTGCGCCCGGACACGGCACGGGCATCGGTCCTCCACGCGGACGTCTACCGCGAGAACGTCCTCTTCGACGACCGCCGGAACCCGGTCCTGGCGGACCCCCTGCCGATGGTCGGCGACGAGGTCTTCGACTGGGCGTTCTGGACCGTTTACTACAACCTGGGCGCGGACACCCGGGACCGATTCGAGATCGCTGTCACCACCGCCGACCTCGATCCGCGGCGGCTACGCCACTGGAGCCTCGCACTTTGCGTGGACGGGCTTCTCTACTACCGCGAGGTGGGAGACCACCGCGCCTCCGTGATGGAGCGGGTGATCGCAGGGCTCGCCGGCGACCTCGATCTCACTGCGGTGCCAGAGAAGGGCGGCCAGACGTGACCACCTACCTCCTGCGCCATTCCAGCACCCACTACAGCACAGCTCACCGGGTCAACGGCGACCCGACTGTCGATCTTCCACTGGATCCGGCGGGACGCGCCGCCTGCCGGACCGGTAGCAGCGTGCTCGCTGCCGTTCAACCGAAGATCTGGCTCACCTCGGCGTTCGCCCGGACGGGTGAGACGGCCCAGCTGCTGATGGGCGATGCTAATCAGCCCGTCAGGGTCGAGCCGGCCCTCAATGAAGTCGACTACGGGCAGTTCGAAGGCGGCCTCTTCACGGAGTACGCGCGCTGGCTCGTCGCCGCCGGACCATGGGAGAGCCCGCCCGGGGCCGCCGAGTCCCAGCGCGAAGCCATCCGCAGAATGCTTGCCGGCCTCCGGAGCGCACTCCATTTGCCCTCGCCTCGAATGGTCGTCGCGCACGGGCTGCTGGCCTCTGTGCTGCGGTGGCACAGACGGACCTGGCGCGACGCCCCCGGGCGGGCCATGCCGATCTTCTTCGACGAGGTGCCCTGCCTGTACCTGGTCAGGATCGAGGACGGCGAACTCGAAGACCTGACCGCGACCCTGCTCGAAGTCCTGGCTGCGGAGGAACAGGAGACCGCCGGAGCGGGCGGATGGTCATCGCGGCCAGAAGACCAGCGCACGCTTGCTACCTTCGATGGACCATCTGTCCAGCTGGAGGAGACGAACTCCCATGCATGATCCCCGCGCCCTCATCGAGATGGGCTCCGAGGCGGTCCGCCGCCTCGCCCGCCGCGGCTACACCCTGGATCTCTCTGCGTTGGAGTCTCTTCAGTCCAGCCGATCCCAGCTCATCACTCGCGTGGACGAGCTGCGGGCCGAGTCGAAGCGGGTCGCCCAGGAGGTCCAGCAGGCGGCCCGCCAGGGCGGCGACACCGAGACGCTGAAGGACCGAGCCCGCGAGCTCAAGGAAGAGATCCGGTCGGCCGAGGCGGCGCAGGAGCAGGTGCAGCAGGAGTTGCGCGACTTCCTGCTGACCATTCCCAACCTGCCGCTCGACAGCACCCCCGAGGGCGACTCGGACGAGCACGCCGTCGAGATCCGTCGCTTCGGCGCGCCGCCGTCCTTCTCCTTCGAGCCGAAGGACCACGTGGACCTCGGCGAGGCCCTCGGCATCCTCGACTTCGCCCGTGCCAGCAAGCTCTCCGGCTCCCGGTTCAGCGTTTCGCGTGGTGCCGGCGCCGCCATCGAGCGCGCCCTGGCGACGCTCTTCCTGGACCTGCACACCAAGCGGCACGGCTACGTCGAGCACGCCGTCCCGTATCTCGTCACCCGGCAGACCATGACCGGCACCGGCCAGCTTCCGAAGTTCGAGGAGGACCTCTTCGCCACAGGTATGGGGGAACGCGAGCTCTTCCTGATCCCGACCGCCGAGGTCCCGCTCACCAACCTCTACGCGGACGAGATCATCCCGCCCGCCGAACTCCCCCTGGCCCTCACCGCGTACACCCCGTGCTTCCGCTCCGAGGCCGGCTCCTACGGCCGAGATACCCGCGGCATCCTGCGCCAGCACCAGTTCTCCAAGGTCGAGATGGTCCGCATCTGCGACCCCGAGGACTCCCAGGCCGAGCTGGAGAAGATGCTCAGCCACGCCGAAGCCTGCCTCAAGGAGCTGGGACTGGCCTACCGGGTCGTCCAGCTCGCCGCCGGCGACCTCGGCTTCTCCGCCCAGATCACCTACGACATCGAGGTCTGGCTGCCCAGCCAGCAGACCTACCGGGAGATCTCCTCCGTCTCGGACTGCGGCTCCTTCCAGGCCCGCCGCGCGGGCATCCGCACCCGTGACGAGCACGGTAAGACCAAGCCCGTCGCCACCCTCAACGGCTCCGGACTGCCCATCGGCCGCACCCTGGCCGCCCTTCTCGAACAGTGCCAGCAGCAGGACGGCTCCATCGTCCTGCCCGAGGCCCTGGTGCCCTACCTCGGATTCCGCCGGATCTCGGCGGACGGAACAACGGAGGCATAAGTGTTAGTCGGCATCTGCGACTTCCCCAGCAGCTACACCTTCCCGCCCGTCGGCTACGGCGGGATCGAACGCTGGCTCTGGGCAGTGGCGGAAGGCGCCCGAGCCGCAGGCGCCGACGTACACCTCCTCGGCCCCCGCTGGAGGACCGACCTTGGAGCGGACTGGACTACTCGTCCGATCCGCCTTGAGGACCTCCAGCCGGGTACCCGGCAGACTCGTGACCTGCGTTCCACCGGCTACGACCTGCTCGTGGTCGGACATGAGTACCCATCGCTCCCCGGGTGGCGTCGGGTCTGGGCCGATCTCGACTGCGATGTCGCGACCTTCCAGCACTCGCCGGTCTTTCGGCACGCCGCCGACGCCTTCGACGCGAAGCGCTCCCGGCTGTACTGCTACTCGCCCGAGATGGCGGGGCTGTACGCCGCCCACACACCGGTGCTGGAGCACGCTGTCCACCTCGGGCTCGGTGAAGCCGAACCTCCCGCCCGACCCGGCCGCGACCTCGTCTGGCTCGGCCGGATCGACGAGGAGAAGGCGCCGCACCTCGCGGTGCGCGCGGCCCAACTGCTCGGCTGGCGGATACACGTCGTCGGACCTGTCTTCGACGACGACTACGTCCGGCGTCACCAGGCACTCTTCGCGGCTGATCACGTCAGCTGGGTCGGCGAAGTCGGAGGGGCAGCAAAGACGGCCGCGTTCTCCGACGCCTCGGTCTACCTCTACACCTGCTCACGAAGCTACGTGGAGGCCGGCGCCGCCGTGTTCGGGGAGTCCCTGCGTGCCGGCACGCCCGTCGCCGCGCTCTGCTGGCGAGACGGCACCTGTGCGGAGGCGGCTCTGTGCGAGACCACCGGAGCCGTCGCCAGGGTCGATCCTGAGCACGACGACGAGGACGCGGCCCTGGCGCTTGCCGCTGCGATCGAGCGGTGCCTGGAACTGGACGCGCCGACCGTACAGGACATCGGCCTGAGCCGGTTCGACCCCGAGCGACACTTCCGCGCCCTGGCGACCAGGCCGTGCTGACCGCGGACCCACCGTCGAGGCCGCTCGATCTCCTGAGCGACCGCCTCGGGCTCGGCCCGCAGTGGGAGATCGAGCATGACGCCGACGGCCGCTTCGAGATCCGCCACCGCGACCGGGGGACGTCGTACCGGCCGGCCAGTCGGCCGATCCAGTGGGCCGGTTTGCTGCAGCAGTTGGAGAGCGGCTTCCGCGCGGCTGGCGTCGCCCGTGCGAGACCGCTGCCCATGCGGTGGGGCCGGGACACCGAGTTGACGATCTCCGCCGTCCAGGCAGTCGACCCTCTTCTCAAGGACGGCAAGCCTTACGTCTTCCGCCGTGGCTACCTCCCCCAGCCGGTCGTCCGACTGACCGGCGAGCGGGACCACGTCGGCGCCCTGAGGGAGGGATTCCTCACCTCGTTCGTCAACATCTCGCGCATCGAACCCGTTACTTGGACAGCCGAGTTCACCGGGATCTTCGACCACTGGCTCACACTGCTGTCCGGCATCGGCCTCCACGCCAGACACCTCACCATCCACGGCCGCAACGCCGTCTGGCAACGCCGCGAAGTCTGCGGCCTCACCGTGCACTTCCGGCACCTGGACCTTCCCATCGGTGACATCGTCCTGCTCTGGAACGCTGCGGATCCCAGCTGCATGGCGGTGGACCTGGGCTCCGGCCTTGAGCGCCTGGCCTGGGCCCGCACCCGTCGCCCATGGTGGGAGCTGGCCTTCGGCCGCTTCGCGACGTCCGGTGTGGCTACCGACGTGCTCGACGCCGTTCGAACCGCGACGCTGCTGGTCGGTAACGGCATCGCCCCTGCGGCCCGAGGGGCCGGCGGTGTGCTCCGCCGCATCCTTGCCGCCGTCACTGCCGACGCCGCACCGCTCGGAGTCAGCGCCCTGGTCCGGGCGAGCCATGAATTCTGGAGCCTCACCTCGCCGATGGCCCTGCCGTGGCCCGAGGTCGCCTTCGTTATCGAGCGCGAGATCCACCGCCGCGACGCCACCTCTGCCAACCCACTCCCCCAACCTCGGTCGAGCTGGAGCAGCCGAACGTGAGACCCCGACGTGACCGGAACCCGCCCGCCGAGTTCCGACTCCGTTTCGCCTGGACGACCGGGTTCTGCTTCAAGTGCGAGGAAGTCACACAGGTCGCCGAGTTGGGCACACTCACCGTCGAAGGCGAGACCGTCACACTCGCGGCCTGCCACCTCTGCGCCTGGCGGCTGGAGCGGCAGCACTACCACGCCCGCCAGGTCCACCTCCGCGCCCAGCTCGCCGGTGCGTGGGCTGACGCCACGAGACGGGCAGCAGCATGCATGTGAGGAGGGGACATGCGGCGAGGCCCAACAGCGCACCGCGCCAAGGCTGCCCCTCCCCGGCATACGCTCATCACGGGCTGGGAGGTTCGGCGTCCAACCTGACGGATCGTCGCTTATGCGCGAAGGAGCTGCTGACTGTGGCAGGCAGAGGACAGGATTTCGACCGCGGCTCGGAGAGCCAGTCGAACTACGTCGGCCGCTTTCGGGCGGGGCGACTGGTGGACAACCGACCGCAGTCACTGGACGCATGGCGCGTGACGATGGTTTCCCCCGACGTTGCCGCAGGTGTCGCGAGCCTGCTTGGCGGTGAGCCCGTGGAGTGGGAGAGCACGGCCGAGGATCCCTTGGAGGTGCTGACCGACTACGACACAGTGCGGATCATCGTTGAAGGACCATCCGCGGTCCAGGCCCGCATACTGCTCTTCGGCAACAAGGGCAAGGTACTTCACGACTGCGACGGCACCCGGTTGCTCGCACCGGAGGCGGACGCCGGCAAGCCGTGCGGGTGTCCAGAAAGCATCGAGGAACGGAGGCTGACGGCGAAGTCCGGTCGAGGCCCCCTGCCCAGCATCGGCATCGACTTCAAGCTCGCCCAGAAGCCGGCACTCGGGCTCTTCCGCTTCGTGAGCAGCTCCTGGGAGCTGGCCAAGACGATTGCCGACTTTCAGCGTGCCCTAACCGAGACCGATGGCCCCACGACGTGCGACCTCGCACTTGAGCTGGTGGAACTCACCACCGCGTCCGGTGTAGCCGTTCGCTACCGGAAACCGGTGGTCCGCGTACTGGGTGATCCGGCGACACCCCCTCCTCGCGCCGTCGTGAGGCCCACCAGGCTGTCGTCGCCTCTGCCACCCGAGTCAGTGGGCCCGCCCGCCCGGTCTTCCAAGCCGCTCACGCGGTCCGGCCGCCTGGAGCCTGCGGCAGCGCGTCGAAGCCTGCACCCCAACGCGAGCGAACCCGAATCCGTGAGTGGCGCCGAACCCACGTGCACCCTTGACGCACCCGAGGCCGTTGCCCAGCCACGCACCGCCGCTGGCGTGCTGTTCTTCGACGAGGCTGACCGCGTGCTCCTGGTGAGGCCCACGTACAAGCCGGGCTGGGAAATCCCGGGCGGCTACCTCCACCCCGGCGAGACCCCGAGCGAGGGTGCGGCCCGAGAGGTCAAGGAGGAACTCGGTATCACCCCGCCCATCGGTCGCCTCCTCGTCGCGGACTGGGCACCCACCCGACCGAGGGCGACAAGATCCTCTTCGTGTTCGACGGCGGCGTCCTCCCCGCCAACGAATTGGACAACATCACCGTCGACCAGGTCGAGATCGGCGACTATGTCTTCCACACCACCGACGAGCTTGACGAACTCCTCATCCCGCGCCTCGCCCGCCGCGTCCACGCCGCCTGCGACGCCAGGAATCGGGCCGCAACCGTCTACTTGGAACATGGCGCGACCCGTCCATAGGGGCTGCGCTATGACCTTTTCCTGCAAGGGGTACTGCCTTCACTCCTTGGCTTTGGGAGCCCATTCCTGGGCGAAGGTCTCCATCTGCTTGAGGACGAGGTCGACAGCCTCGCGCTCCTCCTCCGGCGGGTAGTCGAACTTAGCGAGGACCCGACGGATACGACTGCGGAGCTTGGCGCGGACCGGTTCGCGGGAGAGCCAGTCGACGGACAGGTTCTTCCGGATGTCGGCGACCAGGGCGCGGGCGATCTCCGCCAGCGTCTCGTCACCGCCAGCCATGAGCTCGGCCATGTCGCGGTGGGCCACAGCATCGTAAAAGGCAAGCTCAGCGTGGTTGAGGGGCGGGTCGAAGCGCTCACCGCGGCGGGCCTCGGCTGACACCTCCTTGGCCATGGCGGCGAGTTCGGCGATCACCTGGGCGCTGGTGAGCTGCTGGAGCATGTAGCGCTTCATCAGGTCGTCCAGGCGCTCGGAGAAGCTCTCATGGCGAACAATGTTGTGCTTGGTCACCTCGCGCATCTTCTGCTGGATCATGCGGCGCAGGGCCTCGGCAACCAGGTGCGGGGTCTCGGAGCTCTCCAGCTTGCGCAGCTGTGCCTCGTTCAGGCGGGTGATGTCGAGCCTGCCGATGCCGGCCTCGGCGTACAGGTCGGTGATGTCGTCGGCGTCGACAACGGATGCGGCGAGCTGTTCGAGGTACAGCCGGACCTCCGCGGTCAGCGGCTGGCCCGTAGCCTCGCGGTCGGCCGCGTCGAGCTTGACCATCCAGGCCCGCACTTCGGTGAAGAAAGCGATGTCGCGGCGCCAGTCCTCCAGGTCCGCGCAGCGCTCGGTGATATCGCGGCTCATCGAGCACAGCCGGTAGAAGCGCTCCAGTCGGGCGGCGCTCTCCTTGAAGCGGGTGGAGAGCGGCTTGACGCCAGGGTCGACCTTGTTGCCGGTAGTCAGCGGGTCACGCAGGTAGTTGGAGACCAGCCGCAGAGCGCGCGTGCGTGGCTTGGGGTGGGCGGTGTCGGCGAGCAGCTCCTTCCAGTGGGTTCCCGCCAGCAGGCCCTTGATAGTGGTGAGTTCGTTCTTTACCTCGGTGATGGCGCGTTCGATGTCGGCGCCTAGGGTCTTGTCCTGCTGGTCGCTGGGCGAGTACTCCGCCAGCGCCTTGGTGAGGTTGTCGGTGAGCGGTGCATACCCGACGAGGAGGCCGTCCTGCTTGCCGCGGAAGCGGCGGTTGACGCGGGCCAGGGCCTGCATCAGGTTGGCGCCGCGCATGGGCCGGTCCATGTAGATGGTGTGGATGGGTGGCGCGTCGTAGCCGGTGAGCAGCATCGAATGGACGATGAGCAGTTCGAGTTCGTCGTCGGCATTCTTCGCGCGAGCCTGGACGACCTTCTGCTGGGACTTGCGCAGGGCGTGCTTGCGCAGGTGCTCGGGGTCGGTACGGTCGCCATGGAAGACGATCTTCATGACGCCCTTGTCGGCATCGTCGCTCGCCCACTGCGGGCGGAGTTCCGCCAGCGCGTCGTACAGCCGGACGCAGATCTCCCGGGTGGCGCACACGATCATCGCCTTGCCCGGCCCGCCGATCTGTGGCTTCATCAGCTCGCGGCGCTGATCCCAGTGGGAGACCAAGTCGTCGGCGAGGGTAGCTATGCGGTCGGGTGCGCCATAGACAGTGTTCATGGTTGCCGCGTACTGCACGGCGCGGCGGCGCTCGGCATCGTCCATACCCTCGGTAAGGGCGTTGGCCTGCTCGTCGATGGCGTCCGGGTCGATGCCCGGCGGGAGCGACACGTCGATGACCCGCGGTTCGTGGTAGACGCGGACGGTCGCGTCGTCGTCCACGGCCCGCTTGAGGTCGTAGATGTCGATGTACTCGCCGAAGACGGCCCGGGTGTCGGCCTCGGCCTTCGAGATCGGGGTGCCGGTGAAGGCGATCAGCGTGGCGTACGGGAGCGCGTCGCGCAGGTGGCGAGCGTATCCGTCGAGGCTGTCGTAGTGCGAGCGGTGCGCCTCGTCGACGGTGACCAGGATGTTGCGGCGCTCGGACAGCAGCGGGTGGGCTGCGCCGGTGGCCTTCTCCTCCTGGGTCAGGCCGAATTTCTGCAGGGTGGTGAAGACGATTCCACCGGTGCGGCGGTTGAGCAGTTCGGTGCGCAGCTCTTCTCGGGTGGTGACCTGGAGGGGGGCCTGTCCCAGGAGCATCTGGCTGTCCTGGAACGTGTCGTAGAGCTGGTCGTCGAGGTCGTTGCGGTCGGTGATCACGACGATGGTCGGGTTGTTCAGGGCGGGGTGACGGGAGACCAGAGCGGAGGTCTCCACCATCTCCTCGGACTTGCCGGCGCCCTGGGTGTGCCAGACCACGCCGGCCTGCCCGTGGCTGCGGGACGCCTTGATGATGGCATCCACAGCCTTGGTGACCGCGAAGTACTGATGCGGCTTGGCGATGCGCTTGCCAGTGGAGGTGAAGTTGATGAAGTTGGCGGTGAGGGAGAGGAAGCGGGGCTGCTTGAACAGCCCGTGCAGGGCGAGGCTCAGCGCCTCGACGCCGTCGTAGTCAGGCGCGTTGGTGTCGACACGGTCACCGTCCTCGTCGACGTTCCACGGCGCGAAGTGCTCGTACGGTGTGAAGACTGTGCCGTACTTGGCGGTGATCCCGTCCGAAACGAGGCAAAGGACGTTGTAGCGGAAGGCGATCGGGAACTCTGCGACGTAGGTCTGAAGTTGCGCGTGCGCGTCCTTGAGCGTCGCATTCTCGGCCGCGGCGCTCTTTAGCTCGATCACGGCGAGCGGAAGGCCGTTTACGTAGAGCACGGCGTCGAAGCGACGGTGGTGGTCGCCGTCCATGAGGGTGACCTGGTTAACGGCGTGGTAAGTGTTCACATCCGGCGAGTTGAAGTCAACCAGGCGCACGGTGGGCGTCTGCTCGGCCCCGAAGTCATCGATATACGTGAGCCGGATACCGAAGGTGAGGTACGCGTGCGCCTGCTTGTTCTCCGGGTACGCCTCGCGGGAGGCGGGGTCGGTTGCGACACGGAGCGCCTCGCGGACGGCGGTGGGCGGAAGGTCCGGGTTCAGCCGCTCGATCGCCGCCTTGAGCTCATCGTGCAGGATCAGGTCGTCCCAGTCCTTGCGGTGCCCGGAACCAGGGGCGATCTCCTTGCCGGACAGGGGCTGCCAGGCAAGCTCGGCGAGCTCGTCCATGGCCAGGCCCTCCCAGGTGGACTCCGTCATCTTCCTATCGTGCTTGGCGCTGTCGCTGGTCATACGGCGTCCTCCACGATCCGTTCCGCGTCGCGGACACGCAGCTTGCCGGACATGAGTTGGGGAAGCAGGGTGTCACGCAAGGCGGCGAGGGTGCGGGACTCGTCGGCCGCCTGAGCAGCCCTGGCGTGTAGCGGAGCGGCGACTCGGGCAAACTCGGCGAGGATCTCATCGCTCGGCTGCCGAATCGGCATTGCCTTGAAGTTCTTCCGGCTCAGCTCCAGGAAAGTCGATCCGTTTGCAAGGCTGATCATCTCGTCCACGCGAGATCGCATCTCATGCAACAACCACCAACGCAATTCATCGCTCGGCGGCAATACCACAATGAATCCCTGGTTTACAGCAGTCGGCATCCGAGGAAGCGCAAATGCGCCAATAGTTGCACGCGAAGTCATGAAGATGGACTGCGCCGGGTAGAGCTGAGAAGCGCAGTTCTCCAGGCCCGTGGAAGTAATAGTTCTTCCCGTCTCAAACAGATACGGCGACGAAAGCCCCGTCACGTCAGAAGGAGTCGCCCACGAGATCCCACCTCCCCAGTACTCACCTTCCTTTGTGCTGGGAGTACCACCACCGGCGACCGTGGCCACAGAACCAAAGGTCGCGGAGCCGAATTCAAGCCCCCGGGCGATGGATGAAAATTGGGAGTCAGCAAGATCGAGAGCCTTGGCCGCAATGCTCTCGTTGACGGCAATCTTGTCGTCCAGCACCCCGAGGACACCAACTACATCCTCTTGCTGCGCCCGAGAGGGGACCCGCAGCTTGAGCGACAAAATGTCACCCAAGCTAATGAAGTCCGCCATGTCGGTTTGCCCCTTTAGGGCATTCGCCTGAATCCAAAAATCGGCACTCCTGAACCAGTAGTACAGATATCGCACTACCAGTGGACCATCCGCGCGCGGCCGAAAATAACACAACTGTGGGCTGTAGGCAAAGCGCGGGCCTTCACTTGGGATCAAGGCAACCCGACCCACAGTTCCCTTAACGGTGAGGACAATGTCTCCAGGACGTGAGACCTTTGGTCCAAGGTCCCGAGAATGACTCTCCAGAGATGAGCTGTAATCGGATGACCCAATCTTGCCATCCAAGACATCTGCAACCCTCAAAATGGGGAGTGGATCCCGATCCTGGTTGACTGATCGAGGCCGTCCAGCACCGACTTCAATCTGATTCTCGTCGACCAGCTCTGCAAGCGACACCGTTCGCTCAGCCATCGATCCTCCCCAGCTGCTCCCGAACCACCGCGTCCAGCCGCGCCGACTCGTCGAGGTGTGCAAGGAGTTCCTTCGTCAGGCGTACGATGCGCTCCTCGACCGGTTCGGCATCCGAGTCCTCCTCAGCTTCCGCTGCTCCCACATATCGTGCCGGCGTGAGCACATGGTCATATTTGGCGATCTCCTGCAGCGTGGCGCTGTAGCAGAAGCCGGGGATGTCCTCGTACGAAAGTGCCTTCTTCTTCGCGGACTTGGTGCCGCGCCATGCGTGATAGGTGTCGGAGATTTTCTCCAGGTCCTCGTCCGTGAGGATGCGCTCGGTGCGGTCGATCATCGTTCCCATCGCACGCGCGTCGATGAACAGCACCTCGCTGCGCCGGTCAGTCAGGGCCTCGGCGCCTTGAGGGGTCTTGTCCTTGGTGAGGAACCACAAGCACGCCGGGATAGCCGTGGTGCGGAACAGGTTGCCCGGCAAGGCGACCATGCAGGCGACCAGGTCGGCCTCGACAAGCGCAGCGCGGATCTCGCCCTCGCCGGACTGCTTTGAGGACATGGAGCCGTTGGACAGGACGACGCCGGCGCTGCCGCGGTCCCCCAGCTTGGAATGGATGTGCTGGAGCCAGGCATAGTTGGCGTTGGACTGCGGCGGGACGCCGTACGTCCAGCGCGGGTCGTCCGCCCTCCGCGCCCAGTCGGACATGTTGAACGGAGGGTTGGCCATGATGAAGTCGGCCTTGAGGTCCGGCAGTTTGTCATCCGCGAACGTGTCGGCCCAGCGGTCGCCGACGCCCTTGGGGTCGATGCCGTGGATGGCAAGGTTCATCTTGGCCAGGCGCCAGGTGCGCTCGTTGGCCTCCTGGCCGTACACGGCGATGTCGTGGCTATGGTCGCGCCCTCGGTGCCGAAGCACGAACTTCTCCGCCTGGACGAACATGCCGCCCGAGCCGCAGGCCGGGTCGTAGACACGCCCCTCGTACGGCTCCAGCACCTCGACGAGCAGCCGAACCACGCTCGCGGGAGTGTAGAACTCGCCGGCGCGCTTGCCCTCAGCCCTCGCGAACTTCTCCAAAAAATACTCGTAGACCTCGCCGAGCACGTCCTGTGCCGGACGATCGCCGTGCCCGGTGAAGCGGGCATCGCTGATGAGGTCAACGAGCTCCTTCAGGCGCTTCCGGTCGACGTTGTCGCGGTTGAAGATCTTCGGGAGGACGCCGGTGAGGGCCTTGTTGGCCTTCATGACCTCGTCCATGGCGTCGTCGAGGAGCTTACCGACGCCGCCCTCCGCGCTGGTCGCATTCTCAGCGATGTAGTCCCAGCGGGCAGTGGGCGGCACCCAGAAGACGTTCTTCTCGGTGTATTCGTCCTTCTCCTCCAGGAATGCAGCCCGCCGGTGCTCGGGGATCTCCGCCAGCTCCGGGTCGGCAGCAAGTTCCGCTCGCCGCTCAGCGAAGGCATCCGAGACGTACTTCAGGAACACCAGGCCCAGGACGAACTCCTTGTACTGGGCGGCGTCCATGGAGCCGCGGAGCTTATCCGCGGCCTTCCACAGGATGTCCTGGATCTCCTTGGTGCTGGAGACACCGGGCAGTTCGCCCTGAGCTGTGGTGGCTCGCTTGCGCGGGGGCATCGTTCCTTCTTCCTGGTCCGTGGTTCGATTGGTCAGTCTGGCAGGGAACGCGGGGGTAAGGGCCGCGTATCACCAAAGGTGAGGGTGCCGTCGGCCAGGCCCGCGATAGTCAGTCGCCGTGCCTCGACGAGCGCATCAGCCTGTGTCCGCAGCATCCGCTCTCGGCGCTCGATCTCAGCCAGTAGTGCATCGAAGCGATCCACGTCGTCGCGGTCGAGGTCGGGGAGCTCGTAGTCCTCGATGCGGTGGGCAGGGCGTACGGCGCTGGGGCTGCGGCCGGCACCTCGGGCTACTCCAAGTAGGGCTGCCAGCACGCGTGGTGTCAGCGGGCGTTTGGCGTCCGGGTTGACGCGCAGCACCCGCGCCGGGAAGGCGGCAACGCTGAACCCGTCATGGTCGATGAGCAAGCCGAGTTCGGGCGACAGTGTGTAGACGAGATCACCTGGTTCGGTGAGCGCGACCTGCTCGTACGCCGTCGCCAGTACTAGCCGGTCAATGCGCCGGGCCCCGACAGCACTTCGTCCGGTGACCTCCTCCGGGCCGAGCACGGTGTGGTGGCCACCTTGGCCGCCTCCGGTCAGGTGCCGCTGGTCAAGGCGGTGGCCCTTGATCTTGGTGACCCGGTCCTCGGCGATCAACGCGCCGAGGGTAGTGCGGCGGGGACGCGGTCCGGTGCGGCGAACGACGCCGCCCCGGTAGGGGCCGTACTCGTCGTCGTACGATCGGCCTGTCTTGGCAGCGCGCTCCAGGCGGCCCTCGGCCTCGGCGATGAGGGCGGGACGCTCCCTGACGGCAAGGGCCAGGATCTGGGAGGCGGGCGGACCCGGCGGGGTGAGTGGGCCACCGAAGGCATGGTCCAGCTCGGCGACGCGCACCGCGCGACCGTAGCGAGGGTCGTGGCCGTCGAGGGCACGGAAGCCTTCGGCACGCCACAGAAGGATGTCCTCGGCCAACCGCATGCGTACCGCCTCGGTGAGGGGCTCGGCACTGATATCGGCAAGCAACACGTTGCCCTCCGCCGACGAGACCTGGCCGCGGGTGAGCACCCACAGCGCCGCGCGGTAGCCAGGCCGGTAGGGCAGCACGCCGCCGGGCAGGGCGACCACAGCCTCCACGACCTTGCTTCGCAGCAGGGCGGAGCGCAGCTGGGACTCCGCTGTGCCGGGCAGAGCGTCGACGAGTGCGTCAGCCGGGCCGAGAACAAGGGCAGTACAACCGGGGCCAAGCAGGTCGGCGATGCGCTCGATGCCCTCCAGAGCGGCGAGCACCGAACGGTCTTCGCCGGGCTGGAAAGGAAGCTGGGTGACGATCAGGTCAGGGTCCGCGAAGCTCTCCTCGAGAGCCTGACCGACCTGGACGTCGAGCGAGAACTCGTCGATGCCGGCCAGCAGCAGGCGGCGCCGGGCGATACGGGCCAGCCGCTCGTCCGGGTCGGCAGCCATGGCCGTGATGGCGTCAGGCGCAGCAGCCTCGCGGATTTGGGCAACGAGTAGGTCGCCCGCGCGGGCATGCGGATCGGCAAGCGTGACCGAGCCTTGTCGGTCGAGGCGGCCTCGCAGGTCGGTGAGATCGACGACGAGACTTTGGAGCTCGGTGGTCAAGGCATCGGCCGTCAGCGCGGGCAGGCGGAGCCGGGAGCGCGAGGCAAGAAGCCACTCGTGCGCTCCCCGCTCTCCATAGGCGGCCTCCACGATGGCTTCGGCCAGGTGGGAGAGGGGGACTACTACATCGGCACCCGCCGTGCGCAGCTCGCGAAGGACGAACTCATCCTCCGGGTCCATACGCTCGGCCCGGCGCAGGAGGACGTCACGGGCTTCATCGGGCCTGCTCACCATCGCCTCGTCGGCGACCGGCCGCTCGTCCAGGTGGCGCAGGCACAGCAGGGCACCGAGGATCTCGACGGTGCGAAGGGGGTCGGTTCGGTCAGCCTGGGCGGCGATGCCGTGGAGAACGATCTCTGCGCGCAGCTGACCCGGGTGGGTGTTGCCCAGACCGGTAGCGGTGAGCCACTCGACCACCTGCTGACCTTCGAACAAGAGGTGGCCGGCGTTCTGGGCAGCGGGCGCGGGAAAGTCGGCGTATCTCCGGCGCCAGGTGGAGACCACGGGCCGCTTGACCTGTGCCAGTTCCGCGATCTCAGCCATGGAAACCAGCAGCACACCGCCACTCACCCTCGCGGTGCCAGGGATTAACGACTCGGCGGACATGGCGCTGATCTCCTCTCTCGGCTGGTCACTAAGCGGCCTCGAGTTGAGGCGATCGCCGACTCTCGATGCTTCGGATGCCGCCACTCTAGGACGCCATCGTCGGCAGATCTGCCCGGCGGACTGATAACCCCGGTTATCAAGTAACGAGTGGCTCGAGTCGCGCCAGCACGGTCACTCTCGGATCGCACCACTCGTCGTTCGGACCAGCACCGCGGACCGCCGCCGTGCCCCACCGCCTGTCGCACCGAGAGGAAGCGCCCCATGAGCCTGACCATGCCGACCGCCACCGTTGAGGGCATCCAGCTGACCGTGACCCCGTTCCGCCCGGACGCGGTGATCGGAACGATGGCACTGCCGACCCTCCTGCAGCTCGTGCCCTCTCCGAAGGCCGAAGAGGACACGCGGGCCCTGAAGTACGCCTCCGGCACTCTGCGCCGGCACGCCGAGGTTCGCGCGCTGGTCCAGCGGATGCTGAAGGCATCTCAGAAGGGCCGGAACGTCGTCTCGTACGCCTCCTACATCGCTTCCGGGATCAACGGTGACCACGGCTGCGCGTGGTCGACCCCGCCCATCACCCTGTGGCTGGACGGGCACCCCGGCGCCGTGAGCGAGGAGCTGGTACCCGGCAGCGGCATCCGTACCGTCACCGTCCTCCCGGGCTCCCCCGTCGTTGCCATCGACGGCGAGACCCAGGTCACCGCCTGGCACGAGCTGTACGACAACCCGGAGCGCTTCGGAACCACCTACCAGAAGCTGAGCGCCGTCCGGGTACCGTTCGAGCTGTACTTCGGCCTGAGTGTCGAGGACGCCCGGCAGATCTTCTACGACCGCAACGTCGAGGGCGTCCCCGTCGCCAAGAACCTGGCCATGTCCATGGACCAGCGCGACATCGGCACCCAGCTCGCCCACCGCGTCGCGAGCACCGTCAAGATCGAGCACGACGGGAAGATCATTCCGTTCGCCAAGCTCGTTCAGGCCCGCAAGCGGCAGCTGACCAAGACCGATCCGGAGGTCGTGACTCTCTCCGCCCTCCGGGCGCTGGTGATCACCAGCCTGCATGGGCGGCGCGGGCTCGGGCTGTCGTCCGCGACCGTGCACGAGGGCGCCCTGCCCGAGGGCGTCACCACCGAACACATCGAGCAGCAGCTCGTTCCGCTGCTCTCGCGGCTCATCGCCCGCCTCTACCCGCACTTCGCCTCCCGCAGCGCCATTTCCGCCCCTGCCGTGCTGGCCGGCCTCGGCGTCGCCGCTCACCAGGCCACCAACTGGGCCGCCTCCGGCCAGCAGCTCACCGAGGACCAGCTGACCGCACTGCTGGACTCCGTGCGCTGGGAACGCGACGCCCGCTTCTGGGACGGCATCGCCGCCAGCGCGAACGCCGCCGGCGTGCTGAACTTCGGAGGTGGCGCCAAGGACGCCGGCGGTCGGGTCGCCGACGCTCTGCTGTACCCCGATACCGAGTACGGACGCAGGGTCCGCGGCTGGTAATAGGGTTGCCAGTCCAGGAAGTTGAGACGGATCCTCACGGGACAAGGGGCACGGTGTGAGTGAGATTGCCAAAGCGGTAGCCGCACTTGAGGAACAGGCCGCCGAGGCTCGCGAACTTCGACAGACCCTCGAACGCATCGAGGCCGAGGTCGACGCACATCTGGACGACCTTCGCGGCATCGGCAGTGCGATCCTCGACCTTCATTTCGACCTTGACAACCAGATCGCCGAGCACGACTACTCGGCTGTCGAGCAGGCGGTCGGAACCCTCGGGGGCCTCGTGGACGTCGCGGAGATCCTTCCCAAGATCGACGCCGTCTTGCTGCTGACCGCGCTCCTGGAGGGCACGCCCACCCCCGACCTCACGGTGCCGATCGAGCTGTTCAATGCTGGGGAAACGCCTGCCTTCGAGCACCCGCGGCTGACCCAGGAGGACCTCGACCGCCAGTTCCAGAACGAAATGGCCGACTGGTCGGAACCGGACGAGCAGGACGACCGATGGGCTGAGGACCACCGGAGCGCCGAGCAGGAGGCCATCCGTAACCGTGCCCACAAGGCCGGCCTGCACCTGATGGAGCTCTTCGACCACATCGGAGACAACCTCTGGCCCGAGCTCATCGAGTCAGTCGAGACCGGTAGGCGCGACGACGCGGTCCACGCGCTGGCAGCCGTCGCTGCAGCAGCGCGCGACGCAGGGCCCGCCTACAAGCTGTACGAGGTCAACCTGTCGTTCCAGTACGAGGCAGACCCGTCATCGCTCGGGGCGATGGGAGAGTTCCTGTCCGGCTTCGAGACCTGGCTGTTTTCGCAGAAGGACTCGTAGAGGCAGAGGCACCTCACCCATCGCACGACCAGGCGATAGGTGAGGTGCCCCGCATGGCACCCCGAGCCTCCGTCCTACCGGCCACCATGCCTCGGGCTGCTTCCCGATTGACGCCAACGCTGACGCCAACCGGCCCGGATGGCGACGTCCAAGGGCAGCCGTCCACGGACGGCAGAATCACCCAAACTGGGGCATCTCACCGCCCTGGCTTGGCCTGAAAAGCGGAAGGTCGCCGGTTCGACCCCGGCCCTGGCCACCAGCCCGGACCAGGCACGATGCCCTCGAAGCAGCTCGCTTCGGGGGCATTTTCGTGTTGTTTGACGCCAACGCGACGGCGGACGGTCAGCCCTCCTCGTCTTCAACTCAACGCTGCCAACCCCGCGTCACGCCGCGTCGATGCGCCGGCGGGGCACAAAGCGCATCGTCGTCCTTCCGTCCAACGGGGCCAGCTGGATGTCGAGGTCCGCCTCCAGCGCCTCGGCGAGCCGTGTCAGGAGGGGGAGAGTGGGGGTGGTTTCTCCCAGTTCCACGCGGGAGATGCCAGGCTGCGTCATGCCGGCCCGCCGGGCGAGTTCGGCCTGGGAGATTCCCAGTTGCCTTCGTCTCTCGCGTAGAGCGGCCGACAAGTGCTGGCCGAAGTCCATGACGCCCTCTCAGGCAGCGCGAGCGGTGAAGCTGACTGCTGTGCCCGAGATCGCGAGGTGGACGTCCACGGACACCTCCAGAGCCGCGGCAATCCGGAGCAGCAACTCCGAGGTGACCGGGAGAACTCCCCCAACCTCGAGGTGTTCCACCTCGTCGGCGGTGACACCGAGGCGAATCGCCAGCTCGTCCTCGCTCAGGCCCAGCTGGGTGCGCCGGTCGTAGACCAGCTGACCGAGCGCCATAGCCAGACGGATCTGCTCTCGCTCGGCGACGATCGCGGGGGGCTCGAACTCCCCGTGCAGCGCGCGCTTGTCCCGAGCCAGCTGCCAGCGTGCGTGGTTCACCGCTCCTCCTCCGCCGTGTTGCGCGTGTAGATCTCATGAGCTCCCGGATGCCCCGCCTCGCACACCAGCTTGGCAGCCTTGGCCCGCTTGACCTCCGCCTCTTCGCGCATTCGGGTCTTGCGGAAGACGGTGAGCAGAACGACGCGGCGTCCAGGTGCCAGCCAGTAGGTGACACGCACAGCGTTTCCGCTGAGGCCGAGGCGCAGTTCCCGTACCCCGTCGCCCAGGTTCCGTGAGTGCGGCTCGTCCAATGTGGTCGGATACTCCGCAAGGAGATCCGCCTTCTCCTCGACCTGCCGATAGTGCTGCGGGGTGAGACTCGCCAACCAGAGACGCACCTCCGGCTCCAGTTCGATGGAGTAGCGCTCACCCATACCATCCACTGTATATCACCTGGATAATATGGGTGGGCGCTCATGGAAGACACCCAAGTACGCGCATAAGCTTGTTGTTTAACCTCGCAGGTCACCCAACCTGCTGATCTGCGGTTCTTCGCGAGACAGCAGAGGCGGCCGCCCCTCACGCTTCGAGATGTCG
>NZ_JBVOOL010000023.1:0-100531 GCF_055664045.1 Kitasatospora sp. NPDC023385 | reverse complement strand
CCAGCGGACCCTCCGGGCTTCGTTCTTTCGTGTTCCCAGCTTATCAGATGTTTTCCGCTCCGTTTCCGGGGCTTCGTTCATCCAACTCGCCGGTGTCTTCCGGGGCTTGACGCCCTGTCCGACGTTTCAAACTCTAGCCGATCCCCGCCTCGAAAGGCGAATCCAGCCGCAATCCGATAAAACGCCCACGCCAAATAAGCACCGAGCCGCGAATCGAAAATGCCGACGCGACCCAGCCCAAACCTGGGAAATGGTGTTTCAGAGGATTGGCTACCCCGGGACCGTCCGCGCAGACGCGTGTCCGGTGCTCCCAGCCAGGCAGCTCGAAGAACTCTACGCGCTCCTGCACGCGGATGCAAACGGCAGGCGAACGCCCGCCGACCGGAACCCCTGGGAGAGGGGGCCGGCCGGCGGGCGGGCGCTGAGCGCCGGGGGCTGCTCCCGGCTGGGGTTCTCAGCTGTTGGTGGGGAAGCCCAGGTTGATACCGCCGTGCGACGGGTCCAGCCAGCGCTGGGTGACGGCCTTGCCGCGGGTGAAGAAGTGCACGCCGTCCGGGCCGTACGCGTGGGTGTCGCCGAAGAGCGAGGCCTTCCAGCCGCCGAAGGAGTAGTAGGCGACCGGCACCGGGATCGGCACGTTGATGCCGACCATGCCGACCTCCACCTCGAACTGGAAGCGCCGGGCCGCGCCGCCGTCGTTGGTGAAGAGGGCGGTGCCGTTGCCGTACGGGTTGGCGTTGATCAGCGCCAGGCCCTCCTCGTAGGAGGAGACGCGCACGACGGAGAGGACCGGGCCGAAGATCTCGTCGTTGTAGACGGACATGCCGGGCTTCACGTGGTCGAACAGCGTGGGGCCGAGCCAGAAGCCGTCGGCCGTCGGGGTGCCGTCCTTGTCCTCGGCGGTGACCGGGTGCTTGCGGCCGTCCACGGCGAGCTCGGCACCGTCGGCGAGGCCGGACTCCACGTAGGAGGTGACCTTGTCGCGGTGCTGGCCGGTGACCAGCGGGCCCATCTCGGAGTCGCCGTTGCAGCCCGGGCCGACCTTCAGGGTGGCGATCCGCTGCTTGATCTTCTCGACCAACTCGTCGCCGACCGGGTCGACCGCGACCAGGACGGACACCGCCATGCAGCGCTCGCCGGCCGCGCCGAAGCCGGCGTTGACGGCGGCGTCGGCGGCCAGGTCGAGGTCGGCGTCGGGCAGGACCAGCATGTGGTTCTTGGCGCCGCCCAGGGCCTGCACGCGCTTGCCGTAGCGGGTGCCGGTCTCGTAGACGTAGCGGGCGATCGGGGTGGAGCCGACGAAGCTGACGGACTTGATGTCCGGGTGCTCCAGCAGGCGGTCGACGGCCACCTTGTCGCCGTGCACGACGTTGAAGACGCCGTCGGGCAGGCCGGCCTCCTTCCACAGCTCGGCGAGGAAGACCGCTGCGGACGGGTCCTTCTCCGACGGCTTCACCACGACGGTGTTGCCCGCCGCGATGGCGATCGGGAAGAACCACATCGGCACCATGGCCGGGAAGTTGAACGGCGAGATGATCGCGACCGGGCCGAGCGGCTGGCGGATCGAGTAGACGTCGATGCCGGTCGAGGCCTGCTCGGTGAAGCCGCCCTTGATGAGCTGCGGGATGCCGCAGGCGTACTCCACGACCTCCAGGCCGCGGGCGATCTCGCCCAGGGCGTCGGAGTGCACCTTGCCGTGCTCGGCCACGATGATCGAGGCCAGCTCGTCGCGGCGGGCGTTCAGCAGCTCGCGGAAGGCGAAGAGCACCGTCGCCCGCTTGGCGACCGAGGCGGTGCGCCACTCGGTGAAGGCGGAGGCGGCCGCGGCCACGGCCTGGTCGACCTCGGCGATCTCCGCGAAGTCGACGTGGCCGGCGACCTGGCCGGTGGCCGGGTCGAAGATGTCACCGCGGCGGGGCGCCGCACCGGCGGTGGCGACCGGCTGGCCGCCGATCCAGTGAATGATGTTCCTGCTCAAGGTCCGTCTGCCTCCGAAGTCCCGGGCGGCGTCCTGCCACCGGTCCGGTCTGGCGCCGCCCGTAGGGGCCGGGCGACGGGATTCACGGGGCTACCGCGCTCTCTTCTCCAGTCTGGTGGCCGCCCCGGCCGGGCTCAACGACCAGGCTGACGGGGATCGTCGATTCAGCCTTACAGGTCGTCCGGTCACTACGCCGAAAGTGGCGGCGCCGAACGTGTGCCCGGACCGCCGCGACGCGCGATGCCCAGGCCGGGTTCAGGCCTCCTCGCCGTCCTCCAGGTACGGATCGTGCAGCCCGTCCACCGCCTCCTGGGTCTCCAGCAGGTCCAGCCGCAGGTCCTGTGCCCACGCCAGCGCCCACCGCTTCAGCCCGTCCACCGCCCCGGCCGGGAGCCCCCGGGCACGGAAGCGTCCGTCCGCCGCCTCGGCGAGCGTCTCCAGCCGGTCGGCGAGCGTCGCGGGCTGGAAATCCGGGTCCAACTCCCCGGCCAGCGCGAGCAGTTCGCCCTCCCGGTAGGACCGGGTGAGGGCGTGCGCGTCGATCAGGTCGCGCGGCATGCCCCGGTCGACGAGCAGTGCGGTGGTCAGTGCCGCCGCGTCCTCGAGGGCGACGACCGGCAGCACCACCGGCGGCTCGTCTGGCCCGGGAGCGCCCAGGTCGAGCCGGACCGGCCGGTGGCCGAGCGGTTCCTTGCGCAGCTCCACCGAGTGGGACCGCCCGCCCAGCGCCAGCCGGACGGCGAGCTGCTCCAGCCGGGGCGTGCCCGGCCGCTCGGCGACCCCGCCGCCCGCGGCCCGGTACGCGTCGGCCAATGCGTCGGCCACTTCCGGCAGGTCGGCCGCTCCGGTCGCCAGGGTGAGGCCGTCCTGCGGGCAGGCCGCGACGCCGTGGGCGCGCAGCGCGTGCCCGCCGGCCAGGGCGAGGCCGTACCGGTGGCAGACCGGCGCGGCCAGGGCGGCCAGGCGCAGCTGGGCCGGGCCCGGGCGGAGGGACGCGTCGACGGCGTGCGGGGCGGTGGTCACGCCTCCAGTCTGACGCGACCGCCCGCTCCGCGCGCCACGCGCCATCGCCGACCCCACCGCCGTCCCCGCCGCCCCTCACCACCCGCCGCCCCTCACCACCCGCCGCCCCTCACCACCCGCTGCCCCTCGCCACGGCCTCGTGCAGGGCGAGCTCCAGCAGCACCGGGTCGACGAGCCGCCCGGAGCCGTCCGGCGGGACCAGCCAGCGCACCCCCCGGCTCCTGCGCTCGGGGTGCGGGACGACGATCCAGGTGCCCTCGCCCGCGCCGCGTACGCCCGTACCGACCCAGCGTGCGGCGGTGCCGACCGGCACCAGGAAGCTGACGTGCTCGTCGCCGAAGTCGGTGAGGGCCGGCCCGCAGGGGCCGGTGTCCAGGATCTCCAGCGCCGGGTGCCCGAGCCGTCCGGGGACGGTGAGGACGTCCCAGCGGCGGCCGGCCGGTAGCAGCATCAGGCTCAGCCCGGTGCGCTCCCAGTGCTTCCGGAAGGACTCCGGGTCCGGTGCCACCTGGGCGAGCCAGTGCAGTCCGGTGCTCTCCATGTCTGTCCCCGCTTCTTGCCGTTCGTCCTGTTCGGGCGCGGCGGGGAAGATCGAAACCCGCCGTCACCAAGGAGAGGCAGGCGGCGGGTTCCGATTACACGGGTCGGCGGCACATTACTTGCGGCACTCGGCGGCACAACACTCGGCGCCACGGCACTCGGCTGCACAGCACTCGGCGGCACATGACGAGGTCAGCTGTCGAAGCCCAGCCCCAGCCGGTCGAGCGTGCGCAGCCACAGGTTGCGGTGGCCGCCGTTGCGGTCGGCCCGTTCCAGCGACCGGGTGGTGATCTCGATGCCGGCCCAGCGCACCGGCTCGGGCGGGAACGGCAGCGGCTTGCTGCGCACCATCTCCAGCGCGGTGCGCTCGGTGCGTTCGCCCGCGAGGAGGTCGAGCATCACCTCGGCGCCGAAGCGGGTCGCGCCGACGCCGAGCCCGGTGTAGCCGGCCGCGTACGCGACCTTGCCCCGGTTCGCGGTGTCGAAGAACGCCGAGAACCGGCTGCAGGTGTCGATCGCGCCGCCCCAGGCGTTGGTGAAGCGCAGCCCTTCCAGCTGCGGGAAGCAGCGGAAGAAGTGGCCGGCGAGGGTCCGGAAGGTCTCCGGCCGCTGGTCGTACTCGTGCCGGACGTGGCCGCCGTAGTGGTAGACCGCGTCGTAGCCGCCCCAGAGGATCCGGTTGTCGGCGGAGAGCCGGAAGTAGTGGAACTTGTTGGCGCTGTCGCCGAGCCCCTGCCGTCCGCTCCAGCCGATCGAGGCGAGCTGTTCGTCGTTGAGCGGCTCGGTCATCAGCGCGTAGTCGTACACCGGGACGATGTACGGACGGACGCGCCTGAGCAGGGACGGGAACACGTTGGTGCCGAGCGCGACCCGCCGGGCGAAGACCCGGCCGTACGGGGTGCGGGCGGCCATGCCGCTGCCGTACTCCCGGAGGTCGGTGGCCCGGGTGTGCTCGAAGATCCGCACGCCCTGGCCCAGGCAGGCGTCCTTGAGGCCCCAGGCGAGTTTGGCGGGGTGGACCATCGCCACGCCCTCCTTGTCCCAGAGGCCGCCGAGGAAGGTCGGCGAGTTCACCTCGGCGCGCAGCTGGTCGGCGTCCAGGACGGTGATGTCGAGGCCGTACCGGGCGACCGCCTCGGCGACCTCGTGGAGTTCCTCGACCTGGTGGGGCTGGGTGGCGACGTCGATCTCGCCGGTGCGCTCCCACTCGGCGTCGATCCCGTAGCGCTTGAGGGTGTCCTCGATGCCGTCCAGGTTGGCGGCGCCGAGGCGTTCCAGCTGCGCGAGTTCGGCGGGCCAGCGTTCCAGGCCGTTCCCGAAGCCGTGGGTGAGGCTGGCCGCGCAGAATCCGCCGTTGCGCCCGGACGCGGCCCACCCGACCTCGTTGCCCTCGACCAGGACGACGTCCAGCGAGGGGTCGCGTTCCTTGGCGATGAGGGCGGTCCACAGGCCGGAGTAGCCGCCGCCGACGACCAGCAGGTCGCAGGTGGTGCCGCCGACCAGGGCGGGCAGTGCGGCCGGCCGGCCCGGGTCCTCCAGCCAGAAGGGGGTGGGCCTGGCGTCACTGAGTGCGCGGGCGGATTCCATGCATTATCAGCCACTTTCTACGGATAGAGGACAGATCGAGCCACCGCTGACCGGCCGTACGTCAGGCCGACCGTACGTCAGGCGGCGGCCTTCCTTCGGTTGCCGAGCCACTGGCCGGCGACGGTCAGCGCGACGGCGGCGGCGAACATCGCGGTGCCGATGACGTTCACCTGCACCGGGATGCCGCGTTGGGAGGCGCCCCAGACGAACATCGGGAAGGTGACCGTGGTCGGGCCCGAGTTGAACTGGGTGATGATGAAGTCGTCGAAGGAGAGAGCGAAGCTGAGCAGCGCGCCCGCCGCGATGCCGGGGGCCACCAGCGGCAGGGTGACCCGGAGGAAGGTCTGGGTGGGGGTCGCGTAGAGGTCCTGGGCGGCCTGCTCAAGCCTCGGGTCCATGCTCATCACGCGGGCCTTGACCGCCGTCACCACGAAGCTGAGGCAGAACATGATGTGCGCGATGAGGATGGTGGTGAAGCCGAACGGGATGCGCATGTTGAGGAAGAGCGTCCCGAGCGAGGCGGCCATGACCACCTCGGGCATGGCCATCGGCAGAAAGATCATCGCGGTGGTGGCCGAGCGGCCGCGGAAGCGGTGGCGGGCCAGCGCGAAGGCGACCATGGTGCCGAGCACGGTGGCGCCGATGGTGGCGAACACCGCGATCTGCAGGCTGAGCGAGAGCGACTGGCACATGTCGGCGACGCCGCAGGGGTTGGTCCAGGCGTCGGTGGAGAACTCATTCCACTCGTAGTTGAACTTGCCCACCGGCTTGTTGAACGAGAAGGCCAGCACGACCAGGTTGGGCAGCACCAGGTAGGCGAGGGCCAGCAGGCCGGCCAGCACCACCAGGTGGGCCCGGATCCACTTGATCACTCGGGACATCAGACCAGTTCCTCCGTCCCGGCCTTGCGCATGTAGACCGTCACCATGCCCAGGATCAGGGCCATCAGGATGAAGCTCAGCGCGGCCGCCGTGGGGTAGTCGAGCACGTTCAGGAACTGCTTCTGGATGCCGTTGCCGACCATCTGCTCGCTCGGCGAGCCCAGCAGCTGGGCGTTGATGTAGTCGCCGGAGGCCGGGATGAAGGTCAGCAGGGTGCCCGCGACCACGCCCGGCAGCGAGATCGGGAAGGTGACCTTGCGGAAGGTCGTGAACGGCCGGGCGTAGAGGTCGCCGGCCGCCTCGTGCAGGCGCGGGTCGATCCGTTCCAGCGAGGTGTACAGCGGCAGGATCATGAACGGCAGGAAGTTGTACGTCAGGCCGCAGACCACGGCGAGCGGCGTGGCCAGCACCCGGTCGCCGTCGGTCAGGCCGACGAGGTTGGTGAGGTCGAGGACGTGCAGCGCGTTCAGCGCGCCGACCACCGGGCCGCCGTCGGACAGGATGGTCTTCCAGGCCAGCGTGCGGATCAGGAAGCTGGTGAAGAACGGCGCGATGACCAGGATCAGGATGACGTTGCGCCAGCGCTTGCTCGCCTTGAAGGCGATCGTGTACGCGAGCGGGTAGCCGACGGCCAGGCAGAGCACGGTGGCGACGGCCGCGTAGGAGAACGAGCGGACGAAGTGCCACTTGTACTCGACCAGGGCGTCCCAGTAGGTCGCGAAGTGCCAGGTGACCTTGAAGCCCGCTTCGAGCGAGCCGGTCTGCAGCGAGGTGGACGCCTGGTAGAGCATCGGCACGGCGAAGAAGACGACCAGCCAGGCTATGCCGGGCAGCAGCAGCCAGTACGGGGTGAGCTTGCGCCTCGCCTTGGGCGCCGGCTCCGTCAGGGGGATGACCTGGGGCGGTGCGGCCGGGGTGGTGGCGGTCATGCGGCCTCCTCCGCGGTGCCTGCGTCGATCGCCTGCGAGGCGTCCAGGGCGAAGGAGTGCGCCGGGTTCCAGTGCAGCAGGACCGGGGCGCCGGGGACGATCCGGGCGTCGCGCTCCATGTTCTGCTCGAAGACGGCGACTTCCTGGCCACCGTCGGTGCGCACCACGTACTGGGTCGAGACGCCGATGAAGCTGGAGTCGACCACGGTGCCGGCCAGCTTGTTGCGGCCGTCGGCGACCTCCTCGGAGGCGTGCGTGATGGTGATCTTCTCCGGGCGCACGCCCAGGTGAACACGCTTGGCGTCGGTGGCGCAGCGCGCCTTCGGCACGGTGAGGCGGGTGCCGGCCGCGCTCAGCAGCAGGTCGCCGCCGCCGGTGCCGGTGACTTCGGCGGGCAGCAGGTTGGACTGTCCGAGGAAGTTGGCCACGAAGGTGGTGGCGGGGTTCTCGTACAGGTCGGCGGGCGCGCCCAGTTGCTCGACCCGGCCTCCGTTCATCACCGCGATGGTGTCGGCCATGGTCATGGCCTCCTCCTGGTCGTGGGTGACGTGGACGAAGGTGATGCCGACCTCGGTCTGGATCCGCTTGAGTTCCAGTTGCATCTGGCGGCGGAGCTTGAGGTCGAGCGCGCCGAGCGGCTCGTCCAGGAGCAGCACCTGCGGGTGGTTGATCAGCGCGCGGGCGACGGCGACGCGCTGCTGCTGGCCGCCGGAGAGCTGGTGCGGCTTGCGCCGGGCGTACTGGCCGAGCTCGACGAGTTCCAGCATGTCGTCGACCTGCTTCCGGACGTCCTTCTTTCCGCGCCGGCGCAGGCCGAAGGCGACGTTCTCGAAGATGTCCAGGTGCGGGAAGAGCGCGTAGCTCTGGAAGACGGTGTTCACCGGCCGCTTGTACGGGGGCAGGGCGGTGACGTCCTGGCCGCCGATCAGGACGGTGCCGCTGGTGGGCTCCTCCAGGCCGGCGATCATGCGCAGGGTGGTGGTCTTGCCGCAGCCGGAGGCGCCGAGCAGGGCGAAGAAGGAGCCCTGGGGGACGGTCAGGTCGAGCGGGTGGACGGCGGTGAACGAGCCGTAGGTCTTGCCGATGCCGGTGAGCCGGACGTCGCCGCCGGCGGCCGCGTCGCGCTGCTGGTCTGTCATGGAGTGGTGTCTTCCTGGGTTTCTCGGCCGGGAACGGGGGTCAGGCGCCGATGAGCTTGGAGAACTTCTGCTCGAAGTCGCTCTCCTCGCTCTCGGTGAGCGTGCGGAACACGTGCGCCTTGGCCGCCATCTCGGGGGTGGGGACGACCAGCGGGTTGGCCGCGGAGTCCGGGGCGAGGGTGGCGAGCTCGTCCTTCATCCCGGTGACGGCGGAGACGTAGCCGATGCCCGCGACCAGCTGCGCCGCGATCTTCGGCTGGTAGTAGAAGTCGATCAGCTTCTCCGCGTTCGTCTTGTGCCGGGCCTTCGCCGGGACCAGCAGGTTGTCGGTCGAGGAGATGAAGCCCTTCTCCGGCACGACGAACTCGATGTCCGGGTTGTCGACGCGCAGTTGGATCAGGTCCCCGCCCCAGGCGACGCAGGCCGCGATGTCGCCGGAGGAGAGTTCCTGCCCGTAGTCGTTGCCGGTGAAGCGGCGGATCTGCTTGCTGTCGACGGCCTTCTGCACCCGGGCGATCGCGGCGTCGTAGTCGTCGGCGGTGAACTTCGCCGGGTCCTTGCCCATGTCCAGCAGGACCATCCCGATGCTGTCGCGCATCTCGGACAGGAAGGTGACCCGGCCCTTCAACTCGGGGTCGTCCAGCAGCTGGGAGACGCTGGTGACCTCCTTGCCCCTGGTCGCCTTCCGGTTGTACGCGACGACGACCTGGATGCCCGCCCACGGGTAGGAGTAGAGCCGCCCCGGATCCCAGTCCGGGGCGCGGAAGCGCGCCTCGACGTTGGTGATCGCGGTGGTGACGTTCACCGGGTCGAGCTTCTGCACCCAGCCGAGCCGGATCATCCGGGCGGCCATCCAGTCGGTGAGCACCATCAGGTCGCGGCCGGTGTCCTGGCCGGAGGCGAGCTGCGGCTTGATCTTGCCGAAGAACTCGACGTTGTCGTTGACGTCCTCGTTGTACTTGACCTTGATCCCGGTGGCCTGGGTGAAGGCCTCCAGGGTGCCGTGCTTCTCCTTGTCCTTCTCGTCGGTGTCGACGTACAGGGGCCAGTTGGAGAAGTCGACCTCCTTCTCCGTGTCCGACAGGTCCTTGGCGGCGTTGGCGGTGGAGTCACCGGTCGTCCGGGAGGCCGCCGGGATTCCGCACGCGGCCAGGGTGCCCGCTCCCGCGGTCAGGGCGGCGGCGCGCAGCAGGGCGCGGCGGCCCAGTGCGGCCCGGCCGCTGGTCAGGCTGCGCTCCCAGGCCCTGCGGACCGGTTCGGGCAGACCTTCGGTGAGCTCGTTGAACGCCATGGAACGGGCCTCCTGGGGGAGAAGTGGGGCGTGGGGGAAGCGCCCTGGTCCGGGGGTTATCTGTCTCCGAAGACGGTGCGGTGCCAGTCCTTGCGGGCCACCGCGGTGGTGTCGAACATGACGTGCTTGACCTGGGTGTACTCGTCCAGCGAGTACTGGGACATGTCCTTGCCGTAGCCGGACGCCTTGTAGCCGCCGTGCGGCATCTCGCTGATGATCGGGATGTGGTCGTTGACCCAGACGCACCCGGCCGCGAGCTCCCGGGTGGCGCGCAGCGAGCGGTGCACGTTGCTCGTCCAGGCGGAGGCGGCCAGGCCGTACGGGGTGTCGTTGGCGAGCCGCAGGCCCTCGTCGTCGCCGTCGAAGGGCAGCACGACCAGCACCGGGCCGAAGATCTCGCCCTGCACGACCTCGCTGTCCTGGGCCGCGCCGGTGATCAGGGTGGGCTGGTGGTACGCGCCCCGGGTGAGGTCGGTGCCGTCGTGGCCGACCATGGGCACGCGGCCGCCGGTGACCACGGTGGCGTAGGAGCGGGCTCGCTCCACGAAGCCGGCCACCCGGTCCCGGTGGGCGTGGGAGACCAGCGGGCCGAGGTCGGTCCGCGGGTTCAGCGGGTCACCGATCCGGATCGCCGCGAACAGTTCGGCCACCCCGGCCACGAAGGCCTCGTACAGCGGGCGCTGGACGTACGCGCGGGTGGCGGCGGTGCAGTCCTGGCCGCCGTTGATCAGCGAGGCGGCGACGGCGCCGTGGACGGCGGCGTCCAGGTCGGCGTCGTCGAAGACCACGAACGGGGCCTTGCCGCCGAGCTCCAGGTGGGTGCGCTTGACGCTCGCGGTGGCGATTTCGGCGACCCGCCGGCCGACCGCGGTGGAGCCGGTGAAGGAGACCATCGCGACGTCCGGGTGTCCGACCAGGTGCTCGCCGGCGGTGCGCCCGGCGCCGGTGACCACGTTCACCACGCCGTCCGGGATGCCCGCCGCCGTGCACGCCCGGGCGAACATCAGCGAGGTCAGCGGGGTCAGTTCGGCCGGCTTGAGCACGATGGTGTTGCCCGCCGCGATCGCCGGGAGGATCTTCCAGGCGGCCATCTGCAGCGGGTAGTTCCACGGTGAGATCGAGCCGACCACGCCGATCGCCTCGCGCCGGACGTAGGAGGTGTGGTCGCCCGAGTACTCGCCGGCCGCCTTGCCCTCCAGGTTGCGGGCGGCGCCGGCGAAGAACGCGGCGTTGTCGATCGTGCCGGGGACGTCGAACTCGGTGGCGAGCTTGACCGGCTTGCCGGTCTGCGCGGTCTCCACCCGGGCGAGGTCGCCGCAGGCGTCGGTCAGTACGGCGGCCAGCCTGGTCAGCGCCTCGGAGCGCGCGCCGGGAGTGGCCGAGGACCAGTCCGGCAGGGCGGCCTTCGCCGCGGCGACGGCGGCGTCGACGTCCCCGGTGGTGGCCAGGGCGACCTGCTCGACCACGCTGCCGTCGGCGGGGTTGACGACCTGGAAGGGTTCGCCGCTGCCCCGGGCCTGGCGGCCGGCGATGTACTGCGCGCCCGCGCCGAAGTCGGTCAGGTCCATCTGGTTCCTCCATGTGCCGGTGGTACGACTGAGCGACGGACTGCCGCCTCCGCGGTGGGGGTCTGCGCGGGGGTGCGGGAATCCGTCCGGTCGATCATCGGGGTTGGGCGATCCTGACAGTCCGGAACGATCCGGACAAGGGATTCCACGGTTGCGTTCGTGTTAACGCGACGGATTCCGGCGCGGGATCGGTTTTCCGCCACAGCCGACCCGCTGACCATGCCCGTTGCCGCCGGGGCGTGACAAGGGCCACTGCGACAACCGAGGCGTGAAGGGCCTTACAGGGTGCAAGGATGCGGGCAGGGCAACAGGTCGTCGCGGCAATGGATGATTTGCCTGACACTGTGACGAGACACTGTGACCTGAACACCGTGCCCGACACCGTGCCCATTCCCGATGACCGACTCCGATCCCCCATGCCGGCCCCACACGGCCCCGGAGGCCCCGCGATGCTCCCCACCGTCGCCCGCGTACTCGACCTGGAGGTGATGCGGCGCGGCCTCCCCCAGGTCGTGGCCGGCGCCGGCCACCTGGAGCGGCCGGTCCGCTGGGTCCACGTCAGCGAACTGCCCGACGTCGCCGGGATGCTGCGCGGCGGCGAACTGGTGCTGACCACCGGCATCGCCCTGCCCGAGGACCGCGAGGGCCTGGCCCGCTACGTCCGCGAGCTGGACGAGGTCGGGGTGGCCGGCCTGGTCGTCGAGTACGGGCGGCGCTACTTCGACACGCTCCCCCGCGCCCTGGTGAACGCCGCCGAACAGCGCGGGCTGCCGCTGATCACGCTCCGCCGCGAGCTGCGCTTCGTCGCCGTGACCGAGGCCGTGCACGCCCTGGTGGTCAACGCCCAGCTGGAGCAGCTGCGCATCTCCGAGTCCGTCCACCAGGTGTTCAACGAGCTGGTGGTGGAGGGCGCCGAGCCGCCGGAGGTGGTCCGCCAGGTGGCCCGGATGGCGGGCGGCCCCGTCATCCTGGAGAACCTGGCCCACCAGGTGCTCGCCCACGACACCGCCGGGCGCCCGGAGGCCGAGGTGCTGGAGGACTGGGAGCGCCGCTCGCGCGGGGTCCGGCCGGCCGGCCGCACCGGGCACGACCCGCGCAGCGGCTGGCTGGTCACCACCGTGGGCGCCCGAGGCCAGGACTGGGGCCGGCTGGTGCTGGTCCAGGAGCCCGGCCCGCTGCCCGAGGGCGAGACCCACCCGCACGCCATGCTGCTGGAGCGCGGCGCGTCCGCGCTGGCGCTCAACCGGCTGGTGGTGCGCGACCGGGAGAGCCTGGAGCGGCAGACCCACCGCACCCTGCTCTCCGGCATCCTCACCCACGCGCTGACCGTCTCCGAGGCCGCGTTGCGCGCCCAGGCGCTCGGCGTCCCACTGGAGGGCCGACGGCTGGTCGGCGTGGTGCTGCGCCAGCGGCGCGGGCCGATCCCGGCCGCGCTGGAGGCGCAGGCCCGGCTGCGCGACTTCACCGAACTGGCCGCGGGCGCCGTCCGGGCCAGCCGGCTCTCCGCGCTGGTCGGCGCGCTCGACGACGAGGCCGTCGGCCTGCTGATCTCGCTCGGCGCCCAGCAGGAGGAGCACGCCTCGCTGGACACCTTCTCGGCGACGCTGCGCCGGATGTCCGCCGAGGCCGGCCGGGAGGGCGCCGACCCGGCGGGCCCGGTGGTCGCGGTCGGCTCCTCGGTCGGCTCGGTCCGCGACGCCCGGCGCACCCTGCTGGAGGCCGCCCAGGTCGCCGACGCCGCCCTGCACGACGTGCCCGGCGGCGGCCGCAGCTCCTACTACCGGCTGCCGGACGTCCGACTGCGCGGCCTGCTCCACCTGCTGCGCGACGACGCCCGGCTGCAGACCTACGTGGAGCGGGAGCTGGGTCCGCTGCTGGCCCACGACGCCGAGCACAACGGCCAGTTGGTGCAGATGCTGCGGATCTACCTGGAGCAGGGCCGGAACAAGTCGGCCGCGGCGGACGCCGCGCACCTGTCCCGGCCGTCGTTCTACGACCGGCTGCACAAGGTCGAGCGGATCCTCGGCGTCGACCTCGACCAGGTGGAGTCCTGCCTCTCCCTGCACGTGGCGCTGCTCGCCCTGGACGCGGTACGGCGCTGACGCACCGGCGTCACACCCCGGTGATGCGGCCCCAGACCTTGTGCAGTCCGGGCCGCTCCGCCGAGGTGACGTCGCGCATGGTGCGCAGCCTGGCGCGCATCTCCTCGGTCGGGAACACCAGCGGGTTCTCGGCGAGTTCGGCCTTCTCCTTGTCGCCGCTGGCCGCCAGCACCTCGCGGGCGGCCGGCACCGGGCAGATGTACTGGACGAACGCGGCGAGTTCGGCGGCCACCTCGGGCTGGTAGTAGTAGTCGACCAGCAGTTCGGCGTTGCGCTTGTGGACGGCCCGGTTGGGCACCATCAGGCTCTCCGCCCACAGCTCGCCGCCCTCCTCCGGCACGACGAACCCGATGTCCGGGTTCTCGGCGGTGAGTTGGACGGCGTCGCCGGAGTAGGCCTGGCAGGCGAGCGCCGCGCCGGAGGCGAGGTCGCTGGTGTAGTCGTTGCCGGTGAAGCGGCGGATGTGGCCGGTGTCGACCATCTTCTGCACCAGGTCCATCGCCTTGTCGGCGTCGTCCGCGGTGAACGTCGCGAGGTCCGCGCCCTGGGAGAGCATCAGCAGCCCGAGCGCCTCGTCGAGCCCGGCGAACAGCGTGACCCGGCCCTTGAGGTCGGGCGCCCACAGGTCGGCGGTGGACTTGATCTCCCGGCCGAGCGCCTTGCGGTTGTACGCGATGCCGGTGATCCCGGACTGCCACGGCACGCTGCGCCGGCGCCCGGGGTCGAAGGCCGGGTTCGCGAGCTGCGGGTCCAGGTTGGCGGTCACGTGGGGCAGGTTGGCCCGGTCCATCGCCTGCACCCAGCCCAGTGAGACGTACCGTCCGGCCATCCAGTCGCTGACCACCATCAGGTCCCGGCCGGGGTCGGCGCCCTGGGTGAGCACCGGGCTGATCTTGCCGAAGAACTCGTCGTTGTCGTTGATGTCCTCGGTATAGGTGACCGCGATCCCGGTCTGCTCGCTGAAGGAGTCCAGGGTCGGGCGGCGGCCCTGGTCGTCGGTGTCGATGTACTGCGTCCAGTTGGAGAAGGCGAGCCGCTTGTCGCTGTCCGAGCGGTCCGGCGCCGAGCGACGGTCCTCTGCGACGTACGCGGACGGGATCCCGCAGCCGGCCAGCGTGCCGGCGCCGAGCAGCGCGGCCCCGCCGAGCACGGAGCGCCGGCGCACGGAGACGGGGCCCCTCGGGCGGTCGGGGGTCGAACGGCGGGTCGGGGCGGAGGTGGAGCTGCGGGTGGAGCTGCTGGTCATGGGAAGCCTTCCGGGACATGGGGCGGCCCCGGGCAGGCGGGTGCCCGGGGCCGCCCTGCGAGGTTCGTCAGCCGGTGTGCGCGTCGGTGAGCGACAGCACCTCGTCCAGCACCGCGAGGCCGGTCTTGGCCTCCTCCTCGGTGACGGTGCACGGCGGGACGACGTGGAAGCGGTTCATGTTGACGAACGGCCAGAGCCCGCGCTGCTTGCAGGCGGCGGCCAGTTCGGCCATCGGCGCGTTGGCGGCGCCGGCGGCGTTGTAGGGCACGAGCGGCTCGCGGGTCGACCGGTCCTTCACCAGGTCGAGCGCCCAGAACACGCCGAGGCCGCGGACCTCGCCGATCGACGGGTGCCGCTCGGCCAGCTCGCGCAGGCCGGGGCCGAGCACGGTCTCGCCGATGTGCTTGGCGTTCTCGACGATGCCCTCCTCCGCCATGGCGTTGATGGTCGCCACCGCGGAGGCGCAGGCCAGCGGGTGGCCGGAGTAGGTGAGCCCGCCGGGGAAGGGCCGCTCGGCGAAGGTGGCCGCGATCTCGGCGCTGATCGCCACGCCGCCCAGCGGCACGTAGCCGGAGTTGACGCCCTTGGCGAAGGTCAGCAGGTCGGGGGTGACGCCCCAGTGGTCGGCGGCGAACCACTCGCCGGTGCGGCCGAAGCCCGCCATCACCTCGTCGAGGATGAACACGATGCCGTGGCGGTCGCAGATCTCCCGCACCCCGGCCAGGTAGCCCGGCGGCGGGATCAGGATGCCCGCGGTGCCGACCACCGTCTCCAGGATGACCGCCGCGACGGTGCCGGGCCCCTCGAACGCGATCAGCTGCTCCAGGTGCTGCAGCGCGCGCTCGCACTCCTGCGCCTCGTTCTCGGCGTGGAAGTTGGAGCGGTAGGCGTACGGGCCCCAGAAGTGCACCACGCCGGAGACGCCGGTCTCGTTGGCCCAGCGCCGCGGGTCGCCGGTGAGGGCGATCGCGTTGGCGGTGGCGCCGTGGTACGAGCGGTACGTGGCCAGGACCTTCTGCCGGCCGGTGTGCAGCCGGGCCAGCCGGATGGCGTTCTCGTTGGCCTCGGCGCCGCCGTTGGTGAAGAAGATCTTGTCGAGGTCGCCGGGGGTGCGCTCGGCGATCAGCCGGGCGGCCTCGCTGCGCGACTCGACCGCGAAGCCGGGGGCGATGGTGCAGAGCTTCGCCGCCTGCTCCTGGATCGCGGCGACCACCTTCGGGTGCTGGTGACCGATGTTGGTGTTGACCAGCTGCGAGGAGAAGTCGAGGTAGCGGTTGCCGTCGTAGTCCCAGAAGTACGAGCCCTCGGCGCCGGCCACCGCGAGGGGGTCGATCAGCGCCTGGGCGGACCACGAGTGGAAGACGTGTGCGCGGTCGACGGCCTTGACGGCCTGGCCGGCGGCTGAGTCAGCGGTGGGGATGCTCATGCCGGTAAGGCTAGGACGGGCCGCCCCCGAAGTGCAGGCTCATCGTGTCAGCCGCTCGCACGATCCGTCGACAGGATGCAAAGACGGTGGGGCCCGGGTCGTCCGACCCGGGCCCCACCGTCACGTCGTGCGCTGACGGCTGTGTCAGATCGCGGTCATGACGTGCTTGACGCGGGTGTAGTCCTCGAAGCCGTACGCCGACAGGTCCTTGCCGTAGCCGGACTTCTTGAAACCGCCGTGCGGCATCTCGGCGACCAGCGGGATGTGGGTGTTGATCCAGACGCAGCCGAAGTCCAGCCGGCGCGACATCCGCATGGCGCGGGCGTGGTCCTTGGTCCACACCGAGGAGGCCAGCGCGAACTCGACGCCGTTGGCGTACGCGACGGCCTGGTCCTCGTCGGTGAACCGCTGCACGGTGATGACCGGGCCGAAGACCTCGTTCTGGATGATCTCGTCGTCCTGGTTCAGGCCGGAGACGACGGTCGGCGCGTAGAAGTAGCCCTTGTCGCCGACCCGGTGGCCACCGGCCTCGACCTTGGCGTGGGCGGGCAGCCGCTCGATGAAGCCGGAGACCTGCTTCAGCTGGTTGGCGTTGTTCAGCGGGCCGTACAGCACGTCCTCGTCGTCCACGCCGCCGGTCTTGGTCTCGGCTGCGGCCTGGGCCAGTGCCTCGACGAAGGCGTCGTGGATCGACTCGTGCACCAGCACGCGGGTGGCGGCGGTACAGTCCTGGCCGGCGTTGAAGTAGCCCGCCACCGAGATGCCCTCGACTGCCTCGGCGATGTCGGCGTCCTCGAAGACCACGACCGGGGCCTTGCCGCCCAGCTCCAGGTGGACGCGCTTGACGTCCTTGGAGGCCGACTCGGCGACCTGGATGCCGGCCCGGACCGAGCCGGTGATGGAGGCCATCGCCGGGGTCCGGTGCTCGACCATCAGCTTGCCGGTCTCGCGGTCACCGCAGAGGACGTTGAAGACGCCGGCCGGCAGCTCCAGCTCCTTCAGGACGCCGCCGATGATCTCGGCCAGCAGCACGGTGGAGGCCGGGGTGGTGTCCGAGGGCTTCAGCACGACGGCGTTGCCCGCGGCGAGGGCCGGGGCGAACTTCCAGACGGCCATCATCATCGGGTAGTTCCACGGCGCGACCTGGGCGCAGACGCCGACCGGCTCGCGGCGGACGATCGAGGTCATCCCGTCCATGTACTCACCGGCGGCCTTGCCCTCCAGCAGGCGGGCGGCACCGGCGAAGAAGCGGATCTGGTCCACCATCGGGCCGATCTCCTCGGAGAGGGTCAGCGCGCGGGGCTTGCCGGTGTTGCGCACCTCGGCGTCGACGATCTCGTCGGCCCGGGCCTCGACCGCGTCGGCGATCTTGAGCAGCAGCTTCTGCCGGGTGCTCGGGGTGGCGTCGCGCCAGATCGGGAAGGCGGCAGCGGCGGAGGCCATGGCGGCGTCCACGTCCGCGGCACCGGACAGCGGCGACGTCGCGTACACCTCGCCGGTGGTCGGGTCGACGATGTCGAGCGTGCGGCCGTCAGCCGCGTCGACGAACTCACCGTTGATGTAGTTGCGCAGCGTGCGAAGGTCGCTCACGGATCTCTCCTCGGTCGGGGCCTGCGGCATTGCAGATTCCGGCGCCATGGTACGTCGGCGGGTCCGACGCACGAAGGGTGCCGAGTGGCCGGGCCCGAATCGGCACGGTCCACTGGTGGCGGTATGCGCGGCATCCCCCGGGGCCACGCGCGTACCGTGCCAGGGTAGCCGTTCCACTGCCGTTATCGACAGGCCGAGTGCGTGGAGGCGATGAAATCCGTATCTGTTTTTCAAGATCGCGACGAAATCAGCAGCATCCACGCTTGCGAACGCTGGCCCGATCAGGCACAGTGACGGCGTGGCCAACCGCGACCGGAACGCCGGCGTTCCCCTCGACGCCGCCTCCAAGGCGATCATCGAGCAGCTCCAGGAGGACGGGCGCCGCCCGTACGCCGCCATCGGCAAGGCCGTCGGCCTGTCCGAGGCAGCCGTACGGCAGCGCGTCCAGAAGCTGCTCGACCAAGGCGTGATGCAGATCGTCGCCGTCACGGACCCGCTCACCGTCGGCTTCACCCGCCAGGCGATGGTCGGCATCCGGGTCGAGGGCGACATCGAGCCCGTCGCCGACGCGCTGGCCGCCCTCGACGAGGTCGACTACGTCGTCTGCACCGCAGGCTCGTTCGACCTCCTGGCCGAACTGGTCTGCGAGGACGACGAGCACCTGCTCGAACTGATCAACAAGCGCATCCGCGCGCTTCCCGGCGTGCGGAGCACCGAGAGCTTCGTTTACCTGAAGCTCCGGAAACAGACCTACACCTGGGGCACCAGATGACAGCCGACCCGGCGCAGAAGGACCTTTCCAAGACCGCCTACGACCACCTGTGGATGCACTTCACCCGCATGTCGTCGTACGAGAACTCCCCCGTGCCGACGATCGTCAAGGGCGAGGGCACCTACGTCTGGGACGACAAGGGACGCAAGTACCTCGACGGCCTCGCCGGCCTGTTCGTCGTCCAGGCCGGCCACGGCCGCGAGGAGCTCGCCGAGGCCGCCGCCAAGCAGGCCAAGGAGCTCGCCTTCTTCCCGGTGTGGAGCTACGCCCACCCGAAGGCCGTCGAGCTGGCCGAGCGCCTGGCCAACTACGCCCCCGGCGACCTGAACAAGGTCTTCTTCTCCACCGGTGGCGGAGAGGCCGTCGAGACCGCCTGGAAGCTCGCCAAGCAGTACTTCAAGCTGACCGGCAAGCCGACCAAGTACAAGGTCATCTCGCGCGCCGTCGCCTACCACGGCACCCCGCAGGGCGCGCTGTCCATCACCGGTCTGCCGGGCCTGAAGGCCCCGTTCGAGCCGCTGGTGCCGGGCACCCACAAGGCGCCGAACACCAACATCTACCGTGCCCCCGCCTTCCTGCAGGGCCCGGACGGCACCGTCGACCCCGAGGCCTACGGCCGCTGGTGCGCCGACGAGATCGAGGTGGCCATCCTCAACGAGGGCGCCGAGACCGTCGCCGCCGTCTTCGTCGAGCCGGTGCAGAACGCCGGCGGCTGCTTCCCGCCGCCGCCCGGCTACTTCCAGCGCCTGCGCGAGATCTGCGACCGCCACGACGTGCTGCTGGTCTCGGACGAGGTCATCTGCGCCTTCGGCCGCCTCGGCACCATGTTCGGCGCCGACAAGTTCGGCTACCAGCCCGACATGATCACCTGCGCCAAGGGCATGACCTCGGGCTACTCCCCGATCGGCGCCACGATCATCTCGGACCGCCTGGCCGAGCCGTTCTACAAGGGCGACAACACCTTCCTGCACGGCTACACCTTCGGCGGCCACCCGGTCTCCTCCGCGGTGGCGCTGGCCAACCTCGACATCTTCGAGCGCGAGGGCCTGAACCAGAAGGTCCTCGACAACGAGGCCGCCTTCCTGGGCACCCTGAACAAGCTGCGCGACCTGCCGATCGTCGGCGACGTCCGCGGCAACGGGTACTTCTACGGCATCGAGCTCGTGAAGGACAAGGTCACCAAGGAGTCGTTCAACGACGACGAGGTCGAGCGCGTGCTCTACGGCTTCCTGTCGAAGGCGCTCTTCGACAACGGCCTGTACTGCCGCGCCGACGACCGTGGCGACCCGGTCATCCAGCTGGCCCCGCCGCTGATCTCCGACCAGTCGACCTTCGACGAGATCGAGCAGATCCTGCGGACCAGCCTCACCGACGCGTGGGCGAAGATCTGACCACCTGATCCTTCCTCCCCACCCTCCGCCGAAGGGCGGCCCCGCTCCCCGCGGGGCCGCCCTTCGGCGTTCCCCCGCTCCCGGCTCGCACTCCTGGCTCTCCGCACCCGCAACATCACAGTCGCATGACCAAACATGCCTGAATGCGGGTGATTTGCCCGTGATGGCCCAGTGCGCCGCAACCGCGCCCCGCCCCGGTCGTTCTAATCTGACGACTGTCATATCCCTGCGGCCACCCAGGATGGAACCTCATGTCAGCGGCACCGCCTGACAACGACGTGCTGTGGGCCCGGGGGATCGTCAAGTCCCATCACGGCACCCCCGCCCTGCGCGGCATCTCGCTCGGCGTCCGTGAGGGCGAGGTGCTCGCCGTCACCGGCCCGCGCGGCTCCGGCAAGAGCACCCTGCTGGACTGCCTCTCCGCCCGACTCCCCGTCGACGAGGGCGAGGTCTGGTTCAACAGCGCCCCCGTGCACACCCTCACCCGGACCGGCCGCGAACGGCTGCGCCGCGACCGCTTCGGCTTCGTCGGCTCCGAACCGCACCTCGTCCCCGAACTGACCGCCCGCGAGAACGTCGCCCTGCCGCTGCTGCTCGCCGGAGCCGGCAACAAGGCCGCGTACACCGCCGCCACCGAGTGGCTGGAGCGCCTCGACGTCGGCGACTTCGCCGGACACCGCCCCGAGCGGCTGGTCCAGAGCCAGCGCCAGCGGGTCGCCGTCGCCCGCGCCCTGGCCCCGCTGCCGCCCGTCGTCTTCGCCGACGACCCCACCGCCCCGCTGCACCGCGAAGCCGCCGACCAGGTCCTGCGGATACTGACCAGCGCGGCCCGCTCGCACCAGCTCACCCTCGTCCTCGCCACCCACGACCCCGAGCTCGTCCGGTTCGCGGACCGCGCCGTCGCCCTCGTCGACGGACGGCTCACCGCGCCCGCCGCCCCCGTCCCGCGCCGCACCGCCGCGTCCGGGGCCACCGGGGCGTCCGCCGTCGCGGCCACCCGCCGCTGACGACGCCGAGCCCCTGAAAGAGTCGACGTGTTCTATCTCCGTCTGGCCCGGGGCTACCGGGTGCCCGACTTCGGCCGCTGGCTGCTCACCGCGCTGGCCGCCGCCGTGGTCGCCGCCTTCCTGCTGCGCTCCCTCGGCCGGGCGATGAGCGACCCGCACGGCGGCCCCGACCCGCTGGCCCGGCTGCTCTGGTGCCTGCCGCCGCTCGCCGCCGTCGCCTGGTTCGCGGCCGTCGCCGCCCGATCGGTGCCCGCCCGGCGGCCCGAGCGGATCGCCGGCCTCACCGCCGCCGGGGCCGGCTCCCGCCGGATCCGGACCCTGATCGCCGGCGAGGTCGCCCTCGCCTGCGCCCTCGGCAGCGTGCTCACCCTGCTGGTCTTCCTGGTGCTGCGCAACGACATCGCCGGGCCCTCGCTCGCCCCCGACCTCGGCATGGGCGTCCCGCTGCCGGCCGCCGCGCCGATCACCCTGCTCGCCCTCGTCCCGCTCACCGCCGGCATCGCCGCCGCCTGCGCGGTACCGTCCACCGAAGGCCTGCAAGGCGGCCGCACCCGCCACCGCACCGGCTTCGGCGCCTGGCGGATCGCGCTGCCGATCGGACTGGGCGTGATCGGCGCCGCCCTCGAACTCATCGCGCTGCGGCCCGGCGCCGCCGCCGACGGCCGCCCCATCCACCTCCCCGCCGGGCTCGGCACCACCAGCACCGCCGCCCTCGGCGGCTGGGCGGCCGGCGCACTGGGCCTCGCCCTGCTCACCGGCCCACTGCTGGCCTGCGCCGGCCGGCTGCTCGCCCTCGGCCGACCCACCCCGCTGCGGCTCCTGGCCGGACGCGGGCTCACCGCCCAGGCCCCCAGCCTCGGCGCGCCACTGGCCGTCCTCACCCTCGCCATCGCGCTGGTGCTCACCACCATCCGCTACTGGATCGGCACCCCCGACAGCGCGGACGCGCTGCCCGCCGTCGAGGCGGGCCTGGTGATCGGCTGCGCGACCGCCGCGGTGATCGCCCGACTGGCCGAGGTCCGCACCGACCGCCGGGACGTCACCGAAGCGCTGCTGCGCCTCGGTGCCTCGCCCCGGCTGCTGTTCGGCGCCGTCGCGCTGCGCAGCCTGGCCGTCGGCACCACGCTGCTGCTGACCGGCGGGGCGACCGCGGAGCTGGCCGCCGCCGGACTGCGCTGACCCTCCGCCACCGAGCGGGCCGCGACTGCCCGCGGCCCGCCGTCGGCCGGCTGCTAGCCCGCTGCTATCCCGCTGCGGCGAGCTGGCCGCAGGCGCCGTCGATCTCCTGGCCGCGGGTGTCGCGGACGGTCGTCGGCACCCCGTGCGACTGGAGCCGGCGGACGAACTCGCGCTCGTCCTCGGGCCGGGAGGCGGTCCACTTCGAACCCGGGGTCGGGTTCAGCGGGATCAGGTTGACGTGCACCCGGTGGTTCTTGATCAGCCGGCCCAGCAGGTCCGCCCGCCAGGCCTGGTCGTTGATGTCCTTGATCAGCGCGTACTCGATGGAGATCCGGCGACCGGACTTCTCCGCGTAGTTCCAGGCGGCGTCCAGCACCTCGTCGACCTTCCACCGGGTGTTCACCGGCACCAGCTCGTCGCGCAGCTCGTCGTCCGGAGCGTGCAGCGACAGCGCCAGACGGCAGCTGAGGCCCTCGTCGGCGAAGCGGTGCATCGCCGGGACGAGCCCGACGGTGGAGACGGTGATGCCGCGCTGCGACAGGCCGAAGCCGTCCGGCGCCGGATCGGTCAGCCGGCGGATAGAGGCCAGCACCCGGTTGTAGTTGGCCAGCGGCTCGCCCATGCCCATGAAGACCACGTTGGACAGCCGCGCCTCGCCGCCCGGGATCTCCCCGGCCTTGAGAGCGCGCATCCCGGCGGCGATCTGCTCGACGATCTCGGCCGTGGAGAGGTTGCGGGTCAGCCCGGCCTGGCCGGTGGCACAGAACGGGCAGTTCATGCCGCAGCCGGCCTGCGAGCTGATGCACATGGTCACCCGGTCCGGGTAGCGCATGAGCACGGACTCCACGAGCGTGCCGTCGAACAGCTTCCAGAGCGTCTTGCGGGTGGTGTCCTCGTCGCAGGAGACGTGCCGCACCACCGACATCAGCTCGGGCAGCAGGCTCCCGGTGAGCTTCTCCCGGCTGGCGGCGGGGATGTCCGTCCAGTCCGCCGGGTCGTTCGACATCCGGCCGAAGTAGTGGTTGGAGAGCTGCTTGGCACGGAACGGCTGCTCGCCCAGCTCGGCGACGGCCTCCTTGCGCTCGGCGGGGCTCAGGTCGGCGAGGTGTCGCGGGGGCTTTGCGCCGCGCGGCGCGACAAAGGTGAGTTCTCCGGGCTTAGGCATGGTCCATCCAGTGTCTCAGACGCGCGAGGGCCCCGGACGCCAGGCGTCCGGGGCCCTCCGACGTACCGCGGATCAGGTGCCGACGAAGGCCGCCAGCAGCAGCCAGACCACCGGCGCGGTCGGCAGGAGCGAGTCCAGCCGGTCCATGATGCCGCCGTGGCCGGGCAGCAGCGTGCCCATGTCCTTGATCCCGAGGTCGCGCTTGATCATCGACTCGCCCAGGTCGCCCAGGGTCGCCGTGACCGCCGCGCAGCCGCCCAGGATCAGGCCCTGCCACCAGGTGCCGTCGTCGATGATCAGCTGCATCAGCACGGCGCCCGCGAGCATCGACAGCGCGATGCCGCCGGCCAAGCCCTCACGGGTCTTGCCCGGGCTGATCGTCGGGGCCAGCTTGGTCCGGCCGAACTTGTAGCCCACCGCGTAGGCGCCGGTGTCGCTGCAGATCGTGACGATCAAGAAGAGCACGATCCGCTGGGCGCCGTCGTCGGAGGCCAGCATCATCGCCACGAAGGTGGCCAGGAACGGCACGTAGAACGCGGTGAACACGCCTGCCGTCATGTCCCGCAGGTAGTTCTCCGGCGGCTCGAACATCCGCCAGACCATCACCGCCAGCCCGGTCAGCGCGAGCGAGGCCGCGGCCCACTGGATCCCCGACCAGTAACCGGTCGCGACCATGGCGAGGCCGCCCACGACCAGCGGGACCAGCGGCGCCTTGATCTGCTTGCGCTCGGCGAGCCGGCTGGTCAGCTCCCAGACGCCGACCGCCACCGCGGCCATCACGACGACCAGGAACAGCGCCTTCACCACGAACAGCGAGGCGACGACCACCACGCCGAGGCCGGCCCCCACGCCTATGGCGGCCTGGAGGTTACGGCCGCCGCGCTGCTTGCGCGGCTGCGGCTGCGGGTCGGGCTGGGCGGCCACGGGTGTCTCCTGCCCTGGATGGGACGACGGCACGAAGCGGGGCTGTCCGGCCGCCGGGCGGCTGGGCGGCGGCCCGGGATGCACCGGCGCCCCCGGGTGCGGCGGGGCGCCGTGACCAGAAGCGGGGGCGGCGTGACCGGGGGCCGGGGCGGCGTCGGGCGATATCGCGCGGAGCACGACCGTCTCCGTCACGCCGGGCGGCGGCGACTCGGGCTGCTCGTCCCGGAACAGCGGACCGCTCAGCCGGCCGGCCTCCCGGGCGGGCTCCGCCGCGGGGTCGCCCGGGCCGCCGGCGGCGGGCCGACCGGGGGCCGCGGACGCATGGCGGGCGGCCGACCGGCCGGGGCCGGGCACACCGGGAGGCGGGCCGGGGTCGGCCGGTACGGGAGGCATGACCTGAGTCTCCTCCGCGTCGCCGCCCCAGTACACCGGAGGCTGCTGCGAGTGATCCGAACGGAGGCCGTGGCGTCCCGGGACGGTGCCCGGCACGGCTTCGCCGCCCGGGCGTCCCGGGACCGGCGCCGACTGCTCGCCGTACCCCGGCGCCGGGTGGGCCGGGGTACGGGGTGCCTGCGGCTGCGGCGCCGGGCGGTACGGCTGGAACTGCTGGTCGGACGGGCCCCAGTAGCCAGGGGCGTCAGGGGCGTCGTTCATCAGACCTCGAGCAGCTCGGATTCCTTGTGCTTCAGCAGCTCGTCGACCTGGGCCACGTACTTGGCCGTGGTGTCGTCGAGCTCCTTCTCGCCGCGGCGGCCGTCGTCCTCGCCGACCTCGCCGTCCTTGACCAGCTTGTCGATGGCGTCCTTGGCCTTGCGGCGCACGGCACGGATCGAGACCTTGGCGTCCTCGCCCTTGGTCCGGGCGATCTTGATGAACTCCCGGCGGCGCTCCTCGGTCAGCTCCGGCAGCACCACGCGGATGATGGAGCCGTCGTTCGACGGGTTGACGCCCAGGTCGGAGTCGCGGATCGCCTGCTCGATCGCCTTCAGCGCGGTCTTGTCGAACGGCGAGACGACCGCCATCCGGGGCTCCGGCACCGAGAACGAGGCCAGCTGGTTGATCGGCGTCACGGTGCCGTAGTACTCCGCGACGATCTTGGCGAACATCGCCGGGTGCGCGCGGCCCGTGCGGATGGCCGCGAGGTCGTCCTTGGCGACGACGACGGCCTTCTCCATCTTCTCCTCGGCTTCGAGGAGGGTCTCTTCGATCACTGTGGTCTCCCTGTCCGGTTCATCTGCTGTTGTTCCGACCGGTGTCGGCGCGGTGGCCGGTCGCGGCGCCCGCGCAAGTCCCGTACGGCTGGTTGCTGCTCAGGCCCGGACAGAATCCTGGCTGATGAGTGTGCCGATCTTCTCACTCTTCACCGCACGCGCGATATTGCCCTCCGCCAGCAGCTCGAAGACCAGCATCGGGAGGTTGTTGTCCTTGCACAGCGTGATCGCGGTGAGGTCGGCGACCTTGAGGTCGCGCGCGATGACCTCGGAGTACTCCAGCGCGTCGAACTTGACCGCGTCCGGATTGGTCCGCGGGTCGGAGTCGTAGACGCCGTCCACGCCGTTCTTGCCCATCAGCAGGACGTCGGCGTGGATCTCCAGCGCGCGCTGGACGGCCGTGGTGTCGGTGGAGAAGTACGGCATGCCCATACCGGCGCCGAAGATCACCACGCGGCCCTTCTCCAGGTGCCGGACGGCCCGCAGCGGCAGGTACGGCTCGGCGACCTGGCCCATGGTGATGGCGGTCTGGACCCGGGTCTCGATGCCCTCCTTGACCAGGAAGTCCTGCAGCGCCAGGCAGTTCATGACGGTGCCGAGCATGCCCATGTAGTCGGAGCGGGCCCGGTCCATGCCGCGGACCTGCAGCTCGGCCCCCCGGAAGAAGTTTCCGCCCCCGATGACCACCGCGACCTCGGTACCGGCGCGGACGACCGTGGCGATCTCCCGGGCGATCGCGTGCACGACGTCCGGGTCGACGCCGAGGCCGCCGCCACCGGCGAAGGCTTCACCGGACAGCTTGAGCAGCACCCGGCGGCGCGAGCCGGCCCCGTGGTCCTGCGCGGTCTCCTGCGTCTCCTGCATGGACTTCTCCTTTTTGCACCTACTGGTCACAGGCGCGGGTGTGCGGATGCCCCGCCTGCGCGTACACGCGAGGAGGCCACTGCCGCGGGAACCGGTTCGGTGTCCTGCACGGCAATGGCCTCCTCGTCGTTCGTGGTGCCGACGCGAGCCCGCCCGTGGGCGGTTGGCGCTGGGTGAGCCCGTTCGGCGTTCCCCGCCCCGTTCAGCGGGCGGGGGCGGTTCCCAGCCTAGAGGGACCGGGGACCAGGTGGAACGTGGCTCAGGCGCCGACGCGGAAGCGGGCGAAGCGCTTGAGGGCGACGCCGTTCTCCTCGAGGACCTTGGCGACGGTCTTCTTGTTGTCCTTCGCGAAGGCCTGCTCCAGGACGGAGTTCTCCTTCACGAAGCCGGTGACGCGACCCTCGACGATCTTCGGCAGGGCGGCCTCCGGCTTGCCCTCCTCGCGAGCGGTGGCCTCGGCGACGCGGCGCTCGTTGTCGAGCTCCTCGGCCGGGATCTCCTCGCGGGACAGGTACTTCGGCGCGAAGGCGGCGATGTGCTGCGCGACGTCCTTGGCGACCTCGGCGTTCTCCTTGTCCAGCTCGACCAGGACGCCGACGGCCGGCGGCAGGTCGGGGCTGGTCTTGTGGAGGTAGACCGCGACGAAGCCCTCGCCGTCGAACCGGGCGAAGCGACGGAAGACGATCTTCTCGCCCAGGGTGGCGTTGGCCTCGTCCACGAACTGCTGGACGGTCTTGCCGGCCTCGATCTCGGAAGCCAGGGCGGCGTCCAGGTCGGCCGGGGCGGACTTGGCCACGTGGGCGGCGATCGCGTCGGCGACCTTGACGAAGTTGTCACCCTTGGCGACGAAGTCGGTCTCGCAGTTCAGCTCGACCAGCACGCCGGACTTCTTGTCCTCGGCGATCAGCGCGGCGACGGCGCCGTTGGAGGCGTCACGGCCCTCGCGCTTGGCGACGCCCTTCTGGCCCTTGATGCGCAGGAGCTCGACGGCCTTCTCGACGTTGCCCTCGGCCTCGTCCAGGGCCTTCTTGCAGTCCATCATGCCGGCGCCGGTGAGCTCACGGAGCTTCTTGACGTCCGCGGCGGTGAAGTTCGCCATGGTGTGAATCTCTTCTCGCGTCTCGCGTGTCTGCGTGGAGTGACGCCGGGACCGGTGGTTCGGTCCCGGCGTGGGAGAGAGGGGCACCCACCGGCTTCGTACCGGCGGCTGCCCCTCACCCTTGGTGCGTCAGGCCTGCTCGGCCGGAGCCTCGGTGGCCGCAGCCTCGTCAGCGGGGGCCTCGACGGCCGCAGCCTCGTCGGCCGGAGCCTCGGCGGGGGCCTCAGCGGCCGGGGCCTCGGCGGCGGCGGGGGCCTCCTCGGCCTTCTTCTCGCCCTCGATGAGGTCCTTCTCCCAGTCGGCCAGCGGCTGGTCGGCGCCCGGCTCGGCCTTGGTGTCGCCCTTGGCGACACCGGCGCGGGACTTCAGGCCCTCGGCCACGGCGTCGGCGATCACGCGGGTCAGCAGGGTGACGGAGCGGATCGCGTCGTCGTTGCCCGGGATCTTGTAGTCGACCTCGTCGGGGTCACAGTTGGTGTCGAGGATGGCGACGACCGGGATGTTGAGCTTCCGGGCCTCGCCGACCGCGATGTGCTCCTTCTTGGTGTCCACGATCCAGACGGCGCTGGGAACGCGCTGCATGTCGCGGATACCGCCGAGGGTCTTCTCCAGCTTGTCGTGCTCGCGCTGGAGGACCAGGAGCTCCTTCTTGGTGAGGCCGGAACCGGCCACGTCCGAGAAGTCCAGCTCGCCGAGCTCCTTGAGGCGCTGCAGGCGCTTGTAGACGGTCGAGAAGTTGGTCAGCATGCCGCCGAGCCAGCGCTGGTTCACGTAGGGCATGCCCACGCGGGTGGCCTGCTCGGCGATGGCCTCCTGGGCCTGCTTCTTCGTGCCGACGAAGAGGACGCTGCCGCCGTGGGCAACGGTCTCCTTGATGAACTCGAAGGCGCGGTCGATGTAGTTCAGCGACTGCAGGAGGTCGATGATGTAGATGCCGTTGCGCTCCGTGATGATGAAGCGCTTCATCTTCGGGTTCCAGCGGCGGGTCTGGTGACCGAAGTGGACGCCGCTCTCCAGCAGCTCCCGCATCGTGACGACGGCCATTGCCGTGCTCCTCAGGTGTTACGGCCCGGCAGCGGCACCGCGTCGCGGCGATCGCCCACAGCCGGGTCAGGCTCGGTTTGTCCGTGGCGGCCAGGTGACAGCCACGCCTGACGCCCCGAACGTGCCGAGCTGCTTCACCCGCGCGGCCATGGGGCCGGACGGGCTCGGCGGACCGAGCGGCACTCGCACCTGGTGACGTTGCGGACGAACCGCGTCCGACCACCGGTGGCGGGGCGTGCGAAGTCGACCCAGCGGACCGGGTCGCGTGTGAAGTGTACGGGAAGCGCCGAGCGAGGAGCGACTTCGCGTGCGGCCGAGGGCTTGCGGGGGAGCTGGGAAGAGCCTGGGAAACGGCTGGAACGGGCTGGTCCGCCGTGGACGGAGAGCGGGTGCGGGCCGGTCGGTTGCCTGCCCCCGCCGCGCCCGGGTATGCCGCCTGTACACCGGATGGCCGCGTCCGTACACCCGTTGGGGGGAAGGCGCTCGGGCGCGGGGGCGGTTTGTCCACAGGAATCCGGATCTGGGTGGTGCGGGGGCGGTGCGGCCGCGAGCCTTCGGGCATGACTGCTCGTGCGTGGTTGGTCGGGATTCGGTGGGCGCTCTCCGCGGTGGTGGGGGTGGCGCTCGTGCTGTCGGCGGCTTCGGGGGCTTCCGGGGGTTCGAGGGTTTCCGGGGGTTCGGGCGGCTCGGGTGGCTCGGGCGGTTCCGGCGGCTCGGGCGGTTCCGGCGGCGGTGTCGATCGGGGCGGCACGCGGGCCTGGCCGGTGGGCGGGCCCGGGGCAGTCCTGGGACGGTTCGATCCGCCGGCGAAACCCTGGGCCGCCGGGCACCGGGGCGTGGACCTCGCCGCCGCCCCCGGAACGGAGGTACGGGCGGCCGCCGCCGGGGTGGTCACGTTCGCCGGGCTGGTCGCGGGCCGCCCCGTGGTGACCGTCTCCCATCCGGGCTCGGGCACTCCCGCGCTCCGGACCACCTACCTGCCCGTCACCGGCACCGTCCCGGTCGGCAGCGCGGTGGCCGCCGGGCAGGTGATCGGGCAGCTCGCCGCGGACGGGCGGCACTGCGCCGCGGGCGACTGCGTGCACTGGGGCCTGCTGCGCGGAGGCCGCTACCTCGACCCGCTGGCCCTGTTCGGTGCGGGCACGGCACGGCTGCTGCCGTTGGGAGGCGGGGGCGAGTAGAGCGGCTCAGGCCCGGCCGAGTCCGTGCAGCGCCAGGGCGACGGCAGCGTCGGCGATCTGCTCGGGCCCCTCGGCCGGGCATCCGGCGCGGGCCCCGGCGGCCACCCGCTCGGACCGGCGGACAGCCGCCTCCACGACCCCCTGCAGCAGTGCCGCGGCCAGCCGGGGCTGCTCGTGGCCCAGCTCCTCCAGCGCCTGAACGACCAGACCGGCCAGTCTGCCGTGCGCCGCCCGGATCCGCTCGCGCGCGGCCTCGTCCAGCTCCAGCGCCGAGATCGCCACGACTGCACGGTGGCGCGGGTCGGCGGCCAACGCCAGCTGCCCCCGGACGTACGCCTCGATCCGCTCGGCAGCGGTGTCGCAGCTCTCCATCCCGGCCTCGATCTCGGCCGCCCAGAGCGGGAAGTCCACCTCGCAGAGCGCCTCCACCACGGCGGCGCGGGACCGGAAGTACTCGTACACCGAGGAGCGCGCCAGCCCGGTGCGCGCCGCGAGCGCGGGGAAGGTCAAGGCCTCCATGGCGCCCTCGGTGAGCAGGATGCGGGCAGCATCGAGGAGGGCTGCCCGCTGCAGCTGGCGATGCTCGGCCACCGTGGCCGCTCGGATCTTCGGCACGCTCCCACTGTACGGAGCCCCACCTGCGGCCGACACGGCGCCGCGCATGGAGGAGCGCGGACCCGCCCGGCGGGTCCGGCCCGGGCCCCCGCCCGCTACCGGACGTCCGAGAGCTTGGCCCGCAACTGGAGGACCGACTTGGTGTGGATCTGGCTCACCCGGCTCTCCGTCACCCCCAGCACCTGGCCGATCTCGGCGAGGGTGAGCCCCTCGTAGTAGTAGAGCGTCACCACGGTCTTCTCCCGCTCGGGGAGGGTGTTGACCGCCTGGGCGAGGAGTCTGCGCAGCTCGCGGTCCTCGGCCACCTCGACCGGGTTGTCCGCGCCGTGGTCCTCCAGCGTCTCCATCAGGCTCAGCCGGTCACCGCCCTCCCCCACCGGGTGGAGCAGTTCGTCCAGCGCCACGACGTTGGCGAGCGACAGCTGGCTGAAGATGGCGTGCAGGTCCTCGATCGCGATGCCCATCTCGGCCGCGACCTCGGGCTCGTGGGGCGTCCGGCGCAGCCTGGCCTCCAGCGTCGCGTACGTCCGCTCGACCGCCTTCGCCTTCTGCCGCACCGAGCGGGGGATCCAGTCCAGGGCTCGCAACTCGTCGATGATCGCGCCGCGGATGCGGCTGATCGCGTAGGTCTCGAACTTGATGGCGCGGTCGATGTCGAACTTCTCGATCGCGTCGATCAGCCCGAAGACCCCGGAGGAGACGAAGTCCGCCTGTTCGACGTTGGACGGCAGGCCGACCCCGACCCGTCCCGCCACGTACTTGACGAGCGGTGAGTAGTGCAGGATCAGTTGCTCGCGCAGGCGCTGGTCCCCACTTCCCTTGTACGAGCGCCAGAGGTCTTCGAGCGCGCTGCGTCCCTGGACCGCGGCGTCCGGCGACCGGGCAGTGTCGGGCGGCCTGGCTGCGCCGCCGCCGCCGTCGGCACCGGGACCGGCACCGGCACCGGCGGGCGCGCCCGCCGGTACGGGCGCGGGCGTGTCGGCGGGCGCTGGCGCGCCAGCAGGGGCGGGGGCGCCGACGCCGCGCGCCGCCTCGGTGCCGCTCGTCTCCTCGGTGCTCCGGTCCGCGTCCGCGGACTGGCCTGGCACCACCGTCGGCCGGCCGCCCTGGCGCGACAGACCTCCCCTCGTCCCCGCCGACTTGGACGGGAACTCGGCCGCGGAGCGCCGCTCGGTCCGCGGCCCTCCCGAGGACCGAGCGCCGCCGGTCACTCTGTGTCCGGGAATGTGTGTGGGCATGCGTGGGTCTGCGCCGTTCTGCCGAGTCATGTGCTGATAGGGAAGGCATGTGGAGCGTAGCGTGACCGACTCACTGCAAAGCGCTACCGCCACTCGGTCGTCCCCCGATTCGGTGGCGTTCACTCATCGGATCCGCGCACACGAGCGGAAGAACCGGATCAGCAGGTCAGCCGAGCCGTCCCCGAATCGCCGCCCCCCGGCGCACAGGCGTTCTCCCTTGCGGTACTCACCTCCTCCGCACCATGCGCCAGTGCGCACCGTGCCGCTCGACGTAGCCGAGCGAGCCCAACTCGTAGAGCCGCTGCAGCACTTCGTCCGGCGGGAGGCCGGACTGGCGGGCCAGTCGCTCGACCGGTGCGCCCTCCGCCGTCGCCGGCACGGCCTCCAGCACCCGGGCCACCGGGGGCTCCAGCAGGTCGCGCGGCAGCACCGGTCCCCTGCGCTGCGGGGCCAGGTCGTCCCCGATCGCCCCGATCAGCTCCCCGATCTCGGCCGCGTCGGTGACCAGCGTGGCACCGCCGCTGCGGATCAGGGCGTGCACTCCGGCCGAGAGCTCCGAGGTCACCGGACCGGCCACGCCCATGGTGTGGCGGTTGAGGTCCCGGGCCCGTCTGGCCGTGCTCAGTGCGCCGCTGCGCACGGCCGCCTCGACCACCACGGTGCCCCGGGTGAGCGCCGCGATGACGCGGTTGCGGAGGACGAAGCGGAAGCGGTTCGGGTGTTCGCCGGGCGGGAGTTCACTGATCAGCAGCCCCTGGACCCCGATCCGCCGGATCAGTTCGGCGTTCCCCTTCGGGTAGGCCACGTCGACGCCGCAGGCGAGCACCCCGATGGTCATCCCGCCCACGGCGAGCGCCCCCCGGTGGGCGGCCGCGTCGATCCCGTAGGCGGCCCCGGAGACCACCACCCAGCCGCGCTCGGCCAGTTGGGCCGACAGCTCCCCGGCGACGTGGGCGCCGTAGGCCGTGCAGGCGCGGGAGCCCACGACGGCGACCGAGCGGAGCGCAAGCAGCCGCAGCGAGCCGGTGCCGACCGCCCAGAGCCCGATCGGGCGTCCATCGCCCAGATCGTCGAGTTGGCTGGGCCATTCCGTGTCCCCCGGAATGATGAATCGTCCACCGGTGTGCCGTACCCGTTTCAGGTCTGTCTCCGGATCCAGACCCGGGAGCCGCGCCTGGTAGCCGGCCAGCCGGACGGAGTCCAGCCCGGGGTGGTCGGGCACCGTGCCGGCCCGGATCGCCTCGACCAGGTCGGCGGCGGGGAGCCGGTCGAGCCAGCGGCCCACCACCGCGTCCCCGGGCTCGCTGAGCCGGCTGAGCATGACGCGGGCGAGGCGCTCGCGTTCGGGCGCTGCCGCGCTGTCGCCCACCGCCCCTGTCGAGCAGGTGGCCGGGGGGTATCTGAACAACTGGTTCATGCCGAGCCCTCCGCGCTCTCCGAACACTCTTTGCCCGTGCTGGGCCGGCCGTTTCCGGGCGGCCCGTCGTCGGGCGGGCCGTCGTCGGGTCGGCCATCCCCGGATCGGTCATCCCGGGGCGGGCCGGTGCGCCGGGCCGGGAGGCCCCCGAGCCGGCCGAACACCCGCTCGGTCAGCGGCAGCCCGTGCTCCACCCCGGTGCGCAGGACCAGGGCCGTCCGCACGTCCCGCTGGTCGGGGCGGTCGCGGCCGGCCAGGTCGGCGACCGTCCAGGCGACCCGGAGCACCCGGTCCAGGCCGCGGGCGGTCAGCACTCCCCGCTCCAACTGACGCGCCACATCGTTGAGCGCGCCGGACTCCAGCTGCCAGCGGGTGCGCAGCTCGTGGCCCGGCACCTCCGCGTTGGTCCGCCAGGGGGTGCTCGCCAGCCTGGCCGCCGCCCGTTCCCGTGCCGCCAGCACCCGGGCCGCGACGGTCTCGGTGGTCTCCGCCGTGGTGTCCCGTTCCATGAGTTCGACCCTCGTCACCGGCGCCACCTGGACCTGGAGGTCGACGCGGTCCAGCAGCGGACCGGAGAGCCTCCCCTGGTACCGGCTGACCATCGCCGGGGTGCACTCGCAGCCCTCGCCCCGGCGTGAGTACCGGCCGCAGGGACAGGGGTTGGCGGCCAGGCAGAGGAGGAAGCGGGCCGGAAGCCGGAGCGACCCGGCCGAGCGGGCGATCACCACCTCGCCGGCCTCCAGCGGCTGGCGCAGCGCGTCGAGCACCCGGACGGGGAACTCCGGGGCCTCGTCCAGGAACAGCACTCCCCGGTGGGCCAGCGAGACGGCGCCCGGTCTCGGCAGGCCGCTGCCGCCGCCGACGATCGCGGGCATCGTGGTGGAGTGGTGCGGGGCGCAGTAGGGCGCGACGGCGATCAGCGGGCGCCCGGCCGGGAGCAGGCCCGCCACCGAGTGGACGGCGGTGACCTCCAGCGCCTCCTTCTGGGTCAACGGCGGGAGCAGCGCGGGCAGCCGCTCCGCCAGCATGGTCTTGCCGGCACCCGGCGGCCCCTTCAGGTAGAGGTGGTGCCCTCCGGCGGCGGCGATCTCCAACGCCCGCCGGGCCTCGTACTGGCCGGCCACGTCGGCCATGTCGAGGCGGGCAGCCATGTCGTCGGGAAGGCCCCGCACGCTCGCGCTGGGCAGCATCAGCCCGGCCATCAGCGGATCCGGCCGGCCGGCGATCGGATCGGGCGGCTCCTCCGGCGGCGGCGCCCCGGTCAGGATGGCGACCAGCTGGCGCAGGCTGCGGACGCCGATCACCGTCACCCCGGGGACGAGCGAGGCCTCGGGCGCGGTCTGCTCGGCTACCACGACCCGCTTGTATCCGGCGTCCGCGGCGGCCAGCACCGACGGCAGCACGCCGCGGACCGGCCGCACCCGGCCGTCCAGCCCCAGCTCGCCGATGATCAGCAGGTCGGCGATGGCGGAGGGGTCGAGCCGTTCGGCGGCGGCCAGCACGGCGCAGGCCACCGCGAGGTCGAAGCCGCTGCCGCTCTTGGGCACCGAGGCGGGGCTGAGGCCGACCGTCAGCTTGCGCTGCGGCCAGGACTCGCCGCTGTTCACGACCGCGGCACGGACCCGGTCCCGGGCCTCGCTGAGCGCCTTGTCGGGCAGGCCGACCAGGGCGAACGCGGCCACCCCGGGCTCCAGATCGGCCTGGACCTCGACGATCACGCCGTCGACGCCGACCAGCGCGACGGAACAGGTACGGGCGAAGGCCATCTCAGACCACCCCCCGCAGGTGGTCGACCAGGGCCGCACCCCGCGCCCGGTTGACCACCGCGACCAGGTCGATCCGCACACCGCCCGGCGGGGCGGGCGGCCAGTGCGGATCCGTCGGGCCGGCGTCGTAGTCGGGCCCGGCCAGCCGGGCGAAGTGGCCGGGCCAGCGCTCGGCCAGCCAGCGCTCGGCCAGGCGTTGCAGCCGGGCGGCCTTGGCCTGGTCGATGGCCTCGCTGGGCTGCTGGAAGCCCCGTTCGGAGCGGGTCTTCACCTCGCAGACCGCCACGGTGTCGCCGTCGAGGGCGACGATGTCCAGCTCGCCCTCCACGCAGCGCCAGTTGCGGTCGAGGATGCGGAGCCCGGCCTCCACGAGGTGGCGGGCGGCGACCCGCTCGCCGTAGCGGCCGAGCCCGTTCCTGGTGCTGCGGTCCGGGACGCCCCGCGTCTTCTTCCCGGGTGCGGCCGTGTTCTTCTTCCCGAGTGCGGCCGTGCTCGGGACGCCCGCGCTCGGTACGCCCGTGTCCGGGACGGCCTGGTCCTGCACGACGGTGTGCTGCATGGTGACCACCTCCGCTGAGGAGGCTGCACCAAGGCGCTCGGCCGGGCCCGGAAATTCTCGTTCCCTGTGGATAACCCGGGCCTGTGGACAACTTTTGTCACCCGCAGGGGTGAGGAGCCCCCGTCCCGCCAAATTCGGCTGGACAACGCGGCACGGAGTCGTTCAACGTCAGTTCCCGAAGCCGGACTCGTCCGAGGGCAGCTCCAGATCGCTCTTCGCGAGTTCCTCGATGTTCACGTCCTTGAAGGTCAGCACCCGGACCTTTCGGACGAACCGGGCCGGCCGGTACATGTCCCAGACCCACGCATCCGCCATCGACACCTCGAAGAACACCTCGCCCTGGACCGAGTGCACCTGCATCTCGTAGTCGTTGGTGAGGTAGAACCGTCGCTCGGTCTCGATCACGTACTTGAACAGGCCGACGACGTCCCGGTACTCCCGGTAGAGCTTGAGCTCCATCTCGGTCTCGTACTTCTCGAGATCTTCGGCACTCATCCAGGCGTCCCCTCAACTTGTCACGTCCACCCATTGTGGACCACCCGCACCCACGGTCAGAGCCGTACCGGTTCCACCGGCGGGCCCTCGGCCAGCAGCCGTTCCAGGAAGTCCGCCAAGCCGACCGGATAGACCGTCTCCGCGGTCCCCCTCAGTTCCTCGACCGTCCACCAGCGCGCCGCGAGCAGCTGGGCGTGTTCCTCCGCGCCCATGCCGGAGTGGTCCAGTCCCGTCTCCGTGGTCCGGGCCAGGTGGAACCACTGCTCCTGTTCGTAGCGCTGCCCCCGAAAGGAGAACGACACCGTGCCGTACCCCACCAAGGGCCCCAGGTCCACGCCCCGCAAGCCCGTCTCCTCCACGAGCTCCCGCTCCGCCGCCTCGCGCACGTCCTCCCCGGCCTCCAAGCCGCCCCCGGGCGTGAACCACCACGCCTCCCCGGGTACCGCGGGATCGGTACCCAGGAAGAGGAGGATGCGGTCCAGCCCGTCCAGCAGCAGGATCCGCGCCGCCCGGCGGCGCTGTGGTGTCATGGCGGCGCTCCACGCTCCTTCCGTTCGCATCGGTGGCGCTTCCGATCCTGCCACCCGGCGCCGCCGTCCGGGGCGATGTTCGCCAGAGCGGCCCGCGCCGCGACGGCCCCGTTCAGGAGCTGCGCCCCCGGCGGATCCGGCGGGCCAGGGCCGCCACGCCGCCCACCGCCGAGGTCACGATGATCAGCGCCGCACCCGCGACGGTGGCGTAGGCGGCGGGCTCCAGCGGGCCGGGCTGCGACGCCCTCGCGCCCGCGAAGCCGTCGAAGGCCGCGGTACGGGCGAGCAGGCCCATCCGGCCGAAGGGCTTCACGGTGGCCTCGACCCTGGCCTCGACGGCGCCTGCCGGGACGGTGCCGCCGTCGACCTCCAGGTGGGTCCGGGAGTCGAGCGAGCCGACCCGGTTGTCGCCGAGGAGGAACAGCCGGCCCTGCGGCACCGTCACGCTGAACGACTCGCCCTGGCGGCCCTGGGCCGCGAGGTACGGCTCGTCCACCGGCTGTCCGTTGACCGTCAGCCGGCGGTTGTCCCCGCTGGTGGCCACGGTGTCGCCACCGACGGCGACCACCCGCTTGACCATGAGCTCCCCGCCCCAGGCCTCGTCCCGGAAGACCACCACGTCGCCCCGCCCGATGGCACCGCCGCCGACCTTCCGGGCCAGCACGGTGTCCCCGACCTGCAGCGTCGGGTGCATCGAGGGGGTGGGGATGTCGTACGGCCGGTAGTCGATCGCGATGAGGGCGAAGCCGCCGATCATCATCAGCAGCCCGAGTGCCAGCGCGATGCCCTGCAGCACCGCGGCGGGCCCGCGTCGCTCACCGGCGGGCGCGACCGGGCGGTCGGCCTCCTGCTCCACGACACTGCTCATCGATACCGTCCACCTCTGGCCGACCGGAGAACACCACTGGCACGCCGGGGTCACCGGCGGAAAAGCCGACGGGCCGTGGCACGTCCGAGCAGATTACTCGTCGGTACCACGGCCCGCGCAAGGGTCGGGGACAACCCGGAGGAGCTCAGGACTCCTTCCGGTGCTCCGCCCGGCCCCGGACCCGACGCACCAGCGGAAGCAGGGCGACGGCTCCCACCGCACCGGCCACGGGGGGCGCCGACTGCGCGGCCGCCGCCAGGCCCTTCTGGTCGAAGGTGCCCGGCACCGACAGCGTCGACCAGTGGTCGACCGGCCAGGCCACCACGAAGGCGCGTCCGATCACGTTGCCCACCGGGACGGTGCCACCGCCCGGCTGGTCCATGTGGAAGCGGGAGTCCAGCGAGTCGGCCCGGTGGTCGCCCATCACCCAGATCCGGCCGTCGGGCACCTTGACCGGCCCGAAGGGGTGGTCACCGCAAGGGGTGTTGCCCTGGTAGACGTACGGCTCGTCGAGTGCGACGCCGTTGACCTTGACCGGCCCGACGCCCTCGCACTCGACGGTGTCCCCGCCGACGGCGATGACCCGCTTGATCAGGTCCTTCTCATCGGCGGAGGGCATCAGGCCGACGAAGCTGAGCACGTCCTGCACACCGCGCACGAAGGAGTTGCTGCTCTGCTGGGTCGGCTCGTCGTTCAGCCAGCCGCCCGGGTCGTGGAACACCACGACCTCACCGCGCTCGGGTTCGGCCCCGAACCAGGGGGTCAGCTTGTCCACCAGGACGCGGTCGCCCACCTGCAGCGTGTTCTGCATCGACTCCGACGGAATGGAGAACGCCTGGACGAAGAAGGTCTTGATCACGAGCGCGAGGATCAGCGCGATGCCGACCAGGATCGGCAGCTCCTTCCAGAAGGAGCGCTGCTTGCGCGGCTTGGCCGGAGCCTCCGACTCCGACCCGTCCGCCGGCTCGGACTCGAAACGCGAGGGTTCCGAGGAGTCGTCCGCCCCGGTGCCGTGGTCGTCCGCCGTCTGGGCCGCGGTGTCCTCGACCGCGGCCGAGGACACCGCGGACTCGGCGGACCGGGCCGCCCGCCGGCCCGGGCCCTCGGGCTCTCCGGCGCCCGAGCGGGCACCGATCGCCAAATCCCCCACAACGTCTCCTCCCTGCTGTGCGGACGCCCGCGCGCCCGCGCTCAAAGTGCCGCACAGCGGGCACCACGCTCGCCATGACCATGAACGCCTCAGGGTTGCCCACCGCGGGCTCCCCTGACACCGGCACAGCCTCGACGGACGACCGGGAGCACTCCCGGCCGCACCTGCACTTCTCTATCACTCCAAGGCATCCGGCTCGCGGTTCCACACGCGAGGCCCGGCCGGTCGGCGGCCGGCGCGGCTCACTCCGGAGGCCGGCCCCGCCGACGAACGACGAGCGGAAAGATGCCCAACACACCCATAACGAGCGGGGGTTGCCGAGGAACCGGCCCAACGTCCACGGATTCCCCGGCAGTTCCACCGGCCCGCGGAGCCTGCGCGAGAGAGGAGAGTGAACCCGGCACGTCGAGTTGATGGAAGCGGTCCAGCGGCCAGGCGATTACGAACGCGCGACCGACCACGCCGCTCAGCGGGATCGTGCCCTGTCCCGGATTGCCCATGTGGAAACGGGAGTCGGCGGAGACGTCCCGGTGGTCGCCCATGACCCAGAGCCGCCCCTGTGGCACGTTCACCTTGAAGGGCTGCCGGGACGGCGGGTTGCCGGGCGCGAGGTAGGGCTCGTCCACCGGATGGCCGTTGACGCTGAGCCGCCCCTGCGCGTCGCAGCACTCGACGGTGTCCCCGCCAACACCGATCACCCGCTTGATCAGGTCCTGCTCGTTGTCGGACGGCAGGAGCCCGACGAAGGTCAGCACCCGCTTGGCGGCGCCGAGCACCGCGCCGTCGTCGGAGGGCTTGTGGTCGCGCTCCAGCCAACCGCCCGGGTCCTTGAACACCACCACGTCGCCACGCTGCGGCTCACTGCCGAACCAGGGGGTCAACTTGTCCACCACCACCCGGTCCCCGACCTGGATGGTCTCCTCCATCGAACCCGAGGGAATCACGAACACCTGGACCAGGAAGGTCTTCATCACCAGTGCCACCAACAGAGCCACCAGGATGATCAGCGGGATCTCGCGCACCAGTGACCGCTTGCGCCGCCGGGCCACGCGTCGGGCGCTGCGACGGCGCTCGGCCCGGCCGCGTACGGCCGGAGCCTCGGCGGTCCCGGCGTCCGCCGGTCCGACGCCACCCGGTTTCCGGGTCGGGCGGTCGGCGAGCCTGCCCCTACCTCTGGTCCCCATGACCGCCCGTCCCCGCAGTCGCGGCGAAGGCCGCGGGCCGGTCCAGGCTGGTCAGGCGCGAGAACGGGTACACCACCCAGTCCGCCCGGCCGATCACCTTCTCCTCGGGCACGAAGCCGCCGCCGGGCTCACCGAGGTGGTCGCGGGAGTCACGGGAGGCGCTGCGGTGGTCGCCCATCACCCACAGTTCGCCGGCCGGGACCACCACGTCGAAGGCCACGCTCGACGGGTCGTCCCCCTGGTCCAGGTAGGAGGCCTCGTCCACCGGGACGCCGTTGACGGTGATCTGGGTGCCCGGGCCGGCACTGGTCACCCGGTCCCCGCCGATGCCGATCACGCGCTTGACGTAGACGGTGTCCCCGGCCGGGGCCAGCCCGAGGTCCTGGGCGAACGACCGCAGGCCGTCCCAGAACCCCTGCGGTTTCACCGACTCCGGGAGGAAGGAGCCCGACCCGTCGAAGACCACGACGTCGCCCCGCTGGGGATGGCCGCCGAAGGCGTAGGCGAGCTGGTTCGCGATCAGCCGGTCGCCCGGGCGCAGGGTGCCCTCCATCGACCCGGAGGGCACCGAGAACGGACGAGCGACGAAGGCGTTCACCAGGAGCAGGGCCGCCAGGCAGATTCCCACCAACAGCAGCAGATCGCGCGAGCGCGAATGGCCGGACTCCTCGTCCGGCTCGTCGTCCGGCTCCTCGCCCTGCTCCGGAGCCTCGGTGGGGCTCTCGGTGGGGCTCTCGGTGGAATTGTCGGAAGCAGCAGCAGGCGTACCAGCCGGCTCCTCCCGGAGGACGGCCCCGGAAACGACCGCGGACCGCGACAGCGAGTCCGCACCGGTGGGTGCGGGACTGCCGTCGCGGTCCGCGGGTGGTTCGTGCGTGCTCATCGGGGGGTGAGCTTACCTTGCGGCCGTTCGGCCCCCCCGGGAGCGCTCCGATCCCCCGGCGAGGCCGGGGGCCGGTGGATCAGCGGTCGCGCTTCTCCTTGATCTTCGCGGCCTTGCCGCGGAGGTCACGCAGGTAGTACAGCTTGGCGCGGCGAACCGCACCGCGGGTCACGACCTCGATCTTCTCGACGACCGGGGTGTGCACCGGGAAGGTGCGCTCCACGCCGACGTTGAAGCTGACCTTGCGAACGGTGAAGGTCTCACCGACGCCGGCGCCGTGACGACGGATGACGACGCCCTGGAAGACCTGGACACGGGAGCGGTTGCCCTCGATGACCCGGACGTGGACCTTCAGGGTGTCACCGGCACGGAAGGCCGGGATGTCGGTACGCAGCGAGGCCGCGTCGACAGCAGCGAGCTTGTTGCTCATGTTGCTCTCCATCGCAGGCGCCACGGGCCGCCCACGGAAATAGTCACAATGGGGTGTGCTGCGGGCCGCATCGGCTGGCGGCGATCCCCCCGTGGCGGGGGCGCCGGTCCACGTGCCCCCTACGGGAGGGAACCAGCGACAGACAGCAGCCGCCTATTCTTCCACACCACCGGCCGCGGACCGAAATCGGCCGAGCCGCTCGTCCCAGGCCAGGCCGAGGATGCTGAGCGCTTCGCGGTCCTTCTTGTCGAAGGCGCCGTGCTGCCAGCGCTCGACCAGGTCGGGCCGGTTCGCCAGGGTGCGGGCGAAGGCCTGCTCGCGCCGCCAGCGGGCGATCCGGCCGTGGTTGCCGCTGAGCAGCACGTCGGGCACGGTCCGGCCGCGCCACTCGGCGGGCTTGGTGTACACCGGGCCCTCCAGGAGGTCGGCCATCGCGCCGGGCGCGAAGGAGTCGTCGCGGTGGGATTCGGCGTTGCCGAGCACCCCGGGCAGCAGCCGGGCGATCGCCTCGACCATCACCAGCACCGCGACCTCGCCGCCGGCCAGGACGTAGTCGCCGATCGAGGCCTCGACCACCGGCATGCGGGTGGCGGCTTCGTCGATCACCCGGCGGTCGATGCCCTCGTAGCGCGCGGGGGTGAAGGCCAGCCAGGGGCGGCCGGCCAGTTCCTGCGCGAGCTCCTGGGTGAAGGGGCGCCCGCTGGGGGTGGGCACGACCAGGGTAGGCAGCTCGCCCTCGGGGCCGCCGGCAACCACCGCGTCCAGTGCCTCGCCCCACGGCTCGGGCTTCATCACCATGCCGGGGCCGCCGCCGTACGGGCTGTCGTCCACCGTGCGGTGCACGTCGTGCGTCCACTCGCGCAGGTCGTGGACGTGCACGTCCAGCTGCCCGCGGGCGCGCGCCTTGCCGACCAGCGAGATGTTCAGCGGCTCGAGGTACTCGGGGAAGATCGAGACGACATCGATCCGCATGCCGCTCTGCACGCTGCCGCCCGGCGCGTCGCCACCCTGCACCTCGCCACCCTGCGCGCCGCCGTTCTCCTCGACGGTCACTCCGACTCCTCCGGGTCCTCGGCCTGGTCGGCCGAGGAGGTGCCGGCGACATCGGCCTGGTCCGGGTCGATCAGCCCGCCCGGCGGGGTGATCACCGCGCGCTGGTTCTCCAGGTCGATGGTCGGCACGATCTGCCGGACGAAGGGCACCAGCACCTCCGTCCCGTCGGGCTTCTTCACCGTGAGCAGGTCCTGGTACGGCAGGTGGACCACCTCGGTCAGCTCACCGACCAGCGTGCCGTCGAGCAGCACCACGTCCAGGCCGATCAGCTGGTGGTCGTAGTACTCCTCCGGATCGTCGGGCGTCTCCTCCGGGTCGATCTCGGCGATGAGCACGGTGCCCCGGAGAGCCTCGGCCGCGTTGCGGTCCTTGACGCCGACGAAGCGCAGCAGCAGTCGGCCGCTGTGCACCCGACCGGACTCGACGGTCAGCGGCCCGGTCGACGCGGGGTCGGTGAGCAGGACGGCACCCGGGCCGAGCCGGAGTTCCGGCTCGTCGGTGCGGACCTCGACGCTGACGTCCCCCCTGATGCCGTGGGCACGGCCGATCTTGCCGACGACGAGCTGCACGGTGATCGTTCTCCTGGAGTTCCTGGGCCGAATCGAAAAGCACGACGGGATTGGAAGCCGTGATGCGAAGGATGGTGCTGAGGATGGTGCTGTGGGCTGTGCGAAGCGGTAGTGCAAAGCGGTAGTGCGAGGAAGCGGTGGTGCGGGGGAACGAGAAAAGGCCGACCGGGACGACATGCGTCCCGGTCGGCCCCAAGCCCTGACGGCTGAACGAGCAGCTGCGTCAGTGAATGTTGTCCACGTCGACCAGGTCGACCCGGACGTTGCGACCGCCGAGGGCGCCGACCACGGTGCGCAGAGCGCGCGCCGTGCGGCCGCCCCGGCCGATCACCTTGCCGAGGTCATCGGGGTGCACTCGCACCTCGATGGTGTTCCCCCGACGCAGGTTGCGCGAGCGCACCTGTACCTCGTCGGGGTGCTCGACGATGCCCTTCACCAAGTGGTCGAGGGCGTCCTCGATCACGCTCAGGCCTCGACGGCGGCGTCGGCGTCAGCCTCGGCCTTGTCCGACTTCTTGGCCTTCGGGGTGATGGCAACACCGGTGGTGGCGTCCTCGAAGCCGGCGACGGCCTTCGCGAACAGGTGCGAGAAGTCCTCGACCTTGGGCTCGGCGACCAGCAGCGGCGCCGGGGCCGGCAGGCCCTTGAACTTCTGCCAGTCACCGGTCAGCTTGAGGATGGCGAGCACGGGCTCGGTCGGCTGGGCGCCGACGGACAGCCAGTACTGGGCGCGGTCGCTGTCGACCTCGATCTTCGAGGGGTTGTAGGTCGGCTGGTAGATGCCGATCTCCTCGATCGCACGACCGTCACGCTTGGTGCGCGAGTCGGCGATGACGATGCGGTAGTGCGGGGAGCGAATCTTGCCGAGACGCTTCAGCTTGATCTTGACTGCCACGGGAGTGGGTTCTCCTGGTGTTGACGTGGGTGAGCGGGCTCGCCGTCGCGTGGGGTTGCGGGGCGGACCGTTCAAGGGACACGCCAGCCGTAGGAGAGAGGGGTCCTTGCCCGGCTGCCGAGTACTCAGCTGTCCATTCTGCCATACCGGCGCGAACCGCCCGCACACGGGCCCGGGGACCGACCAGGGCTCGACCGGGAGCCCCCGCTCCCGGCCCAACCCACGTGTTCACCGCTGGTGCGCCGTACGACCGTCCCGCCGAACAGCACACATTTCCTCACCTGCTCGCCCGTTGCACGCGCTCGTACGCGCTCGCACGTGCTCGCATCCTCCCGGTACTGCCGGACCGCTGCCCGCACAGCAGTCCGCCGGATGGCCGAGCAACCGAGTCGCCGAGCAACCGAGCGGCCGGGCCGCCGACCGCTTACGCGATCTTGAACGGCTGCTGGCACGCACCGCAGACGATGGACGCCTGCGCGAGCACCGACGGTACGACCCGGACGTTGCGCCCGCAGCCGCAGACCGCCTTGACCCGGACGCCGCCCCCGGAGGAGCCGTGCCGCGCGGCCGGGCCGCGGAAGGCACGCGTCGCGCCGTCACCGGTGACCGCCTCCTGGTGCGCGCCGAGGGCGCGATCCAGGCGCTCGATGGTGCCGGCGTAGCGTTCCTGGGTCTCCTTGAGCATGGTCACCTGGGAGAAGCCGCTGCTTGCATGCGGTTCGACCGGGTGCGCCAGGCCCAGCTCGGAAGCGAGCATCAGGAAGCGCCGGTTGTGGTAGCGGCCGGCCCGCGAGGTGTCCCGGATGTCCCGGGCCGCGGCCAGACCGTGGGCAGCCTCGTGGAGGAGCCGCTCGAAACCGAGCCGCGTGCCACAGGCCGAGGAGGATTCGCCGATCAGGGCCTCGGGCGAGGCCAGGTCGGGGAGATCCTGGTGGTAGGCCTGGATGTCACTCCAGGCGGCGGCCAGTTCGGCCGCGAGAACGAGGGGCTGTGTCGTGCTCACGCTAGACCAACGATGGAGTGCGAGCCGATGTTCCGCATGTTCCCGTTCTTCGGGAATTCACAGGGAACTCCCAGGAATGCAAGGCCGCGCGCGAATTGCGCGCTCCGGATCTGACGCAAGACCAACCCCCTGCCGGTTCGGCCCGTCGTAGAGTCGGCGGGCCTGAGGAATTCCGTCCGGGAGCGGGCTGTCGCCCCCAGGACGTGCGGCCCGTGGTCCTGTCGGATTGACAGGGCCACGGGCCGTACACCGTACCGCTATTCGGTTAATACCGGGAGCTGACCGGCCAGTAGGGATGTCCCGGTCGGGACGGGCCCGGAAGAGTTACCGGATTCTTACCCATCCGCATTCCGGGCAAATGTCGCCGCCAACGGACATTACCCGCTGGTAACGGACATCCGGCGGACATCCGACGAACATCGCCGGCCCGCGGAACGGATACGGAACTGTCGCCGAAGCGATGTCAGTACGCGCGGGCGACGATCGCGATATTGCCGTCCTGGTCGTCCGACTGCGGCACCGAACCGTCGGCCGCGACGATGCAGCGCACCGTGACGCCCTGCTCGGCCAGCTTGGCCTCGCCCTCGGCGCCGAGGTCGGCCCAGAGGATCCGGCCCCAGCCGGTCGCGGCGGCCTCGACGGCCTCGTCGATGGTCGCGACGTCGACCGTACGGGCCTCGCGGCGCTCGCGGGACTGGCGCAGCAGCAGCGCCTGGTCCTCCTCCAGGATGCCGGGGATCAGCGCGGCCAGGGCGTCGATGGAGACCGCCTCCTTGCCGCCCGGGATGCGGCGGGCCAGCATCGCGGTGCCGCCGGGGAATTCGGAGGAGGCCAGGTCGCGCGGGCCGACCTCGATGCGCAGCGGGACGCCCTTGAGCTCCCAGTCGACGGCGCGGCGGCCGAACGGCGTGTCGGTGCGGTCGTCCACCACGACCCGGATGCCGACGGCCTCCAGCCGGGCGCCGATCTCGCGGACCTTGGCGATGACCGCGTCGTCGCCCTTGATCGCGAGCACGACGACCTGGACGGCGGCCAGGCGCGGGGGCACCCGCAGGCCGTTGTCGTCACCGTGGGACATGATCAGGCCGCCGACCATGCGGGTCGAGACGCCCCAGGACGTCTGCCAGACGTACTCGCGCTCGGCGCCCTGCAGCTGGTAGGTGGTGTTGAACGCCTTGGCGAAGTTCTGGCCCAGCTCGTGGCTGGTGCCGAGCTGCAGGGCCTTGCCGTCACCCATCATGCCTTCGAGGGTGAGGGTGTTGATGGCGCCGGCGAAGCGCTCCTTGGCGGTCTTGCGGCCGAGCACGACGTCGATGCCGAGCACGTTGGTCATGAAGTCGCCGTAGACCTGGGTGTGGATCATCGAGGCGTACGCACGGGCGTCCTCGTAGGTGGCGTGGGCGGTGTGGCCCTCCTGCCAGAGGAACTCGGTGGTGCGCAGGAAGATGCGCGGGCGCAGCTCCCAACGGACCACGTTGGCCCACTGGTTGATCAGCAGCGGCAGGTCGCGGTGGCTCTGCACCCACTTCGAGAAGTACTCGTTGATGATCGTCTCGGAGGTGGGCCGGACGACGACCGGCTCGTCCAGCTGCTTGCCGCCGCCGTGGGTGACCACCGCGAGCTCGGGGGCGAAGCCCTCGACGTGCTCCGCCTCCTTGGTCAGGTAGGACTGCGGGATGAACATCGGGAAGTAGGCGTTCTGCGCGCCCGCCTTCTTGATCCGCGCGTCCATCTCCTGCTGCATCCGCTCCCACAGGCCGTAGCCGTACGGTCGGATGACCATGGTGCCGCGCACCGGACCGTTGTCGGCCAGCTCGGCCTTGTTGATGAGGTCCTGGTACCAGCGCGGGAAGTCTTCCGCCTGAGGGGTGAGAACGGGTGCCTTAGCCATGGGGCGAATCGTACGGGGAGCGACCCCCTGACTTCGAATCGGTATCACACCCGTGGCCGGTGGCGAGCCGGGCCGGCCGCAGGGGGGCGCACTACCGCGACGTGCGCGCACCACCCCGCACCCCTCTGGACGCCGGGCCCGACCCGCTGTTCGCTGGAGTGGGGCGGGACTTTGGGGGAGCCGTAGCAGCACACCGAAGGACCGGATGGGAGGCCGCGATGGCTTCAGCTCGAACGACCGGCACGACCGCACGACCGACCGGCGCACGCGCGCACCACCAGCGGCCCGCGGGGCCCCGGCCCACGCGGGCGCGCGACTGGGCGGAGATCCAGGAACGCATGCTGGTGCCGCTCTACGAGGCGGTCTACGACCGGCTGGAGGTCGGCCCGGCGAGCAGCGTGCTGGGCCTGGGCTGCCGGTCCGGACTGGCGCTGCTGCTCGCCGCCGGGCGGGGTGCTCAGGTCGCCGGGCAGGAGCCTCGCGAGGAGCTGCGCGCGCTGGCGCACGACCGTCGGCTGCGGGTGTGCGCCGGGGCCCGGCCGGCCGCCGCCGTCCCCCGCTCGGCCCATTCGCTGGTGACGGTTTTCGAGCAGCTGCCGGGCGCCGGCGAGTCGGGTCCGGTGGTGGCCGAGGCCGCCCGGCTCACGCTCCCGGGCGGGCACGTGGTGCTCGCCGCCTGGGGCCCGCCGGAGCGCTGCGAGAGCGCCCCGGTGCTGGACGTGGCCCGGCGGATGGCGGGCCGGACCACCGCGCGCGACCCGTTCGAGCTGAGCACGCCCGGGGCGCTGGAGGACCTGCTCGCCCCGGCCGGCCTGCGCCCGGCCGGCAGCGGCCGGGTGAGCTGCCCGTTCGCCTACCCGGACCTCGACAGTGCGGTGCGCGGCCTGCTCTCCACCGGCCTGTTCGAGGCGGCCGAGGAGTTCTCCGGCGCCTCGCTGGTGGCCAAGGAGCTGGAGGAGGCGCTGCAGCCGCACCTACGCCCGGACGGCTCGGTCCGGATGGAGAACGTGTTCCGCTACCTGGTCGCCGAGCGGCCGCGCTAGGAAACGCGAACCGGGGGCGCCCGCCATCTCGGCGAGCGCCCCCGGCATCCGGCTTCACGCCTGGTCGAGCGACTTTCCGTCCGGGCCCTCGACGCCATCAGGCCCGCCAGTCCCATCAGGCCTATCAGGCACATCAGGCCCGTCAGGCCCGTCAGGCCTGTCCGGCCCGTCAGGCCTGTCCGGCCCGCCGGCCTCCTCGGAGCCGCCCTCCCGGGGCATCCCCGCCGCCCGGTACGCCGCCTCCTCGTCCAGCGTCTCCGCCTCCAGCAGGGCCGCCGCCAGCGCGTCCAGCCGGTGCCGCTGCTCGGTCAGCAGCCGCACCGCGTCGTCGTAGCACTCTGAGACGATCCGCCGGGCCTCCTCGTCCACCGCGTCCAGCGTGGTCGGCGCGGCGGAGAGCCCGTACGCCCCCTGCGGGTCGGAGGGCACCGCGGTGAGCCGGCCGACCCGCTCGCTCATCCCCCAGCGCCCGGCCATCCCGCGGGCGATGTTGGTGACCTGCTCCAGGTCGCTCTCCGCGCCGGTGGTGATCACCCCGTAGACGACCTGCTCGGCCGCCATGCCGCCGAGCGCGCCGATGATCCGGCCGCGCAGGTAGGGCTCGGTGTACGAGTAGCGGTCGTTCTCCGGGGTGGAGAGGGTGACGCCGAGCGCCCGGCCGCGCGGCACGATGGTGATCTTGCGGACGGGGTCCGCGCCGGGCTGGAGCATGCCGAGCAGCGCGTGCCCGCTCTCGTGGTACGCCGTCCGCTCGCGCTCCTCCTGCGGCATCACCAGCGGTCGCACGGCGCCGAGTTGGACCTTCTCCAGGGCGTCCGAGAGGTCCCGGTCGTTGACCGCGTCCTGTTCGCGCTTGACGGCCAGCAGGGCGGCCTCGTTGACGAGGTTGGCGAGTTCGGCGCCGGTCATCCCGGGGGTGGCCTTGGCCAGCCGGGTGAGGTCGGTGTCGCCGGCCAGCGGGACGGTGCGGGTGTGGATGCGCAGGATCGCGGCGCGGCCCTCCCGGTCGGGCGGGCTGACGGTGATCCGCCGGTCGAAGCGGCCGGGGCGCAGCAGCGCCGGGTCGAGCACGTCCGCCCGGTTGGTCGCGGCGATCACGATGACGCCCTCGGAGCCGGTGAAGCCGTCCATCTCGGTGAGGATCTGGTTGAGCGTCTGCTCGCGTTCGTCGTGGCCGCCCATGCCGCCGCCCGCGCCGCGCTGGCGTCCGATGGTGTCGATCTCGTCGATGAAGATGATCGCCGGGGCGACCTTGCGGGCCTCGGCGAACAGCTCGCGGACCCGGCTGGCACCGACGCCGACGATCATCTCGATGAACTCGGAGGCGGAGGCGGAGAAGAACGGCACGTCCGCCTCGCCGGCCACGGCCCGGGCCAGCAGGGTCTTGCCCGTCCCGGGCGGCCCGCTCAGCAGTACGCCGCGCGGCATCTTGGCGCCGAGCTTGCGGTACCGCTCGGGGTTCTTCAAGTAGTCGACCACCTCGGTGAGTTCGGCCTCGACCTCGTCGATACCGGCCACGTCGGCGAAGGTGGTGCGCTTGCCCTGCTCGGCGGTGACCGGCTTCGGCGGGGCCTTGCGGCCGAGCGGCCCGGCGCCGAGGCCGCCGGCCATCCGGCGGGCGAGCAGCACCCAGATGAAGACCAGCAGCAGCATCGGGGCGAGCGAGAGCAGCAGGTTGGTGAGGAAGCTGCGCTGCTGGACGGGCGAGGTCGCGGTGACCTCGACCCCCTGTTGTTGCAGGGTGGTCCAGAGGTTGTCGCCCGCGAAGGAGGGCCGCTGGGTGGCGAACTCGGTGTAGTCGCCCTTGCCGCCGTCCGGCTTGGGCTGCGCGCTCTTGAGGGTGCCCTCGATCGCGTCGCCCTTGGCGTAGATCTTGGTGATGTTGCCCTTGTTCAGCTGGTTGTTGAACTCGGTGTAGGAGACCGTGGTGGCGCCCTCGTTGCCGAAGAACGAGAGCAGCACGTCCGAGATCAGGAACACCACGAGGGCGGTGAGGACGAGCCCGGTCCAGCCGCCGGGCATCCGACGGCGGGGTGGCGGCGGGGGCGGGGCGCCCTCGGAACGCCAGGGTTGGTCGGGAGTCTGACGCGGCGGCACGGGTTCGGTCACCCACCGGACGATACGGACCGGCACTCGGGCCGGCCAACCGCAACACCGCGCCCGACCGCCCGCACGGGGCCGCCCGAACAGACCTGACCGACCACCCGTACAAGGTCTCCCGCACGGCGCCCCGGGGCCTGCCACCAGCGGTTATGCCGAGGCGCCCGGCCACTCCTCCGCGGTCAGCGCGAACCGCTCGTGGTCGCGCCAGCCGCCCTGCAGGAACAGCATCCGCGGGGAGAAGCCCTCGTGCCGGAAGCCCAGCCGCTCGGCCATCGCGATCGAGCGCCCGTTCTCCGGCTGGACGTTGATCTCCAGCCGGTGCAGCCCGAGCCCGTCGGCCGACTGCGGGGCGAAGCAGCGGTCCAGGACCAGCCGCATGCCCTCGGACATCCGCCCGGTGCCGGCGAACGGCAGGTAGGAGTCGTAGCCCAGCGTGGCGTTGCAGAAGCGGCCCATCACGATGTTGGCGACGTTCACCTTGCCGACCAGTCCGCCGGTCTCCCGGTCGGCGATCAGGAAGGTGCGCAGGCCGACCCCCTGGCGCTCCAGCAGTTCGGGCAGTCCGTCCGGCTCGACCGGGTTCCACCGGCCGATGTGGTCGGCGGACCGCCGGACCGCTTCGGCGTACGCCACCGCGTCCTCGGCCCTCGGGGCCTTGATCATCACTCGCATGCCCCCATCATCGGACACGCGCTCGGCCCGTCGCCCGGAATTGCCGGACGACGGGCCGAGTGGAGTCGATCAGGGCCTGTCAGCGCTCATCAGCGCCTGCCAGGGGCCCATCAGGGCCGATCAGGGGCGGGTGCCCCTTGCCGTTCGAGGACTACAGCAGGTCCTTGAACTCCTTGGGCAGCTCGAAGTCGGCCGGGCCCTTGCCCGCGCCGAGGCCGAAGGCGCCGCCGTCGCCCGGGGCCTGGTCGCCGCCCGGGCCGAGCGCGCGGCGCTCGGCGGCCGCGGCCTCCTCCTGCGCCCGCTTCAGCGGGTTGCCGCTCTTGCGCTTGCCCTTGGCCTGCGGGGCCTTCTTGTTGGACTTCTTCGAGCCGCCGCCCATGCCCGGGATCCCCGGCATGCCGGGCACACCCTTGCCGGAGGCCATCGCGGACATCATCTTGCGGGCCTCGAAGAACCGCTCGACCAGGTTCTTCACCTCGCCGACCTGCACGCCCGAGCCCTTCGCGATGCGGGCCCGGCGGGAACCGTTGATCAGCTCCGGCTCGGCGCGCTCGATCGGCGTCATCGACTTGATGATCGCGCCGACCCGGTTGACGTCCTTGTCGTCGATGTTGTTGATCTGGTCGCGGATCTGCCCCATGCCGGGCAGCATCCCGAGCAGCTTGGAGATCGAGCCCATCTTCTGGACCTGCTCCAGCTGCGACAGGAAGTCGTCCAGGGTGAACTGCTTCGGCCCGCCGCGCAGCTTGGCGGCGATCTTCTCGGCCTCGGCCTGCGAGAAGGTCTGCTCGGCCCGCTCGATCAGCGAGAGGACGTCACCCATGCCGAGGATGCGCGAGGCCATCCGGTCCGGGTGGAAGGCGTCGAAGTCGTCGACCTTCTCGCCGTTGGAGGCGAACATGATCTGCCGGCCGGTGACGTGCGCGACCGACAGGGCGGCACCGCCGCGGGCGTCGCCGTCGAGCTTGGAGAGCACGACACCGGTGAAGTCCACGCCGTCGAGGAAGGCCTGCGCGGTGGTGACCGCGTCCTGGCCGATCATCGCGTCGACGACGAACAGGACCTCGTCCGGGTTCACCGCGGCGCGGATGTCGGCGGCCTGCTGCATCAGCTCGGCGTCGATGCCCAGCCGGCCGGCGGTGTCGACGACGACGACGTCGTACTGCTTCTGCTTGGCGTACTCGATCGAGTCCTCGGCCACCTTCACCGGGTCGCCGACGCCGTTGCCCGGCTGCGGCCCGTAGAAGGCCACGCCGGCGCGCTCGGCGACCACCTGGAGCTGGTTGACCGCGTTGGGGCGCTGGAGGTCGCAGGCGACCAGCAGCGGGGTGTGCTTCTGCTGCTTCAGCCAGTGGCCGAGCTTGCCCGCGAGGGTGGTCTTACCGGCACCCTGCAGACCGGCGAGCATGATGACCGTCGGGCCGTTCTTGGCGAACCGCACCCGGCGGGTCTCGCCGCCGAGGATCGCGATGAGCTCCTCGTTGACGATCTTGATGATCTGCTGCGCCGGGTTCAGCGCGCCGGAGACCTCGGCCCCGAGCGCCCGCTCCTTGACCCGCTGGATGAAGGCCCGGACGACCGGCAGCGCGACGTCCGCCTCCAGCAGCGCGATGCGGATCTCGCGGGCGGTGGCGTCGATGTCCGCCTCGCTCAGGCGGCCCTTGCCCCGGAGGTTCTTGAACGTCGCTGCGAGGCGATCGGAAAGGGTGTCGAACACGTCGTCGCGGGTCCTCTGCGGCATCGGTAACGGTACGGTCGTCGTCCCCAGGGTATCCGGCCGCCCCGGGTACGGTCTCCACCCCCGCTCCCGAAGCCCCCCACCCTGCTCCCCACCCTGTTCCCGGAGCGCCTCAGCCCAGCGCCGCCCGGACCGCCGCCGCCACCTCCCCGGCCCGCTGGGCGGACAGCGGACGGCCCGCCGCGTCGGTCAGGTAGAACGAGTCGACGGCGTCCGCGCCCAGCGTGGAGACGTGCGCGGTACGCACCCGGACGCCCGCCCCGTCCAGCGCCCGGCCGATCCGGTGCAGCAGGCCGGGGGCGTCATGAGCACGGACCTCCAGCACGGTGGCGGTCGCCGAGGCCACCGCGGGCGCCACCGCGACCACCGGCGCGGGGGTGGGGATGCCCTTGCGGCGCGGGGCCGCGGCGTCCCGTTCGGCGAGGCGGCGGGCGACGTCCAGCGAGCCGTCCAGCGCCCGGCGCAGGTCGGCCCGCAGCCGGGCCGCCTCCGGCAGCTCGCCGAACTCGGCGGCCACCCGCCAGGACAGCAGCAGCACCGGCCCGGCCCCGATCGGGTCCAGCTCGCGCAGCCCGGCCGAGCGGACGGTCAGCCGGTGCAGTGCGAGCACCCCGGCGGCGGTGCCGAGCAGCCCGGGACGGTCCGGTACGGCCAGGTTCAGTTCGACGCCCATCGGCTCGGTGCCCGCGCCCGCGCCCTGGGCCTGGGCGCGCAGCGACAGCGCCGGTTCGCCGCTGCGGGCCGCCTCGACCGCGAGCCGTTCCTGCTCGGCGGTCGGCGCCGCCTCCACCAGGGCCCCGACCGCCCCGGCCAGCCGGTCCGCGGCCCGGGCCACCAGGCCGTCCACCAGCGAGGCCCGCCAGCTGCTCCACGCGGCCGGACCGGTGGCCAGCGCGTCCGCCTCGGTGAGCGCGTGCAGCAGCTCCAGCTCCGGCACGGTGGTGACCACCTTGGTGACCGCCTCGACGGTGGCCGGGTCGTCCGGGTCGCGCCGGGTCGCGGTGTCGACCAGGGTCAGGTGCTGGCGGACCAGCACCGCCAGGGTCTCGGTGTCCTCGGGGCCGAAGCCCATCCGGGCGGCGAGGTCGCGGACGATCACCTCGCCGGCCTCGCTGTGGTCCCCGGGCCAGCCCTTGCCGATGTCGTGCAGCAGCGCGGCGACCAGCAGCAGGTCCGGCCGGGCGACCCTGCGGGTCATCGCGGCGGCCCGCACCGCCGTCTCCACCAGGTGCCGGTCCACCGTCCAGCGGTGCACGGCGTTGCGCTGCGGACGGCAGCGCACCCGCTCCCAGTCCGGCAGCAGCCGGGTGACCAGGCCCTCCGCCTCGAGCGCCTCCCACACCGGGACGGCGGCCTCCCCCGCGCCCAGCAGGGTGACCAGCTGCTCGCGCGCCTCGTCCGGCCAGGGCACCGGCAGCGGACGGCACTCGGCGGCCAGCCGGCGCACCGTCGCGTACGAGACGGTCAGCCCGTTCTGGGCGGCGGCGGCCGCGGCGCGCAGCGGCAGCACCGGGTCGGCGGCCGGGCGGGCCCCCTGGGCGAGCACCGCCTCGCCGTCCTGCTCGACCACGCCCTCGGCGAGCGGGCGGCGCTCGACGTCGCCCCGGGCCACCGCGCCCGCGCCGCGGCCGGCGCCGGTGAACGGGGCGGTGAACTGGCCGGTGAACGGGAACGCGCGCCGCACCGCGCGGCGGCCCCGGCCGGCCCGGGCGGCGAGCACCCGGTCGACCGCCCGCCAGGTGACGTCGCTCGCGTAGGCGACGGTGCGGGCGGCCTCGTAGACCTGGCGCAGCAGGGTGTCGGCGTCCAGCACGCCGAGCCGCTCGGCGACCTGGTCCTGGTCCTGCAGGCTGAGCCGCTCGGTGGCCCGGCCGGTGACCAGGTGCAGGGCGTCGCGCACGTCGGCGAGCCGCAGCGCGGCGGCGTCCAGGCCGTCCCGGGGCGCGTCGGCCAGCCAGCTGGCGGCGACGGCGTTGAGCGCGACCACGTCGCGCAGGCCGCCGCGCGCCTCCTTGAGGTCGGGCTCCAGCAGGAAGGACAGCTCACCGTGCCGTTCGGCCCGCTCGCGGCCCAGCTCGCGCAGCTCGGGCAGGCGCACGGGGGCGTTCGCACGCCAGTCGGTGAACACCGCGGAGCGCAGCTCGGCGGTGAGCGCCGGATCCCCGGCGAGGTGGCGGGCGTCCAGCAGACCGAGCTGGGCCTTGAGGTCGGCGGCGGCGACCGCCCGGGCCTCGGCGACGGTGCGCACCGAGTGGTCGAGCTTGGCGCCCGCGTCCCAGACCGGGTACCAGATCCGCTCGGGCAGCTCCCGGGCGATCGGGCCGTCGTGCAGCAGCAGGACGTCCAGGTCGCTGCGCGGGGACAGCTCGCCGCGCCCGTACCCGCCGACGGCGACCAGCGCGACGCCGGGCGGGGTGCCGGCCGCCGCGAGCAGGCCGGCCAGCCAGTCGTCGGTCAGCTTGGCGAGCGCCTCCCGGCGGGGGCGGCCGACCGGGCCGGGGTCGGCGAGCAGCGCGGTCCGGGCGGCCAGGGCGGCGGCGTGGTCGGCGGGGTCGGCGGGGCCGGAAGGCCTGGTCTCGGTGGTCATGCGCGTGGTTCCCGTCCGTCGTGCGGGTGAGCCGTCCTTCGGGTGAGCCGTCTTACGGGTGAGCGGCCCCGTCAGCCGTCCTTCGGGTGGGCCGCCCGTGAGCCGTCCTCCGGGTGGGCGCCGCCGTCCGGCTGAGCGGGGGACGCCGTGAGCGGGCCCGCGCACCCCATTCCGGGGAATCACGAGCCCGCCAAGGGTGGGGGGGCTACAGGGCGTCCGGGCCGCGCTCGCCGGTGCGGACCCGTACGGCGGTGTCGACCGGGATGCTCCAGACCTTGCCGTCGCCGATCTTCCCGGTCCGGGCGGCCTTCACCAGGACCTCGATCAGTTCGTCGGCGTCCTCGTCCTCGACCAGGACCTCGATCCTGACCTTCGGTACCAGGTCCACGGTGTACTCGGCGCCCCGGTACACCTCGGTGTGGCCGCGCTGGCGGCCGTAGCCGCTGGCCTCGGTGACGGTCAGGCCGTGGACCCCGAAGGCCTGCAGCGCGGCCTTCACCTCGTCCAGGCGGTACGGCTTGATCACGGCGGTGATGAGCTTCATCAGGCGTCGACCTCGGTCTTCTCGGCCGTCGTTCCGGCGGCCTTCTCGGTGGGCTTCTCGGCGCTCTTCCCGGTGGCCGTCGCCGCGGGCTTCGCGGCGGACGGGCCGGCCGGCGCGGCGGCGGCCAGGCCCGGCAGGGCCCGGGCCAGACCGGCCCCGACAGCGCTGAAATCGTAGGCGGACTCGGCGTGCTCGGCCTGGTCGATGCCGGCCACCTCGACCTCCTCGGCGACCCGGAAGCCGACCAGCTTGTCGACCGCCTTGGCCAGCAGCCAGGACAGGACGAAGGAGTACGCCGCGACCACGGCCACGCCCAACGCCTGCTTGCCGAGCTGCCCCAGCCCGCCGCCGTAGAACAGGCCCTTGGCGGCCTGGCCGACCCCGCCGGTGGCGAACAGGCCGACCAGCAGCGAGCCGATCGCCCCGCCCACCGCGTGCACGCCCACCACGTCCAGCGAGTCGTCGAAGCCCCAGCGGTACTTGAGGGAGACGGCGGCGGCGCAGACCGCGCCCGCGACCAGGCCGATCGCGACCGCGCCGAGCGGGCTGACCGAACCGCAGGCCGGGGTGATCGCGACCAGCCCGGCCACCGCGCCGGAGGCGGCGCCCAGCGTGGTGAAGGCGCCGTGCTTGAGCTTCTCGTAGATGAGCCAGCCGACCAGCGCCGCACCGGTGGCGACCTGGGTGTTGACCATCGCCATCGCGGCGACGCCGTTGGCGGCCAGCGCCGAGCCCGCGTTGAAGCCGAACCAGCCGAACCACAGCAGCCCGGAGCCGAGCATCACCAGCGGCAGGCTGTGCGGGCGCATCGGGTCCTTCTTGAAGCCGACCCGCTTGCCCAGCACCAGGCAGAGCGCGAGGCCGGCGACCCCGGCGTTGATGTGCACGGCCGTGCCGCCGGCGAAGTCGATCACGCCGTTCCGGTCGCCCAGCCAGCCGCCGTGGCCGCCGTCGAAGAAGAACACCCAGTGCGCGACCGGGAAGTAGACGATCGTCACCCAGAGCGCGATGAACAGGCCCCAGGCGGCGAACTTGGCCCGGTCCGCGATGGCGCCGCTGATCAGCGCCGGGGTGATGATCGCGAACATCAGCTGGAAGACCGCGAAGGCGGTGATCGGGATGCTCCCGGTCAGCTCGTTCAGGCCGATGCCGCGCATCCCGAGGAAGTCCAGGTTGCCGATCAGCCCGGCGAAGGAGTCGGGCCCGAAGCTGAGCGAGTACCCGTAGAGGACCCACAGCACGGTGACGATGCCGAGCGAGAGGAAGCTCATCGCCAGCATGTTGAGTGTGCTCTTGGCCCTGACCATGCCCCCGTAGAAGAAGGCCAGGCCCGGGGTCATCAGCATGACCAGGGCTGCACTGATGAGTACGAAGGCGGTGTCGCCTGCGCTGAAGCCGTCCGGCATCGGCGTCTCCTCTGTATCAAAGCCGATCCGCACCCGGGTACCTGTCCCGTGCCACCCGGGGTGTCGGCGATGAAAGGAGCGTGCCGAAGGCGGGTTTCGGCCAGTGCGGCCGGTTGTTTCGCGGCCGTGACGCGTGCGACGCCCGGGTTACGGCTGCGTGAACCGCGGCCCCGCCTCCGTCCGGGCGGGTTACCGTGCCGCCGCACGCGACGGTAACCCGCCCGGGACGGTGGCGCGCGCCGGCGGGAACGCCGCCTCGGGGAAATGCCACCGGCCGCGGCGGCGGCGGCCACCACGGCCGGTGGAGTCAGGAAAGGACCGGTGGAGCGGGGAAGGGCTGCGGGAGTCCGGGGCGGGATGCGGCCGCTCAGACCACCGAGACGTACTCCGGGATGTCCTGGACGACCCGCTCCTTGAGCCGGCTCACCGCGTCCACGCCCTTGAACCGGGCCGCCGCGGCCTCCGTGGTCTTGCGCACCCGGGAGTTCAGCCGCTCCGAGCGCACCTTGGTGGCGATGTCCACCGCCTGCTCGGCCATCACCGCCGCCTGCTCGGCCTCCTTCTGCAGCAGGTGCACGCTGGCCATGCCGATCAGGTTGAAGGCGTACGAGCGCACGTGGTCGCCGTCCTGCCGGAACAGGTCGACCGCGCGCTCCATCACCGGCGCGGACATCGAGGCGTACAGCTCGGCGTTGTCGGAGTGGTACGCGAGGTCGCGGAAGGAGTGCGCGTTCTCGGCGTTCAGCTCGGCCGGCGAGAAGAACTTCAGCCAGTCCGGCTCCTCGTCCCCCTCGCGGATGTCGGTGTAGGTGTCCTCGGACAGCCGGATCGCCCGGGCGCAGCGGTTGACCTCGCCGATGGTGGCGTAGGCGCGCGCCTCCATCGCGTACAGCAGGGACTGCTGGCGCGGGGTGGCGGTGTCGCGGCTGCCGTACTGGGCCAGGTGGATCAGCTCCAGGGCGTCCTCGCCCCGGTTGAGGTGGATCATCTGGCGGCTCATGTCGGTGAGGATCAGCGCGCCGAACGGCCGGTCGCCGGCCTCCTTGGCGGCGTGCAGGGCCAGCACGTAGTACTTCTGCGCGCTCGGGTGCATTCCGACGTCGTAGGACATCCACCCGGCCAGGTGGGCGAGTTCGGCGGTGAGCCGGAACAGCCGCCGGGTGGTGTCCTCGCTGTACGTCTCCTGGAGCAGGTCGGTGACCTCGTGGAGTTGGCCGACGACGGCCTTGCGGCGGAGCCCGCCGCCGTTCTGCGCGTCCCACTGCCGGAACATGACCGTGGTCTGCTCCAGCAGTTCGAGCTCGGGCTCGGAGAGCCGGCCGGTGAACGCCTCGCCGCCGTTGGCCGCGGTGAGGATCGGGGTGGGGATGCCGGTCGGGCCGGGGGCCAGCCAGCGCTGCATCGGCTCGATCAGCGCGGCGCCGGCGGTGAGCGCGAGCGAGGTGCCGAGGAAGCCCCGGCGGTTGAGCATGAGGTCGCTGCGGGAGTAGTCGCTGATCAGCTGGACGGTCTGCGGGCCGCTCCAGGGGAGGTCGACGCCGCCGCCCACGGTGGAGACCGGGATCGCGGCGCGCAGGCCGAGGTCCTCGATGGAGACCACCGAGCCGAAGCGTTCGGAGAAGAGCTCCGACATGATCTTGGGGATCGGTTCGCGCGGCTGTTCGCCGTCGAGCCATCGGCGCACCCGCGAGGTGTCGGTGGACACGTGGTGGGCGCCGATCTGCCTGGCCCGACGGTTGACCTGGCGGGCCAACTCGCCCTTGGACCAGCCGCTGCGGGCGAACCACGTGGTCAGCTTCTCATTGGGTTGCTTCTCTGCCATGGGAACGTCCCATCCCGCCCGGCCCCTCTCGGGGCCCCCGATCGTGACCGCCCGACGGTTGCGGGCTCTTGCCAGACGTGCCGTGCCTGAGGTGTCGCCGTGCCGCGTCGTCGTACTGTCGTCGTACTGGTGTGCCATCGTCGCGGACGACCCGTCAGCTTCCCAACTCCCGTTCTCCGACGGCCCGGAGCTGACTCCCTGACGACATCCGCGTGCTGAACGTAATGCCCCTCGAGGGGCCCGTGGGAGCGGCCCTGGCGAAACGCCACCTTTCGCCACCCCCAGGAGTGAACCGAAGCCGGGGGGCAGGCGCTTCACTGGGTAGTCGCGACGGTCCGGCATATGCGGGCCGCCAAGTCCTCCGGTTCATCCCGGCGGACCCCGGCAGACCCGCCAATCCCTCGCAGTCACAGGCGAGTTCACCACTCACTCTCGGCGGCACCAGTCTCGCGCCCACGACGATCCGGCATCCGCGCCGCCCCGACAAGGCGGCGCCCGAGGCACACCCCCGGAACCGGCGCACGCCACGCGCTGCGCGCCGCCACCGCACTACGCACCACGCAGCTGACAATCGACACACAGTCACCATCCCGTAACCATCGGCAACAAGAACCTGTTGGGGGAGGCATGGACAACCTGTTCGGCGAACTCCGGCTGGGGCACCTGCGACTGGCACCGCTGGGCGCGCGCCGCCGCACCAAGGTCACCGCGTCCCAGGCCGCCGCGGAGTACACCGGCCGCTGGGGCTGGGCGGTCGCCACCGGCGGCCCGGCCGACGCCGCCACCGCCCCGACCCGCTGTCCCTGCGGCGCCGTCCGCTGCGCCGCGCCCGGACTGCACCCCGTCCCGGGCGCCGAGGGCCGCAGCCGCGGCGCCGAGGGTTCGGTGCTGTTCCCCACCGGCCGCGCCTTCGACGTCCTGGACGTCCCCGAGCAGGCCGGCCTGCAGGCGCTGGTCCGGCTGGAGCGGATGGGCACCCAGGTCGGGCCGGTGCTCGCCGCGCCCACCGGCCGGCTGCAGTTCCTGGTCGCCGCCGGCGCCGCCCGCCGCCTGCCCGACCTGCTGTACCGGATGGGCTGGGACGACGCCGCGCTCGACCTCGCCTGCCATGGCGAGGGCAGCTACGTCGCCGCCCCGCCCAGCGTCCTCGGCGGCCTCGGCCCGGTCCGCTGGCTGCGCCGCCCCACCCGCGACAACGCCGGCTGCCCGCCCGAGGCCCGGCTGCTGCTCGGCACCCTCGCGTACGCCTGCCACCGCGGCCGCGAGCGCACCGCCGAGCCGGCCTGGCTGGCCTCGTAGGGATCCCGCACCGGCCCCGTAGGGATCGCGCACGGCCTCGCAGGAATCCGGGCACGCGAAAGGGCCCGCCCCCGGAGGAGCGGACCCTGACCGACGGGGCGGACCCGGTCAGTCCCCGATCAGCGCGTCCACGAACGCACCCGGCTCGAACGGCGCCAGGTCGTCCGCGCCCTCGCCCAGACCGATCAGCTTGACCGGCACGCCCAGCTCGCGCTGCACCGCGACCACGATGCCGCCCTTGGCGGTGCCGTCCAGCTTGGTCAGCACGATGCCGGTGATGTCGACCACCTCGGCGAAGACCCGGGCCTGGATCAGGCCGTTCTGACCGGTGGTGGCGTCCAGCACCAGCAACACCTCGTCCACCGGGCCGTGCTTCTCGACGACCCGCTTGACCTTGCCCAGCTCGTCCATCAGGCCGGTCTTGGTGTGCAGTCGGCCGGCGGTGTCGATCAGCACGGTGTCGACGCCCTCGGCGATGCCCTCCTTGACGGCGTCGAAGGCGATCGAGGCCGGGTCGCCGCCCTCCGGGCCGCGCACGGTGCGCGCACCGACCCGCTCGCCCCAGGTCTGCAGCTGGTCGGCGGCGGCGGCGCGGAAGGTGTCGGCGGCGCCGAGCACCACCGTACGGCCGTCGGCGACCAGGACGCGGGCCAGCTTGCCGGTGGTGGTGGTCTTACCGACGCCGTTGACGCCGACGACCAGGACCACGGCCGGGCCCTCCTCGTGCTTGGTGGAACGGACGGTGCGGTCGGCGTCCTTGCCGATCAGCTCGACCAGTTCCTCGCGCAGCAGCGCGCGCAGCTCGTCGGGCGTCCGGGTGCCGAGCACCTTCACCCTGGTGCGCAGCCGCTCGACCAGCTCCTGGGTGGGGGTGACGCCGACGTCGGCGGTGAGCAGGGTGTCCTCGATCTCCTCCCAGGTGTCCTCGTCCAGGTGCTCGCGGGAGAGCAGCGAGAGCAGGCCCTTGCCGAGCGAGTTCTGCGACCGGGAGAGCCGCGAGCGCAGCCGGACCAGCCGGCCGGCGGTGGGCTCGGGGACTTCGACGGCGGGAGCCGCCTCGGCCTCGGCCGGCTCGACCTCGACGACCTCGACGGCCTCGGGGGCTGTGGGGGCCTCGGCGGTCGAGGGCTCCGCCGGGAGTTCCACCTCCTCGACGGTGCGGCGCGGTTCCTCGGTCGGCGGCGCGGACTCGTCGCCGACCTGGGGTTCCCGCGGGGTGGGCTTCGGCGCCGTGATGACCGGCGCCTGCGACTTCGGGGGCAGCTGCTGGCGTCGTCTGCCGGAAACGACGAGGCCTGCGATCGCACCGACGGCGATCACGGCGATGACTACGGCAAGGATCACGTATTCCATATCCGCTCCAGTATCCGCGACCGGAGCCCGGATGGACCGCAGCCGCCCTGGACCGTCACGGTGCGAGCGCTGCGCGTGCCCGTTCCCGGTGGCCTTCCCCGGCCTGGCGGCCGGGAGCCGTTCCCGCGCGCAGCCGCTGGCTGATCACCTGCGAGATGCCGTCGCCCTTCATCGTCACGCCGTAGAGGGCGTCGGCGGACTCCATGGTCAGCTTCTGGTGGGTGATCACGATCAGCTGGGAGCTCTCCCGCAGCTCCTCCATGATCCCGATCAGCCGGCGCAGGTTGGTCTCGTCCAGCGCGGCCTCCACCTCGTCCATCACGTAGAACGGGCTGGGCCTGGCCTTGAAGATGGCCACCAGCAGCGCCACCGCGGTCAGCGAGCGCTCGCCGCCGGACAGCAGCGACAGCCGCTTGACCTTCTTGCCCGGCGGGCGGGCCTCCACCTCGATCCCGGTGGCGAGCATGTCGTCCGGGTCGGTCAGCACCAGTCGGCCCTCACCGCCCGGGAAGAGCCGGCCGAAGACGCCCTCGAACTGGGCCGCGGTGTCGTGGTAGGCCGAGGTGAACAGCTGCTCGACCCGCTGGTCCACGTCCCGGACGATGTCCAGCAGGTCGCGCCGGCCTCGCTTGAGGTCGTCCAGTTGCTCGCCCAGGAACGCGTGCCGCTCCTCCAGCGCGGTGAACTCCTCCAGCGCCAGCGGGTTGACCTTGCCGAGCTGCTGGTACGCCTTCTCGGCGGCCCTCAGCCGCTTCTCCTGCTCGGCCCGGACGTACGGGTACGGCTCCCCCGGTTCCTGTCCGTCCTCCGGCGTCGCCGGCGGGACGGGCTGGTCCGGCCCGTACGAGGCCAGCAGCTCGCCGCCGTCGATGCCGAACTCCTCCAGCGCCCGGGCCTCCAACTGCTCGGTGCGCAGCCGCTTCTCCGCGCGCAGCACCTCGTCCCGGTGCCCGGCGTCGACCAGCTTGTCCAGCTCCTCCTTGAGGCCGCGGCCGTGCTCGCGGTGCTCCCGCAGCTCCTGCTCGCGCTCGGTGCGCGCCTCCTCGGCGGCCGCCCGCCCGGCGTCCGCGCGGGCCAGCGACACCTCCAGGCAGGCCAGCAGCTGCCGGGCGCCCGCCGCGACGGCGTTCGCCACCCCGGCGTCGTGCTCGGCGCGCCGCCGGCGTTCGGCGGCCCGGGCGCGCGCCTCGCGTTCGGCGCGGGCGGCCCGGTCCAGCTGGTCCGCGCGGCCGGTGAGCGCGCGGACCCGCTCCTCGTGGGTGCGCACGGCGAGCCGGGCCTCCACCTCGGCCTGCCGGGCGCCGCTCGCGGCCTCGGCGAGCCGCTGCCGTTCTCCGCCGTCCGGCTCGTCCTCCCCGGCGTGCGCCGACTCCTCGGCCGTGGCCAGGCGGTCCGCCAGCTCCTCGGCGGTGGCCAGCAGGTCGGCCAGGCCGTGCTCGGCGCGCGCCGCCGCGGCCGACAGCCGCTCGGCCTCGCCGGCGGCGGCCCGGGCCTGCCCGCCGAGGCGACCGAGCGCGCCCGCGACCCGGGCCCGGTCCTGCTCCGCCCGCCGGCGCCGCTCGGCGAGCCGCTCCACCTCGGCGGCCGACTCCCGGCGCTGTTCGGTGAGTTGGGCCAGCCGCGCGGCCGACTCGGCGCAGCGGACGGTGAGTTCGCCGATCGCCCGGGCTGTCTCGTCCACCGCCGCCTGGGTCTCCAGCAGGCTGGGCGCACCACCGGAGCCGCCGTGCGCGAAGCCGGTGCCGAGCCGGTCGCCATCAACGGTGACGGCGGACACGGCGGACACGGCGGCCAGTTCGGGGTGTCCGCCGAGCAGCCGCAGTGCGGCGTCCAGGTCCGCGACCACCGCCACCCCGGCCAGCAGCTGCCGGACGGCGGCGGTCAACTCGGCCGGGCCGTCGACCAGTTCGGCGGCCCAGCGGGCCCCGTCCGGCAACTCCCCGGCTGGGTGGTGGGTTTCGGCCGCGCCCGCGATCAGCAGCGCGGCCCGCCCGGCGTCGTCCGCGCGCAGCAGCCGCAGCGCTTCGACGGCGGCGGACGGCGATTCGACGGCCACCGCGTCGGCCGCCGCGCCGAGCGCCGCCGCCACCGCCACCTCGTATCCGGCCTCGATCCGCAGCAGAGCGGCCGCCGGGCCGAGCAGCCCGCCCAGGCGCTCCCCCGCGGCCAGCAGCGCACCGGTGCCGTCCTTGCGGCGCAGCCCGAGGGAGAGCGCCTCGTGCCGCGCGGTGAGCCCGGCCCGCTCGCGCTCGGCGGCGCCGGCCGTCTCCCGGGCGGCGGCGAGTTCCCGTTCGACGGCGGCCAACCGCTCGCGGGCCTCCCGGTGGTCGGTCTCGGCCTGCCGGTCGTCGCCGGCCGGGCCGTCCACCTGCTGCTGGAGCTGGTCCAGCTCGCCCTGCGCGGCCTCGGCGCGCAGCAGCGCCTCGTCCCTGGCCTCGGTGAGCCGGCCGATCTCGGCCTGCGCCGAGGCGGCGGCGGACCCGGCGGCGGCGGCCTGCCCCTGCAGCCGGGCCAGGCCCTCCCGGCGGTCGGCGATGGCCCGGGCGGCGTCGCGCAGCCGGCGTTCCTCGGCGGCCAGCTCCCGCTCCAGGCCGTCCTTGCGCTCGACGGCCTCGGCGAGCGCGTACTGCGCTTCTTCCAGCGCCTCGGCGAGCGCGGCCTCCTCCTCGCGGACCCGTTCGGCTTCCCGTTCCAGTTCCTCCGGATCCCGCCCGCGCCGCTCCTCGCCCGGTCCGCCGGCCGCGGCGTGCCGGGCTCGGGCCTCGGCCAGCCCGATGGTGCCACGGGTGCGCTCGGCGAGCGCGGAGAGCCGGTACCAGGTCTGCCGGGCGGTCTCCAGGCTCGGCCCGAGCTGCTGGACCTGGGCTTCCAGGACGCGCTCGCGCTGCACCGCGCGGGCCAGTTCCTGCTCGACGGTGGCCCGCCGCAGCCGCAGCGCCAGCTCGTCCGCGACCTCGGCCTCGACGGCCCGGCGGAGGGTGGACAGGTCGTCGGCGAGCAGCCGCAGCCGGGCGTCGCGCAGGTCGGCCTGGATGCCGGCGGCCCGGCGGGCGATCCGGGCCTGCCGGCCGAGCGGCCCGAGCTGGCGGCGCAGTTCGGCGACCAGGTCCTGGAGCCGGTTGAGGTTGGCCTGCATCGCGTCCAGCTTCCGCAGCGCCTTCTCCTTGCGCTTGCGGTGCTTGAGGACGCCGGCCGCCTCCTCGATGAAGGCGCGCCGGCCCATCGGGTCGGCGTGCAGGATGGAGTCCAGCTGCCCCTGTCCGACGATGACGTGCATCTCCCGGCCGATGCCGGAGTCGGAGAGCAGTTCCTGGATGTCCAGCAGGCGGCAGGTCTCGCCGTTGAGCGCGTACTCGCTGCCGCCGTTGCGGAACATGGTCCGGGTGATCGTCACCTCGGCGTAGTCGATCGGCAGGGCGCCGTCGGTGTTGTCGATGGTGAGGCTGACCTCGGCGCGGCCGAGCGGGGCGCGCCCGCTGGTCCCGGCGAAGATGACGTCCTCCATCTTGCCGCCGCGGAGCGTCTTGGCGCCCTGCTCCCCCATCACCCAGGACAGCGCGTCCACCACGTTCGACTTGCCGGAGCCGTTCGGGCCGACGACGCAGGTGATGCCCGGTTCGAAGCGCAGGGTGGTGCTGGAGGCGAAGGACTTGAACCCGCGCAGCGTCAGGCTCTTCAGGTGCACGCGCCGGTCTCCTCATCGCTCGCCAGGGGCCCCAGCGTGCGACTGTAGCCGGACTCGGACACGACGAAGGGACGCCACATCAGGGCGTCCCTTGCAAGCTGCGTCCCTTTCGGGGCGGCTCAGTGCACAGCGGCGTCGATCTGCGGAGACCAGGCGGGACTCAGGTGAGAGCCGGCTCCCGCTGATCCAGATCGATGCTGTTGAGCAGCGAGTGCTCGTCAGCGACAGCCGCGAGCGCGTCGTTCTCGGCCTGCATCCGAAGGAGTTCGGATTCGAGGTCCTGAACGCGCTGCTGAAGCCGTCGCATCTCGGAAAGCATTCGCGGGTCGGGGCCGCCGACGTACCCGAGAAGCGCCTTTGCCATGATGTATGGTCCTCCACGCTGAGTGACCGAACCGGAATGGTCCAGGTCTAGGGGGAAGGGGGACGCACGCGCGGCGCGTCACCGGAAGTGCTGGCTGGGCACTTCGGCGCGAGCACCGTGAGCTGGGCTCACGAGGGCAGGCGCCTGCCGGGAAAACGCGGTCGTGTGCGCGGGCTTCCAGCGTCTCACCAAAGACGGAACGGGTCAACACGATCACCGCACGCTACCGCGCCCCTGTCACCTGCCCGGCGGAGTGATCACGCCTGGGGGGCCATCGGGGCGGATCCACCAAGGTGCTCGTGGATCATCGTTCGATGCGGAGTCAACCACGAGTCTGCCCGGATGGCAACCTCGTGACACCGACCGTTCCCGATCTTTTCCCGGTGGGTGCCGGAACGGGGCGGCGGGCAGCGGCTCAGCGGATCTCGAAACCCTGGTAACCAGGGCCGACGGCCGACCAGATCTCGGTCACGCCGCTGACGTTCCCGGGCGTGTCCGGGCCGCGCAGCAGGGCCAGCAGCTGCTCGCAGTCGGCCGCGGCCCCCTCGGCCACCACCTGCACCCGGCCGTCGCCGAGGTTGCTCGCGTAGCCGGTCAGGCCGGTCTCCAGCGCCCGTGCCCTGGTCCACCAGCGGAACCCGACCTGCTGGACCTTCCCCCGGACCCAGGCGGTGACCCGGACCGGTTCCTCACTGTGGGCGTCGCGACCGTGCATGCCCCGACCCTAACCGCCGGGGTGCCCGCTCACGGCTCGGCCCCGGGCGTCCGGACACGGGAGCGGCCCCGCCGGAGGAACGACCGGCGGGGCCGCGTGGAGTCTTGTCTCCGGGTCGGCGGGCTACCAGTCCCCGCCGCCGAAGTCGCCGCCACCGCCGAAGTCGCCACCGCCGCCGTCCCCGCCGCCGAAGCCGCTGAAGTCGCCGCTGTTGAAGTCGCCGCCGGTGTAGTCGCCGCCCTCGTTCTGGTCCTGGTAGCCGTGGCCGCCGTCCATCATCGGCCCCGCGGCGTAGGCCGGGGAGCTCATCATCGAGCCGAGCATGGTGCCGACCAGCAGGCCGGGCAGCAGGCCGCCGCCGCCGAAGCCGCCGAAGTAGCCGCCCGCCCAGGGCGCGTACGCCGGGCCGGCGTTCCAGTACGGCTGCGGGCCCTGGTCGGTGTCGACGGTGCGGATGGCCGGGTCGAGGCCGGCCGCCAGCCGGTCCGCGTCGGCCTGGCAGACCGGGACGGTGCGCGCGGCGCCGCCGGCCGGGGACCAGTCGACGTCCTTGACGGACGGACCGTGGCGCGGGTCCATGAAGCACGGGGGACGACGCTCTGGCAGCGGGCGCTGCTCCCGCCGCGCGCTCAGGGTGGCCAGTGCGAACCGGCCGTCCTCGATCGCCTCGGTGACCTGCCGGACGTCCTCGGGCCGCTTGGCCTCGTCCATCAGGCGCTTGGACTTCTCGTACGAGTCCAGGGCGTGGGTGTAGTCGGTGCGCTGGGCGTCGTCGGCGCCCGGCGCGCCCGGGTTGAAGTCGAGCCGGTCCAGCTCCTCGCCGAAGGCGGTGATGTCCTCGTCCACCACGCGGCGCAGCTGCTCCAGTTCGGCCCGGGCCTTCTCCTCCTTGCGCTTCTTCGCGCGGCGGAAGAGGAAGAAGACGCCGGCGCCGGCCAGGGCCACCAGCACGACCGGGATGACCACCCAGGCGATCGAGGTGCTGTGGTTGACGCCGGTGCCCTTGGCCTGCGGAGCGGCCTGGTCGACGAAGTCGTTCAGGGTGGCGTCGATGTCGCCGTTGTGGGAGCGGAAGGCGGCGCCGGAGATGTTCTTCGCCACGGTCGGCTTCAGCGCGCCCGCGTCGGAGTTGGCGGTGAACTCGTTGCCGCGCCAGACGGCGTAGACGCCGTCGATGCCCACCGTGGTGCGCAGGTCCCGCAGGACGGTGGCCCTGCCGTAGGCCGGCGAGTCGGGGACGACCGCGACGAAGATCGGCTTGTCGGCCTTGTCGATCTTCTTCGTCAGGGCGTCGGCCTGCGCCTGGCTGAAGCGGTCGGTCATCGCCGGGTCGACGTAGACCTTGCCCTGCTTCAGGGCGGCGGAGGCGTCGCTCAGCCCGCCGGCGGCCGAGGCCGCCGGGGCCAGCAGGAGCAGCAGCCCGAGCAGCGCCGCCATCAGGGCAAGTGGCCCGGCGCCCCGGGAACGTCGTGCAAGGGTTCTCATGCCCCCGACGCTACCGCGAGTGACGTCGGAGCACGCCATACCCTTCGCATACTGGTGGTGGCAGGACTCCCCGCCGTCCGCCGGGGCCGCTCCCCTCCTCGGGGATGATGTTTCCCGCGGCCGACCCGGAGGCGGGCTCCGCGCGGGAACCGCGGGAGCCGCCGGGACGTACGTCCCGGCGGGCCCGCCCGGTTCCGGGGCGGCCGCAGGGTCGATCCGCGGGGTGCTCCAGGGGCGTCCCGACCGTACCGCGCGAGCGGGCATAGTGGTCCCGGACCGCCCGTCCATGACCTGTTCTCGACCCAACTCCCGATCGGAGCACCCGGTGATCATCGGCCTCGTCACCGCCGTGGCGGCATCCGCCTGCTACGGCACCGGCTCGGTCCTGCAGGCCGTCGGATCCCGCCGTTCCGCCCGGGAGGAGGCCGCCAAGGGCGCCGACGGCTCGACCACCGAGCACGGCGGGCCCAGCCTGTCGTCGACCGCGAAAGCCGCCGTCACCTGGGAGTTCATCGTCGGTACGGTGCTCGACCTGATCGGTTTCGGGCTCGGCGCGCTGGCCGCGCGACTGCTGCCGCTGTTCCTCTCCCAGACCATCATCAGCGCCAACCTGGTGATCACCGCCCTGCTCAGCATCAAGCTGCTGGGCATCAGGCTCAAGCAGTTGGAGTGGGCCTCGATCGGCGTGCTCTGCTCGGCGCTGGTGCTGCTGGCCGTCTCGGCCGGCCCGGAGGGCGGCCACCACGCGGACACGGCCTTCCACTGGTGGCTGCTGATCGCCACCACCGTGCTGCTGGCCGGCGGCAGCCTGCTGGTGCGGCGGATGGGCGCCAACGGCGCGATCGTCGCCGGCCTGCTGTCCGGTCTCGGCTTCGGCGGCCTGGGCATCGGCGTGCGGATCCTCAACGGCGTCGACCCGTTCGAACTCGGCACGCTACTCTCCGACCCGGCGCTCTACGCGATCCTGGTCGGCGGCCTCGGCGGCATGTACATCCACACCGTGGCGCTGCAGATCGGCTCGGTGAACGGCGCCACGGCGGCCCTGGTGGTCGGCGAGACGGTACTGCCCGGCGCCGTCGGCGTGCTGTGGCTCGGCGACTCCTCCAAGGCCGGCCTCGGCTGGCTGGGCGTGGCCGGCTTCCTGCTCGCGGTGGTGTCCGCGGTCGGGGTCGCCTACTTCGGCCAGGACTCCCACGGCACGCCCGGCGACACCGGCGCCGAACACCCCGAACTGGCCCGCAAGTAGGGCGGCCTCAGCCCCCGCTGCGGGCCCGCGGCACGCGCTGGCAGCGGGGGCAGAAGTAGCTGGAGCGGTTCATCCAGGCCACCCGCCGGATCGCGGTGCCGCAGCGGCGGCAGGGCTCGTGCTCGCGGCCGTAGGCGTCGAGGTCCCGGGAGAAGTAGCCGCTCTCGCCGTTCACGTTGACGTAGAGGCTGTCGAAGCTGGTGCCGCCGACGGCGAGCGCCGCGGTCATCACCTCCCTGGCGTTGGCCAGCAGCACGGCGGCCTGCGGGCGGGTCAGGGTCGCGGTCGGCCGGTCGTGGTGCAGCCTGGAGCGCCACAGCGCCTCGTCGGCGTAGATGTTGCCGACGCCGCTGATCAGGGTCTGGTCGAGCAGGGCGCGCTTGACGGTGGTGCGCTTGGCGCGCAGCGCGGCCGTGAAGGCCTCGTCGTCGAAGCGCGGGTCGAGCGGGTCGCGGGCGATGTGCGCGATGGAGACGGGCGTGCCCTCCGGGTCGCCGTCCTCGGCCTCCTCGACCGCCAGGCCGCCGAAGGTCCGCTGGTCGACGAAGCGCAGTTCGCGCCCGCCGTCGGCGAAGCGCAGCCGGACGCGCAGGTGCGTCTCGTCCGGTACCGACGGGTCCTGGACGAGGAGTTGGCCGCTCATCCCGAGGTGGCCGATCAGCGAGAAGCCCGTACCGCTGCCGGACAGCGGCACCCACAGGTACTTGCCGCGCCGCTGCGCGGTGCCCAGGGTGGTGCCGGTCAGCCGGGCGGTGAAGTCGACCGCGCCGGCCGGCTGGCGGCGCACCGCGCGCGGGTGGAGGACCTGGACGTCGGCGACGGTCCGACCGGCGACCCAGCCGGCCAGACCACGGCGGACGACCTCGACTTCGGGGAGTTCGGGCACGGGAACACTCCTCCTGCGGGAACGGCCGGGCAGGGGGAGGCTGCGTCGGCCCCCCTCCTGCCCGGTCGCTCGCTGCGCTCGCTCTAGGCCCCGGCGGGCAGCCGGTCCGCGTACTTCTCCTTGATCGCGCGCCAGGCGCTCTCGGCGGCCTTCTGCTCGGCTTCCTTCTTCGAGCGGCCGACGCCGCTGCCGAAGTCCTCACCGGCCACCCGGGCCGCCGCGGTGAAAGTCTTCTCGTGGTCCGGACCGGACTCCATGACCACGTACTCGGGGACGCCGATGCCCACCGAGGCGGTGAGCTCCTGGAGGCTGGTCTTCCAGTCCAGGCCGGCGCCCAGCTGAGAGGACTCCTCGATCAGCGGGTCGAACAGCCGGTGGACGAACTCGGTGGCGGCGTCCAGGCCGCGGTCCAGGTAGACGGCGCCGATCACGGCCTCGACGGTGTCGGCGAGGATCGACGACTTGTCGCGGCCGCCGGTGCCCTCCTCGCCCTTGCCGAGCCGGATGAACGTGCCGAGCTCCAGGCCCCGACCGACGTCCGCGAGCGCGCGGGAGTTGACCACCGCGGCGCGGAGCTTGGCGAGCGTGCCCTCCGGGACGTCCGGGTGGACGCGGTAGAGGGTGTCGGTCACCACCAGGCCCAGCACCGAGTCGCCGAGGAACTCCAGGCGCTCGTTGGTGGGCAGACCCCCGTTCTCGTACGCGTACGAGCGGTGGGTCAGGGCACGTACCAGAAGGGCGCGCTCGAGCGTGTACCCGAGGCGCCCTTCCAGGACGTCGTATTCGGTCGAAGCCGGCCCGCCGGCCTTGCCGCCGCCCGAAGTACCCTTCGGGGCGGTGGACGCCTTGCGGGTGGAGTTACCGTCCGACATCGATCCGTGCACCCTGCCGATCAGACCGAGAGGACCTGGCGGCGGTTGTACGTGCCGCAGCTCGGGCACGCGATGTGGCCGAGCTTCGGCTCGTGGCAGCGGTCGCACGCCACGAGGGCCGGAACGACGGCCTTCCAGTTGGACCGGCGGTGGCGCGTGTTGCTGCGCGACATCTTCCGCTTCGGAACAGCCACGGCTACTTCTCCTGGTTCTCGGCGAGACCCTCACGGGTGTCGCTGTTCTTGATCCCGTCACCCTCGTCGCCGGGGGCGGCGGAGAGTCCCTGCAGAGCCGCCCACCGGGGGTCGGCGGCATCGTGGTGGTGCGCCGGGTCGTCGCTCAGGCGTGCCCCGCATTCGGAGCACAGGCCCAGGCAGTCTTCCTGGCACACCGGCTGCAGCGGCAGTGCGAGCACCACCGCGTCACGCAGCACCGGCTGGAGGTCGAAGAAGTCGCCCTCCAGACGGTAAGTCTCTTCGTCCGAGTCCTCGTCGAGGTCCTCGGTCCCGGTGGTCCGGGCGCGGTGGCGCTCGTCGGACTCCGGGTAGTAGTACAGCTCCTGGAAGTCCACGTCGATGTCGAAGTCGACGGGCTCCAGGCAGCGGACGCACTCGCCCTCGACGTGGGCGTCGGCGGTGCCGGTGACCAGCACTCCCTCGACCACGGACTCCAGGCGGAGCTCCAGCTCGATCGGGCTCTTCTCCGGGACGCCGATCACGTCGATGATCCCGAAGCCCTCGGGGGCTTCCAGGGTCCGGCTCACCTTGCGCATCGAACCCGGACGACGGCCGAGCTCGTGCGTGTCGAACACGAGGGGGTCGCGGTGGTCGAGGCGGTTCACGGTGTCCTGACTTCCATGGGGGTGATCGGTGCGTCTCCATCAGGTCGGCGCCGCGAGGGCAAGCCGACAGTCCGACGCGGAGAGGCCGGAGTGGTCAGACTACCGGAGTCTCCCGCCAGGCCCAACTTCGGTCCCGTCAGGAGACTCCGCGCAGGTCCGCTAGCGGCCGCCGAGCTCCCGCAGCCTGGTCATGTCGATCATGCTGGTGTCGAAGAAGCTGGTCTCGTCCAGGCCTTGGCCCGGCTGCTGGCCGTGCTGCTGCCCGTGCTGCCCCTGTTGCTGGTGCGGGACGGCCGGCGGGGCGGCGGGCGGCTGCGGGTAGTTGTAGCCGTCGTACGGCTGCGCGCCGTAGCCCGGCTGCTGTTGCTGCTGTTGCTGCTGCTGGTAGTCGTAGCCGCCCTGCTGCTGGGCCGGGTAGCCCTGCTGCTGGTAGCCGCCCTGCTGCTGGCCCCACTGGGCGTTGTACGGGTCGCCCTGGCCGGCCGGGTCGTAGCCGCCGCCGTACACCTCGGCGTACTGCCCGCCCTGCTGCTGGGCGGCCGCGTACTGGTCGACCCCCTGGTCCTGCCAGCCGGCCGCGGCCGGGGTCTGCTCCGGCCAGGTCTGCTGCTGCGGGACGTCCTCGCGGTACCAGGCGAGGTCCGCGCCGTCACTGTCCGCGGCGAAGCCCGCCGCCACCGCCTCGGCCCGCTCCTTGGCCTGCTGCGCCTCGTCGGCGGCGGCCAGGTAGGCGCCCAGGTCGTCGATGGGCCGCTTGCCGAGCAGCTTGTCGCGGCCCTTGCCGACGGCCTCCAGGGTGGCGCCGAGCACGTTCTCCAGGGTGGCGAGCTTCACATCGACGTACTCGTCCACCTCGGGGCTCGGGCTGAGCCGCTGGGGGCGGAACTCCTCGCCGTCGGCCTCGGCGTCGTGCTCGTTCTCGAAGACGCCGGCGTCGCCGCGCAGCTTGGTCCGGCCGCGGCCGACCGCGCCGAGCGTCTTGGTCAGCACGACCTCGAAGTTGGCGAGCTTGCTGTCCACGTAGTCGTCGGCCTCGGCCCGCTTGGCCTCGACCTCGGCCCGCGCCTCGGCGAGGATCCGGTCGGCCTGGGACTGCGCCTGGCGGACCACCTCGGTGTCCGAGATCAGCGAGCCGCGCTCGGCGTGCGCACCCTGGATGATCAGCTCCGCCTCGGCCTGGGCACCGGCCACCACGTGCTCGTGGTCGGCCATCACCGACTGGGCCTGGGCGAGTTCGGCGGGCAGGGCCGCCTTGAGGTCGTTGAGCAGGCCGATCAGCTCGGCCCGGTTCACCACGCAGGAGGCCGACATCGGCATCGAGCGGGCGTTCTCGACCGCCGCCACGATCTCGTCGACCTTGTTCTGCACGTCCACGGGTCTTCGTCTTTCCGTGTGCCGCCGACGGTCCGGCGGAGGCAGGCCCGACGCGGTGGACCTCACCGCAGGGCAGGGATACAGACTGTACGGCCAGCGCGGGGCGGGGTCACAACGCCCGAGCCGTACCGGCCGCCCACCCCTCGGACAATCCGTGACGAACCGGCAGAAAGAGACAACCGGCGGACTACTGCTCGGCCTTGCGCTCCGCGATCCGCTCGACCAGCCGGCGGTGCACTGCCTCCGGCAGCAGGTGCGAGACGTCACCGCCGTACGAGGCGACCTCCTTGACCAGCGTCGAGGAGAGGAAGCTGTACGTCGGCGAGGTCGGCAGGAAGAGCGTCTCAACGCCGGTCAGCCCGTGGTTCATCTGCGCCATCTGCAGCTCGTAGTCGAAGTCGCTGACGGCACGCAGGCCCTTGACGATCGCCGGGATGCCGCGCGCCCGGCAGAAGTCCACCAGCAGGCCGAGGTGCGACTCGACCACGATGTTGCCGTACTTGGCGGTGGTCTCCTCGATCAGGGCGATCCGCTCCTCGACCGTGAACATGCCCTGCTTGTTCCGGTTGATCGCGACCGCGACATGCACCACGTCGTACAGCTTCGAGGCCCGCTCGATGATGTCGAGGTGACCGTTGGTGATCGGGTCGAACGAACCGGGGCAGACGGCTCGGCGCATGACGTGTGTGCTCCCTCGTCGGGTGACGGCTCTCGCGGGCCCGCGGCCCGCTACTCCTGCTCGCCGGCCGCGTCGGCGGCGCGACCGTACCAGAGCGTGCCCTCGCCGTAGCGGCGGGAGCGCAGCCCCTCGAAGCCCTCGGGCCAGCCGAACTCGCCGCCACGGGTGCTGCGCTCCACGGTGACGAGTACGTCCTCGGCGAGCCAGCCCCCAAGCCGGAGTGTGATCAGCATCTCGCGCAGTTCCTCGTCCGTCACGGCGTACGGCGGGTCGAGGAACACCAGGTCGTACGGCCTCTGCGGGGCCGGTCCGGTGATCACCTTCTCCGCCCTGGCGGCCTGCACCTCGGCGCCCGGCAGGCCGATCGTCCGGACGTTCTCCCGGATCACCCGGGCCGCCTGGCCGTCCGCCTCGACCAGCAGGACGTGCTCGGCGCCGCGCGACAGCGCCTCCAGCCCGACCGCGCCCGATCCGCCGAACAGGTCCAGCATCCGGGCCCCGTGCAGGGTGCCGCGCAGCGCCTCCAGGGTGGAGAACATCGCCTCGCGGGCCTTGTCGGAGGTCGGTCGGGTGCCCCGGCCGGGCGGTACGGCCAGCCGGCGGCCGCCGGCCGCCCCGGCGATCACGCGGGTCATGGTGGTGGGAGGTCCTTTCGTCGCTGCCCGACCACGCTATACGGGTCGGGGCCCCGCCGACGCGTCGGTGGGGCCCCGGGGGTCAGCGCATCAGCTCGCGTCCGCCGCCGCGCCCTGGGCCGGGACGGCCGCGCCGAGCAGGGCCGGCGAGGCGTAGCGGGACCAGGACAGGCAGCCGTCGGGCGGGCAGAACTCGGGGCGGCGCGGGTCGTGCCCGAGCTCGCGCAACTTGGTCCGGACGGAGTCGGGGGTGCGGCCGAAGCGGGCGGCGATCCGGGCGACGGTCTCACCGTCGTGGAGGCGCCGGACCAGCTCCTCCTCGTGCTGCGGCACCCAGGGGGCGCCGTGGCCGGGGTACAGCTCGCGCAGCACGTCGCGGTCGGGGATGGGCTCGGAGACGTCGGCGACGATCGCCAGCGCCCGCAGCGCGCGGTTGAGCGCGATCCGCAGCGAGGCGACGTCCTCGACCGGCAGGCGGAGCCTGCCCGAGGCGAGCGGCGTGGCGGCCGCCCCCTCGCGCCAGCCGGTCAGGGTGAGGGTGACCTCGCGGTCGTCGTCGCTGGCGAGTTCGATCCGGAAGACCTTGTCGCCCAGCGGGAGCTCGTTGAGATGACGGAATGCCATGGCAGGACCCCCAAGTGTCGTGCCAGGTACGCACCTTGGGGGTGCGCCCTGAACACCTTCATTCTCTCGCGGGGGTCTGACAATCCCGGGGCCGCGCGGGGCCGCTCAGCCCTTCTCCATGTAGGCCGCGCGGTCCTCGTCGAGCAGGCTCTCCAGCGCGGTGCGCAGCTCCGGGTGCGCGGCCAGGTCCGGGTCCTCGGCGACCAGCCTGGTCGCCTCCGTCCGGGCGGTGAGGATGACCTCCTCGTCCTCCAGCACCGAGAGCACCTTGAGCGAGGACTTCACCCCGGACTGCGCCTGGCCCAGCACATCGCCCTCCCGGCGCTGCTCCAGGTCGATCCGGGACAGTTCGAAGCCGTCCAGCGTGCCCGCCACCGCATCCAGCCGGGCCCGGGCGGCGCTGCCCGCGGGCATGTCGCTGACCAGCAGGCACAGGCCCGCCGCAGTGCCGCGGCCGACCCGGCCGCGCAGCTGGTGGAGCTGGGAGACGCCGAAGCGGTCGGCGTCCATGATGACCATCGCGGTCGCGTTGGGGACGTTGACGCCGACCTCGATGACCGTGGTGGCGACCAGGACGTCCACCGCGCCGGCCGTGAACCGGCGCATCACCTCGTCCTTGGCCTCCGGGGCGAGCCGCCCGTGCAGGACCTCCACCCGCAGACCGGCGAGCGGGCCCTTCACCAGCTTCTCCGCGGTCTCCACCACCGAGAGCGGGGGCCGCCGTTCGTCGCTCGCGGCGCCGGCGTCGGCGACCTCCTCGAAGCCGTCCTCGGCCGCCTTCCGCTTCTTCCGGGACTCGCCCTTGGCCGGGGGCGCCGGCTCCTCGTCCCCGATCCGGGGGCAGACCACGTACGCCTGGTGGCCCTTGTCCACTTCCTCGCGGACCCGCTCCCAGGCCCGGGTGAGGAAGTTGGGCTTCTCCAGCGCCGGCACGACGTGGGTGGAGATCGGCGAGCGGCCGGCCGGCAACTGGTCGAGGACGGAGGTCTCCAGGTCCCCGAAGACGGTCATCGCGACGGTGCGCGGGATCGGGGTGGCGGTCATCACCAGCAGGTGCGGCGGCTGGTCGCCCTTGGCGCGCAGCGCGTCCCGCTGTTCGACGCCGAAGCGGTGCTGCTCGTCCACCACGACCAGTCCGAGGTCCTGGAACTGGACCTTGTCCTCGATCAGCGCGTGGGTGCCGATGGCGATCCCGGCGTCCCCGCAGGCCATGTCGAGCAGCGCCTGGCGGCGGGCGGCGACGCCCATCGAACCGGTCAGCAGCGCCACCCGGGTGCCGAGGTCCGAGCCGCCGAGCAGGCCGCCCTCGGCCAGGTCCCCCATCATCTCGACGATCGACCGGTGGTGCTGCTGGGCCAGCACCTCGGTGGGCGCCAGCAGGACGGCCTGGCCTCCGGCGTCCACCACGGCGAGCATGGCGCGCAGCGCGACCAGGGTCTTCCCGGAGCCGACCTCGCCCTGCAGGAGGCGGTGCATCGGGTGCTCGGTCGCCAGGTCGGCGGCGATCTCGGCGGAGACCTTCCGCTGGCCCTCGGTGAGGGTGAACGGCAGCCGGGCGTCGAAGGCGTCCAGCAGCCCGCCCGCGCGGGCCGTGCGCGGCTTGGCGGGCAGCGCGGAGTCGGCGGCCCGGCGCTGGGCCAGGGCGACCTGGAGCACGAAGGCCTCGTCCCAGCGCAGCCGGCTCTGGGCACGCTCGCGGTCGGCCTGGTTGCGCGGGCGGTGGATCAGCTCCAGGGCCTCGGGCAGCGGGATCAGGTCGTGCCGTTCGCGCAGTGCGGCGGGCAGCGGCTCGCCGACGTCGCCGAGGTGCTTGGTGAGCGCGGTCTCGACGCAGATCGACAGCTTCCAGCTGGGCATCTGCGCGCTGGCGCCGTACACCGGGATGAGCCGGCCGGCGAACTGCCGCGCGGCGTCCGATCCGGCGTCCTCGTCGAGCAGTTGGTAGTCGGGCGAGACCAGTTGGCGGGTCCGGTTGAAGGCGCCGACCTTGCCAGCGAACAGGCCCTGGGCGCCGGCCCTGAGCTCCTTCTGCCGCCAGCCCTGGTTGAAGAAGACCAGCGAGAGCCGGCTGCGGCCGTCGGTGACGACGACCTCCAGGCGGTCGCCCTTGCGGCCGCGGAACGGGATCAGGGTGACCTTCTCGATCCGGGCCAGCACGGTGACGTGCTCGTCGACCTCCAGCTCGTCCAGGCTGGTGAGCTGGCCGCGTTCGGCGTAGCGGCGCGGATAGTGGTGCAGCAGGTCCCCGACCGTGCGCAGCTTGAGACTGTCGGCGAGCACCTTCGCGGTGCGGTCGCCGACGAGCTTGGTCAGTGGTTCATCGAGAGCGCCCATCAAGCCCCTGTCTACACCAAGGGGGCGACAGAGCGGGCCCCGCCGCCGGCGGCACGCGACCGGCGGGCGGCGGCGGGCTCACTCCACGCCGATGAGCAGCGGCGCCGACCCCTGCCCGCCGTGGAAGACCACCGCGTCCACCTCGGGTCGCCGGTGCCGCACGTGGGCGACCAGCCGTTCGGCCAGCGCCTCGTCGGTGCCCTCGCCGAGGACCAGGGTGACGAGTTCGCCGCCCGCGCCGAGCATCCGGTCCAGCACGCTCTCACCGACCTCGGACAGCCCGGTGCCGATCACCGCGACGTCGCCGTCGATCAGGCCGAGCACGTCCCCGGCCTGGCAGACCCCGGCCATCGTCCAGGACTCCCCCTCGGCGACGGCGAGTTCGGCGCACCGGGTGGCGCCGGCGGCGGAGGTCATGGCGACCACGTCCTCGTCGAAGCGGCGGCCGCCCTCGTGCACCGCGAGCGCCGCCAGCCCCTGCACCGGCGAGCGGGTGGGCAGCACGGCGATCCGGACGCCCTCCTCGCGCAGCTGGTCGGCGGCGGCCCCGGCGGCGGCGCGCAGCTCGGGGTCGTTGAGCAGCAGGACGACCTCGCGGGCGGCCGAGCGGCGGACGGCGGCGGCGAGTTCGGCGCTGGCCGGCGGCCGGTCCGGGTCGGCGTGCAGGACGACGGCGCCGGCCTGCTCGCAGAGTTCGGCCAGGCCCTCGCCGGAGACCACGGAGAGCACCGCGCGGGCCCGCTCCTCGCGGCGGCCGCGCTCGGCGGCGGTGCCGGCGCGGGCGGCGGCCTCGGCGAAGTGCGTGATCCGGATCTGGTGCGGGCGTCCGGCCTCGACCCCGGCCTCCACGGCGGCGCCCGCGTCGTCCACGTGGACGTGCACGTTCCACAGGCCGTCGCCGCCGCCGATCACCAGTGAGTCGCCGAGCCCGCCGAGCCGTTCGCGCAGGGCGGGCAGCGCCTCGTCGGGTGCGTCCAGCAGGTAGATGACCTCGAAGGCGGGGTGGCCGGGGCCGGGCGGGCGCAGGTGCACCTCGCAGTGGTCGGCAGCCCGGAGGTCCCCGCGCAGCGCGACCGGCCCCATCGGCTGCTGCCCGGCGACGGCGTCGGCGAGGGCGCCGAGGACGGCCACCAGGCCGCGCCCGCCGGCGTCCACGACGCCGTTCTCGGCCAGCACGGCGAGCTGCTCGGGGGTGTGCCGCAGTGCGTCCCGGGCGGCCCGGTACGCGGTGTCGGCGACCTGCGCGAGCCCGTCCCCGGCCCGCACCGCCTCCCGGGCGGCGACCCGGGCGACGGTCAGCAGGGTGCCCTCGACGGGCTCCGCGACGGCCTGGTAGGCGGAGTCGGCGGCCCGCTGCAGGGCGGTCCGCAGCTGTTCGGCGCCGCCGCCCTCGGCCAGCGTCTCGGCGGTGCCGCGCAGCCACTGGGCGAGGATCACCCCGGAGTTGCCCCGGGCGCCGACCAGCGCGCCCCGGGCCATCGCCCGCACCGCGTCGGCCAGTCCGGGCGCCGGGTCGGCGGCGGGGTCGGCGAAGCGGCTCTCCACCGCGGCGGCGGCGGACTCGACGGTCAGGTAGAGGTTGGTGCCGGTGTCGCCGTCCGGGACCGGATAGACGTTGAGCGCGTCGATCTCCTCGCGGGCCTGGCCGAGCGCGCGCAGGGCCAGCTGGCACCAGGTGCGCACGGCCGGGGCGTCGAGCGTGTGCAGCACCAGGTCTCCTCCGGGAATGGGACGCCGCGACGGCCTGTGGGGCAGCAGCGCGTGCACGGCGGCTGCGGGGGTGGTTTACCGGCAGGCTATCGGGGGTCGGGGAGGGCCGCCCGGACCGGCGGCCGGAGCGATCACTCGGCCGGTCATGGTAGTTTCGTGGGACGGAAGCAAGCGATGTATGCTCTTCCGGTTGCCTGGAACCGTCCAGGCTCACCCCCTTATCCGGTCTGGTTCACGCGAGTGCTTCCGGTGGGTGGGCGGGGTTTTCGAAAGTAACTGATCTGAAGTCTTGGAGTGACTCCTGTGGCTGCCAACTGCGACGTCTGCGGCAAGGGGCCGGGCTTCGGCAACAGCATCTCCCACTCTCACCGCCGTACCCCCCGTCGTTGGAACCCCAACATCCAGACGGTGCGCGCTGTGATTGGGCGGACGCCGAAGCGGCTCAACGTCTGCACCTCGTGCATCAAGGCCGGTAAGGTCTCGCGCTGACGCGCAGACCGGCATGCCGGTCCTCCAGTGAGCCGGTTCATCCTCGGATGGACCGGCTCCACTGTTTTCCCGACCGGCTACGCCGTTTTCCGGACTCACCGGTGGTGGGCGGGCTCCCTCTGGGGCCCGCCCACCGCTGCTTTCCGGCCCATCACTGCTCTCCGGACCGCCGCCGAACTCCGGCCCGCCGCTGGTCTCGGGCCGGCCTCGGTCAGCGCCAGCGCCAGGCGTGGTCGACCGGCCCGATCCCGGCGCCCAGCGCGAAGCCCCCGGCGATCGCGCCGGTGACGTACTCCTTGGCCGAAGCCACCGCCTCCGGCAGCGGTTCGCCCTTGGCCAGGCCGGCCGCGATCGCGCTGGCCAGGGTGCAGCCGGTCCCGTGGGTGTGCCGGTTGTCGTAGCGCGGCGCCCGGTACCAGTGCTCCTCCCCCGCCCCGCCGTACAGCAGGTCGGCGGCCTCGCCCTCCAGGTGGCCGCCCTTGACCAGCACCCAGCGCGGCCCGAGGTCGAGCAGCGCCTTGGCGGCGTCCAGCATCTGCCCCTCGCCGTCGACGGTCCGGCCGGTGAGCTGCGTCACCTCGTGCAGGTTGGGGGTGGCCAGGGTGGCGACCGGCAGCAGCTTCCCGCGGACGGTGGCGACGGCCTCGGCGGCCAGCAGCGCGTCCCCGTGCTTGGAGACGCCGACCGGGTCGACCACCACCGGGGCGTCGACCCCGGCGAGCAGTTCCGAGACCGTCTCGACCAGGTCGATCGAGGCGAGCATGCCGGTCTTGACGGCCTGCACCCCGATGTCGTCCACCACGCTGCGGAACTGTGCCCGGACGGCTTCGGCGGGCAGCTCCCAGTAGCCCTGGACGCCGAGCGAGTTCTGCGCGGTGACGGCGGTGATCACGCTCATGCCGTGGACGCCGAGGGCGAGCATCGCCTTGAGGTCGGCCTGGATCCCGGCGCCGCCGCCGGAGTCGGAGCCGGCGACGGTGAGCACGCGGGGCGGGGCCGCGGCGGGCGGGGCCACGCGGGGAGCGGAAGTCGGAACCATGGACCCCAACCTACCTGCGCCGATTCACAGCACGGCTTCGGATTCCGCCCAGCGGTCCGGCGGCACGGTCTTCAGCCGGGTCACCGCGTCGGCGATCGGCAGCAGTTCGATGCCGGTCCGGCGCAGCGCGGTGAAGTGCCCGAACGCGCCCTGGTGCACGGCCTCCACCGCGTGCCAGCCGAAGCGGGTGGCGAGCACCCGGTCCCGGGCGGTCGGGGTGCCGCCGCGCTGGGTGTGGCCGAGGATGACCGGGCGGGCCTCCTTGCCGAGCAGGTCCTCCAGTTCGTGGGCGAGCCGGTTGCCGATCCCGCCGAAGGTCCGGTGGCCGTACTGGTCGACCTCGCCGTGGTCGAAGCGCATGGTGCCGGGCATCGGGACCGCGCCCTCGGCGACGGCGATGATGGCGAACTTCTTGCCGCGGGTGAAGCGGTCCTCGATTATCCGGGCCACCGCCTCGATGTCGAAGGGCTTCTCCGGGATCAGGATGCCGTGCGCGCCGCCGGCCATGCCCGCGGTGAGGGTGATCCAGCCGGTGTGGCGCCCCATCAACTCGACGACCATGACGCGCTGGTGGGATTCGGCGGTGGTCTTCAGCCGGTCGATCGCCTCGGTCGCGACGTGCACCGCGGTGTCGAAGCCGAAGGTGACGTCGGTGGCCTCGATGTCGTTGTCGATGGTCTTGGGCACCGCGACCACCGGCAGTCCGGCGTCGCTGAACAGCTTGGCGGCGGTGAGCGTGCCCTCGCCGCCGATCGCGATCAGCGCGTCGATGCCGATCTCCCGGGCCAGGGCCTTGGCGTTCTCGACCGCCCAGGCGATCCGGTCGCGCCGGACCCGGGCCGAGCCCAGGACGGTGCCGCCGAGGGTGAGCAGACCGGTGACGTCGTCGTGCGAGACCGTCCGGGTGCGGCCTTCGATCAGGCCGAGGAAGCCGTCCAGGATGCCGACGATCTCGTCGCCGTGGACGTCCGTGCCCCGGTGCACCACGGAGCGGATCACCGCGTTGAGGCCTGGGCAGTCGCCGCCGCTGGTCAGTACACCGATGCGCATGTCAGGTGTGCTCCCGCTCGCAGTGGTTCGGTCGGGCCGACCGCGCCGGACGGGCGGGCGGGCGGCTCGGATGCCGCAAGCCTACGCACATCGCACCCGCGGCGCCCGTCCCCCGACCGCCGGAGCGTCACGTGCCGCCCGCCGTACGGCGCCTGGCGGGGCCGCGGCTCACTCGGCGAAGTGGTCCCACCCGCCGACCCGGTCCCAGGGCGCGCCGTCGACCGTCACCCGGCCGCTGCGGCTGCCCGTCGGGCGGCCGGTTACCTCGCCCACCACCCGCCAGCGGGCCGGGAGTTGGACCCCGCGCGGGAAGGTCGCCACGATCGCGTGGTCCTCGCCGCCGGCGAGCACCCAGACCAGCGGGTCCACTCCGACCGCCTGGCCGATGTCCGCCATCTGCGCCGGGACGTCGAAGTCGGCGGCCTTCAGGTCGATGTCCACCTCGCTGGCCCGCGCCACGTGGCCGAGGTCGGCGACCAGCCCGTCGCTCACGTCGATCATCGAGGTCGCGCCCAACTCGGCCCCGGCCGGGCCCGCGTGGTACGGCGGCTCGGGCCGGCGGTGCGCTTCGACGAAGGCGCGCGGGGAGCGGAAGCCGCGCTGCAGCACGGTCAGTCCGGCGGCCGACCAGCCGAGCCAGCCGGTGACCGCGACCACGTCGCCGACCTGCGCACCGGAGCGCGTCACCGCCGCGCGCCCCTGGAGGTCGCCGAGCGCCGTGATGGCCAGCGTGACGGTGTCGCCGCGCACCACGTCGCCGCCGACCACGGTCGCCCCGGCGACCTGGCACTCGTCGCGCAGCCCGTCCATCAACTCGGTGGCCCAGGTGGTCGGCAGGTCGGCGGGGGCGACCAGGCCGAGCAGTATCGCGGTCGGCACCGCCCCCATCGCGGCCACGTCGGCGAGGTTCTGGGCGGCGGCCTTGCGGCCCACGTCGTAGGCGGTGGACCAGTCCCGGCGGAAGTGCCGGTTCTCGATCAGGACGTCCATGGTCGCCACCACCCGGCCGTCCGGAGTCCGCACCACCGCGGCGTCGTCGCCCGGGCCGAGGTCGACCGCATCGGTGAGCGGTACCCGGGCGGTCAGCTCCCTGATGAGGCCGAACTCGCCGAGCTCGCCCACGGTCCCCTGCATCTGCCGTCCTCTCGCGTTTTCATCCGATCCGGTCCCCGTCGCGCTCCCCCGCGCGCAGCGTACGCCCTTCGGGGACGCCGAAGTCTCCCCTCCCCGGCCCGCTGCGCGGTAGCGTGGTGATCAGACTGCCGGTGAGCCCACTCCACCCCCGCGCCCGACCGGGTGCTCACGGCGGCGATCCCCGTAACCGGCCGCCGGGAGGTCCCCGTGGTACAGGCATACATCCTGATCCAGACCGAGGTAGGAAAGGCCACCATGGTGGCCCGGACGATCGTCGGCATCCCCGGCGTGCTCACCGCCGAGGACGTCACCGGTCCCTACGACGTGATCGTCAAGGCCGAGGCCGAGACCGTGGACGAGCTGGGCCGCATGGTGGTGGCCCAGGTCCAGAAGGTCGAGGGCATCACGCGCACCCTCACCTGTCCCGTGGTCCACCTGTAGGGCCCGGCTACCATCGGCGGGTGGCCAGAGAACTCCGCGTCCCCGAGGCGCTGACCGCCGTCCCGGCGCCGATCCGCTGGCTCGCCCTGCCCGTCGCCCTCGCGTGCACGGTCGTCGTCGTGCTGGTCGGCGGCCGGGGCCCGGCCGACCCGAAGGTCGAGGTCCCGCAGCCGGGCGGCAGGGCGGCCACCTACTGCGCGGCCCTGGCCGCCGCGCTGCCGCAGGAGTTGCTCGGCCACGCCCGCAAGGACCCGTCGCCCGCCTCCCCGTACGTGGCCGCCTGGGGCAGTTCGCCCCGGACGGTGCTGCGCTGCGGCGTCGACCGGCCGGAGGAGTTGGACGGCGGGCACGCCACGGACTGGTCCCCGACCGTCGACGACGTCACCTGGTGGTCGCAGAAGCTCGCCGACGGCGGCTACCGCTTCGTGACGACCATGCGCGCCGCCTACGTCGAGGTGACCGTCCCGGCGGGGGCCGCGAAGAACCCCTTCGACCCGGCCGCCGCGCTCACCCCGGCGGTCAAGGCGAACGTCCCGGGCTGAGCCGGGCGCCACGCAGCCCGACCCCACAGCACACGACGCACGCGGGGCGGGCCGGGAAGCTCCCGGCCCGCCCCGCGCCGTACGGGTTCGCTAGCGCAGCCCGGTCGAGCGCCGCAGCGCCGCCTGCAGCAGCCGGTCGATCAGCTCCGGGTACGGCACCCCGCTGGCCTCCCACATCTTCGGGTAGGCCGAGATCGGGGTGAAGCCGGGCATGGTGTTGATCTCGTTGATCATCCAGGTGCCGTCCGCCAGCAGGAAGAAGTCCACCCGGGCGAGGCCCTCGCAGCCGAGCGCCTCGAAGGCCTGGACCGCCTGGCGCCGGATCTCGGCGAGTTCCGCGGCGGTGAGCTCCGCCGGGATCCGGACGTCGGAGGAGTCGATGTACTTGGCCTCGAAGTCGTAGAAGTCGAAGCCGTCGCCGACCAGGACCTCGCCGGCCACGCTGGCCCGCGGGCCGTCCTCGAACTCCAGCACGCCGCACTCGATCTCGCGGCCGGTCACGCCGGCCTCGATGATCAGCTTGGGGTCGTGCCGGCGGGCCTCCTCGATCGCGGCGTCGAGGTCGGCCGGGTCCTTCACCTTGGTGATGCCGATGCTGGAGCCGGCCCGGCAGGGCTTCACGAACAGCGGCAGGCCGAGCTCGGCGGCCCGCTCGCGCACCGCCGCGCGGCCCTCCTCGGTGTCCCACTCGCGCGGCCGCACGATGGTGTAGCGGCCGACGTTCAGGCCGTGCGAGGCGAGGATCCGCTTGGCGAACTCCTTGTCCATGCCGGCCGCGCTGGCCAGCACGCCGTTGCCCACGTAGGGGACGCCGGAGAGCTCCAGCAGGCCCTGCAGGGTGCCGTCCTCGCCCCAGGGGCCGTGCAGCAGCGGGAAGACCACGTCGACCTCGCCGAGGGCCTTGGGGGCGCTTCCCGGCTCGCTGAGCAGCACCTCGCGGTCGCCCGGGGCGACCGGCAGTGCGACCTGCCCGTCCACGGAGGCGACGTGTGCCACGTCCGGCAGCCTGCCGTCGGTGATGGCCATCCGGGCCGGCTCGTCGCTGGTCAGCGCCCAGCGGCCCTCGTGCGTGATGCCGATCGGCAGCACGTCGTAGGTGTCGCGGTCGATCGCCCTGAGCACGCTGCCCGCGGTGGAGACCGAGATGGCGTGCTCGGAGCTGCGTCCGCCGAAGACCAGCGCGACGCGCGTCTTCCGGGCGGACGGGTTCGGGGAGGATTGTTCGATGCTCATATCGGGTTTGAGACTACCGTGCGAGGTGTTTCCGGGACGTCAACCGCCCCGGTCACCACGCGCTCCCCGTCACCACGCGCTCCAGCGCGCTCCCGGTCTCAGCGCCGCCGCTCGGCCTTCGCCGCGCGCGACATCAGCGCCTGCAGCGCCTCCTGGGTCGGCCGCCCGTTGTGCACGACGTCCACCACGGCCTCGACGATCGGCATGTCGACCCCGTTGCGCCGGGCCAGGTCCAGCACCGACTCGCAGGACTTGACGCCCTCCGCGGTCTGCCGGGTGGCCGCGATGGTCTCCGCGAGCGACATGCCCCGGCCCAGGTTCATGCCGAAGGTGTTGTTGCGGGACAGCGGCGAGGAGCAGGTGGCGACCAGGTCGCCCATCCCGGCGAGCCCCGCGAAGGTGTGCGGGTCGGCGCCCAGCACCTCGCCGAGGCGGGTGGTCTCGGCCAGCCCGCGGGTGATCAGCGTCGCCTTGGTGTTGTCGCCGAGCCCCATGCCGGCCGCCATGCCGACGGCCAGGCCGATCACGTTCTTGACGGCGCCGCCGAGTTCGCAGCCCACCACGTCGGTGTTGGTGTACGGCCGGAAGTACGGCGTGTGGCAGGCCGCCTGGAGCCGCTTGGCGACCGTCTCGTCGGTGCAGGCGACGACACTGGCCGCGGGCTGCCGGTTGGCGATCTCCTTGGCCAGGTTGGGCCCGCTGACCACCGCGACGCGCTCCGGGCCGACCTTGGTGACCTCGTCGATGACCTCGCTCATCCGCTTGGCGGTGCCGAGTTCGATGCCCTTCATCAGGCTCACCAGCACGGTCTGCGGCTCGATCAGCGGCGTCCAGGCGGCCAGGTTGTCGCGCAGCGTCTGCGAGGGCACCACCAGCACGGCGAAGTCGGCGCCGGCCAGCGCCTCGGCGGCGTCGGTGGTGGCGCGGACGGTGTCGGGCAGTCGGACGCCGGGCAGGTAGTCCGGGTTCTCGTGCGTGGAGTTGACGGCGTCCGCCAGTTCCTGGCGGCGGGCCCACAGCACGACCTCGCAGCCGGCGTCGGCGAGCACCATCGCGAACGCGGTGCCCCAGGAGCCGGTCCCCATCACGGCGCAGCGGGTCACTTGCCGGCCTCCTCGATGCCCTTGACCGGCTCGCCCTTGGCGCGCCGGCGCTCGGCCACCGCCACCGCGGCGCGCTGCCGGGCGGCCTTGCGCATGTCGTAGCGCTCGGCCGGCGGCTCCTCGCCGCGGACTTCGGCCAGCACGGCGGTGATCGCCGTCATGATGTCCTCGGTCGCGTCGGCGAGCACCTGGGCGGTGAGCTCCTGGCCCCGGTACTTGGTCAGGTCCACCGGCGGCCCGGCGGCGACGGTCACCCGGTGGCGCGGGAAGAGGTTGAACCTGCCCTTGCCGAAGCCGGTGCGCCCGTACGGCGGGATGATCTCGTGCGCGCCCCAGTGCGCGACCGGGATCACCGGCGCGCCGGTCACCAGGGCGACCCTGGCGACCCCGCTCTTGCCGGTCATCGGCCACAGGTCCGGATCCCGGGTGAGCGTTCCCTCCGGGTAGAACTGCACGCACTGTCCGCCGTTGACGGCATCGATCGCGGCCCGGAACGCCTGCGCGGCATCGGTCGACTCGCGGAACACCGGAATCTGACCGGTCTTGCGCAGCATGAATCCGATGAAAGGAATCGAGAACAGCGAGGACTTGCCGAGAATGCGCGGCGGTCGGCCGCTGTTGTACTGCCAGTGCGCGTAGATCACCGGGTCGATGATCGAATTGTGGTTCACCGCGGCGATGAAGCCGCCTTCTTCCGGAATGTGCTCCCAGCCCCGCCAGTCGGGCTTCACCAGGGCGGTCGTCACCGGCTTCACCAGCACGGCCGCGAAGCGGTACCAGATGCCGTAGTCGGCGTTGCCGAACTTGGCGTACGAGCGGCGGGGCACCCCAGCTCCTTCACATCCGATGGCGGCACGAGCAGTGCCGCAGTCCTGACCTCCCGGTTCCGCGCACCGGTACGAACGGTGCCCGGGCCGCGGGCGCGGAACAGTGTCGCCCGCCCGCTCACCGGCTGTCGAGCGACCGCGCCCACCGGCCAGGCGGGCGTGATCAAACGCACGTCCGCACAGCTCGGACGGCCTGGCGAGGGCTCCGGGACCGGCGCCACAATGACGCCGATGACCCAGGACACCGTACGCCCCAGCGAGCCCGTCGTGCCCGCCGCACCCACCGCCGACTGGTCGCTCGTGCTTCCGCTCAAGCCGCTCGCCCTGGCGAAGAGCAGACTCGCCCCGTACGCCGGGGCGCACCGGGCCGACCTGGCACTGTCCTTCGCGCTCGACACCGTCACCGCGGCGCTGGCCACCCCGGGCGTCGGCCGCGTCCTGGTGGTCACCCGCGACGCCGGCGCCGGCGTCCGGCTCGCCGAACTGGGCGCGCTGGTGGTCGCCGACGAGCCCGGCGGCGGCCTCAACCAGGCGCTGGCGCACGGTGCGTCGGCCGCCCTGGCGCTCGCCCCGGCGGCCCCGCTGGCCGCCCTCTCCGCGGACCTCCCGGCCCTGCGCCCGGCCGAACTGGCCCGGGTGCTGGGCGCCGTGCCGCCGGACGGCCGGGCCTTCCTCCCCGACTCCCCCGGCCTCGGCACCACCCTGCTCGCCTGCACCCCCGGCCGCCCGCTCGCCCCCGCCTTCGGGGACGGCTCGCGGGCCCGGCACACGGCCGGCGGTGCGGTCGAACTGCGCCTCGCGGACGTGGAGTCGGTGCGCCGGGACGTCGACACCGGTGCGGACCTCGGCGAGGCCGCCGTGCTCGGCCTCGGCCCGTACACCAGCGCGCTGTTCGCCCGGCTGAGCCTGTCCTGACCGCCTGCGGCCGGGGCCGGTCACGGTCCGGGTCGCGGTCGCAGTCCAGTCGCGGTCCGGACGCGATCCTGGCCCCCGGGCCCTGCCGGCCCGCTCGCTATGCTGCTTACATGCAGGCCACCGCGTTCACCTTCGACCCCGACTCCCGGGCCGGCTCCGTGCTGCTCGACGACGGGACTCCGGTGCCGTTCGACGCGGCCGCCTTCGACGCCGGCGGCCTGCGGCTGCTGCGGCCCGGACAGCGGGTGCGGATCCGCACCGAGGGCACCGGCGAGGCCCGCCGGGTGGTCTTCGTGACGCTGCAGACCTTCCCCGACCCCGCCGAGGGCTGAGGACCGCGCCAGAGGCCGAGAAGAGCCCCGTCGGGCGCCCGCCCGCAAGCCTCCTTCGACCACTGACCGTTCGGCCCCGCCGCACGCCGTCGAATCCTGACTAAGCGCCCGGAAATCGAAAGAGCCGCGGCGCCGGTCTCCGCAGTGTGCGGAAGGGGCGTCGCGGCTCTCGGCCGAAGGCCGTCCGAGGACGGTCGCGCGGGACCTACTTGGCGGTGGTCTTGCGCGCGGTGGTCTTACGGGTGGCGGTCTTCTTCGCCGGAGCCGTCTTCTTGGCCGTGGCGGTCGCCTTCTTGGCGGTGGCCGTGGTCTTCTTGGCGGCGGCGGGGGTGGTCGCCTTCTTGGTGGCCGCCGACTTCTTGGTCGCGGTCGCCGTGGTCTTCTTGGCGGCGGCGGTGGTGGTCTTCGCGGCGGACTTCTTGGCGGTGGTCGCCTTCTTCGCCGCGGTGGCCGTGGTCTTCTTGGCGGCGGCCGGGGTGGTCGCCTTCTTGGCGGCGGCCTTCTTGGTGGCCGGGGCGGCGGCGGCAGCGGTGGCGGAACGCTTGGTGGCGGCGCGCTTGGCGGCCGGGGTGGCGGCCACACCGGTCTTGCCCGGGGTGAGGGAGCCCTTGGGGGCCTTCTTCACCGAGGGGCCCTCCTTCGGCAGCTTCTTGCTGCCGCTGACCAGGTCCTTGAAGCCCTGACCCGGCCGGAAGCGGGGCACCGAGGTCTTCTTGACCTTGACCCGCTCGCCGGTCTGCGGGTTGCGGGCGAAGCGCGCGGAGCGCTCCACCTTCTCGAAGGTGCCGAAGCCGGTGACCGAAACCCGGTCACCGGCCACAACGGCACGGACCATGGTGTCGAGCACTGCGTCGACAGCCTCTGCGGCAGCCTTGCGACCGCCCAGCTGCTCGGCCACCGCTTCGACAAGCTGAGCCTTGTTCACGTCTTCCCCTTCGGAAACGGGCGCCGGATGATTCCATCCGTTCTTTTCGCACGTTAGGTATGTATCTGCGGACTTTCAATTACCGAACGCGCGAATCACCCTAGTGTCGCAATGGATTTGCGCGTCGGCGACCTCAGCCGAGCGGCGGGCGCCCCTCGTCGAGGTCATGTACAAAGCGACTCAACCGCCTTGCCGCCTCCGGAAGATCGCGCTTGGCGGTCTCGGTGACGATGAGGAGTTGACGGGTGAGAGCGGTCTTTGCATCGGCAGACACGTTCAGCGCATGCACGCGGGCGTGAGCTTGCTTCAACCGCTCGGCCACGAGCGCGTAGAGCGCTGCGACTTCCTGGTCGTCCGGCTCCTCAGCTGGCGCGGAGGTGGCGTCCGGTCGATCGTCAATTCGGCGTTCGGATGGCCGGCCCCCGGAGTCCTCCGCCGCGGGTTCGCCGCCCGCGTACGGAGGTTCATGGTGCCGGTGCATGTACTGATTGTGCCATCTACCCGCAGTTGTACTTGCGCGGGGCCCTCTTCCGCAAAGCCAAATGGGCAATCCGGGGCGGCCCGCGGCGCTAACTCGTGCTCCGGAACGCCGGATGGCCCGGCCCCCCCGAGGGGGGCGCGGGCCATCCGGCGGATCGTCAGAATGCTTGTTCTGAAGGGAACTCAGGCGACCGGCAGAGTACGGGGCTTGAACGCCGGGCGGGTCGCCTCGAAGGCCGCGATGTCGGCCTCGTTCTGCAGCGTGATGCTGATGTCGTCCAGGCCGTTGAGCAGCCGCCACCGGACGTTGTCGTCCAGTTCGAAGGCGGCGGTGACGCCCTCGGCCCGCACTTGGCGCGCCTCCAGGTCAACGGTGATCTCGGCCGAAGGGTCACTCTCGGTGAGCGCCCAGAGCCGCTCGACGGTCTCCTGCGGCAGGACGACCGTGAGCAGGCCGTTCTTCAGCGAGTTGCCGCGGAAGATGTCGGCGAAGCGGGACGAGATGACCGCGTGGAAGCCGTAGTTCTGCAGCGCCCAGACGGCGTGCTCGCGGGAGGAGCCGGTGCCGAACTCGGGGCCGGCCACCAGGACCGTGGCGCCCTGCCGCTCCGGCTGGTTGAGGATGAACGACTCGTCCTTGCGCCAGGCTTCGAACAGCCCGCCCTCGAAACCGGATCGGGTGACCTTCTTGAGCCAGTGGGCCGGGATGATCTGGTCGGTGTCCACGTTGCTCCGGCGCAGCGGGACGCCCCGGCCGGTGTGGGTGGTGAACTTCTCCATGGCTCAGGCCTCCACGGTGACGTCGGTGTGCGCCAGGTCGGCGGTGGTCAGGTCGGCGGGCGAGGCCAGTCGGCCCAGCACGGCGGTCGCGGCGGCGACCTGCGGGGAGACCAGGTGGGTGCGGCCGCCCTTGCCCTGCCGGCCCTCGAAGTTGCGGTTCGAGGTGGAGGCGCAGCGCTCCCCCGGGGCGAGCTGGTCGGGGTTCATGCCCAGGCACATCGAGCAGCCCGCGTGGCGCCATTCGGCGCCGGCCGCGGTGAACACCTTGTCCAGGCCCTCCTCGACGGCCTGCAGGGCGACCCGGACGGATCCGGGCACCACCAGCATCCGTACGCCGTCGGCGATCCGGCGTCCCGCCACGACGGCGGCGGCGGCCCGCAGGTCCTCGATCCGGCCGTTGGTGCAGGAGCCGACGAACACGGCGTCGACCTTCACCTCGCGCAGCGGGGTGCCGGCCTGCAGGCCCATGTACGCCAGGGCGTTCTCGGCGGCCGTGCGCTCCTGCGGGTCTGCGAACGAGGCCGGGTCCGGCACGTTCGCGCTCAGCGGGGCGCCCTGGCCGGGGTTGGTGCCCCAGGTGACGAAGGGGCTCAGCTCGTTCGCGTCGATGAAGATCTCGTGGTCGAAGACCGCGTCCTCGTCGGTGACCAGGGTCTTCCAGTACGCGACGGCGGCGTCCCAGTCCTCGCCCTGCGGGGCGTGCGGGCGGCCCTGGAGGTAGTCGAAGGTGGTCTCGTCCGGGGCGATCATGCCGGCCCGGGCGCCGGCCTCGATCGACATGTTGCAGACGGTCATCCGGGCCTCCATGGACAGGCTCCGGATCGCCGAACCGCGGTACTCCAGGACGTAGCCCTGGCCGCCGCCGGTGCCGATCTTCGTGATGACGGCCAGGATCAGGTCCTTGGCGGTGACGCCCTCGGGCAGTTCGCCCTCGACGGTGATCGCCATGGTCCGGAACGGCGCCAGCGGCAGCGTCTGGGTGGCCAGCACGTGCTCGACCTGGCTGGTGCCGATGCCGAACGCCAGCGCGCCGAAGGCGCCGTGGGTGGAGGTGTGGGAGTCGCCGCAGACCACGGTCGTGCCGGGCTGGGTCAGGCCCAGCTGCGGGCCGACGACGTGCACGACGCCCTGTTCGACGTCGCCGAGCGAGTGGATCCGGACGCCGAACTCGGCGGCGTTCCGGCGCAGGGTCTCCAGCTGCACCCGGGAGACCGGGTCCGCGATCGGCTTGTCGATGTCCAGGGTGGGCGTGTTGTGGTCCTCGGTGGCGATCGTCAGATCGGTGCGGCGGACCGGGCGGCCGGCCAGTCGCAGCCCGTCGAAGGCCTGCGGGCTGGTGACCTCGTGGAGCAGGTGCAGGTCGATGTACAGGAGGTCGGGTTCGCCCTCCGCGCGCCGCACGACGTGGTCGTCCCAGACCTTCTCTGCGAGTGTCCGTCCCATCGGATTCCCTCCAGCCGGCCGCGTTGCCGGCCTGCTCGTGTCGTCGAGGTCAGAGCGTGCACCGCCCCCCGCGGGGCGCGTTCGCGCGACCTTGCACGCCGGATCGCTGTCCACGATGCGGACACTCGAACGTGGCCCCATCCTGGATGTCTCCCGGGCTGCTGCATCCAGAGTGGCGCTTTTCCCGGAAGATTGAACTTGCGTCTCGCGGACTGAGACTGCAGTCTTAGCGCATGGACAACACTAGCGGCGTCGGCGTTCTCGACAAGGCCGCTCTGGTGCTCAGCGCACTGGAGTCGGGCCCCGCCACGTTGGCGGGGCTGGTCGCCGCCACCGGTCTGGCGCGCCCCACGGCCCACCGACTCGCCGTCGCACTCGAACACCACCGCCTGGTCACCAGGGACATGCAGGGGCGCTTCATCCTCGGCCCCCGGCTGTCCGAACTCTCCGCCGCGGCGGGCGAGGACCGGCTGCTCGCCACCGCGGGCCCGGTCCTGACCCACCTGCGCGACGTCACCGGCGAGAGCGCACAGCTCTACCGCCGCCAGGGCGAGATGCGGATCTGCGTCGCCGCCGCCGAGCGGCTCTCCGGCCTGCGGGACACCGTCCCGGTCGGCAGCACCCTGCCGATGAAGGCCGGCTCGGCCGCCCAGGTCCTGCTGGCCTGGGAGGAGCCCGAGCGGCTGCACCGCGGCCTCCAGGGCGCCCGCTTCACCGCCACCGCGCTGAGCGGCGTCCGGCGGCGCGGCTGGGCCCAGTCGATCGGCGAGCGGGAGCCGGGCGTGGCGTCCGTCTCCGCGCCCGTCCGCGGCCCCTCCAACCGTGTGGTGGCCGCCGTGTCGGTCTCCGGCCCGATCGAGCGCCTGACCCGCCACCCGGGCCGGCTGCACGCCCAGGCCATCATCGAGGCCGCGAACCGGCTCACCGAGGCGCTCCGCCGGAGCTGACCCGGCCGACCCCCACTCATCCCTCCCCCACCGGAAAATCCCCCACCGGAAATCCCCCGCCGAAAACGCGGAAGGCCCCGCTCGGAGTCGAGCGGGGCCCTTCGGCGGTATTGGCGGCACAAAGCAAAAAGGCCCCGGAACCGGGGCCTTTCCAATTTCTGGCTGGGGTACCAGGACTCGAACCTAGACTAAGTGAACCAGAATCACTCGTGCTGCCAATTACACCATACCCCAAATACAAAGCAAGGGCCGATGGGTTAACCCACCGGCTTCCTGCCCTGACGTACCCCCGACCGGATTCGAACCGGCGCTACTGCCGTGAGAGGGCAGCGTGCTAGGCCGCTACACAACGGGGGCTTCCTGGCGATCCCTTGCGGGATCCGTACCCCCGACCGGATTCGAACCGGCGCTACTGCCGTGAGAGGGCAGCGTGCTAGGCCGCTACACAACGGGGGCTTTCCAGGTGATCCCTTGCGGGATCCGTACCCCCGACCGGATTCGAACCGGCGCTACTGCCGTGAGAGGGCAGCGTGCTAGGCCGCTACACAACGGGGGCTTGTTCTTCAGCTGTACTGCGGTACTGCGTACTGCGCTGGGGTACCAGGACTCGAACCTAGACTAAATGAACCAGAATCACTCGTGCTGCCAATTACACCATACCCCACCAGAGTTGAACCCTTGTCGGATCCTTCTCAGGCGTTGCGCCTCTCGCTCGGCCCGGCCGGGGGGCTTTCGCTCCCTCGTCCGTTCCCTCGCGGGCGGCGCAGAAAGAACATTACCCGACGTCTGCCCCGGCTCCAAAATCGATAACCCCAGGCAGCGGCCGGGCGGCCGGCGGGTGACGTCCGGGTACGCCACGGGCCCGGCACGGAGCCGGGCCCGCGGCCTGCTCGACGGCCCGCTCAGGCGGCCGGCAGGGCGTCCAGGGCGGAGCGCAGGCGGCGCAGCGTCTCGGGGCGGCCGAGCAGTTCCATGGACTCGAACAGCGGCGGCGACACCCGGCGGCCGGTGACGGCCACCCGCAGCGGCGTGAAGGCGAACTTGGGCTTGATGCCCAGCCCCTCCACCAGTGCCTCGCGCAGCGCGGCCTGGATCGGCTCCGGGGTGAAGTCCCCGAGCTCCTCCAGCGCCTTGATGCCGGCCTCCAGCACCGGGCGGACGTCCGCGGTCAGTACCTTGGCGGCGTCGTCCGGGTCGACGGCGAACTTCTCCGGCGCCACGAACAGGAAGCCGGCCATGGTGACGATCTCGCTCAGCACGACCATCCGCTCCTGGGTGAGCGGCGCGACCTTGGCGAGCACGTCCAGCTGCTCGGCGGTCGGCTCGGCCGGCAGCAGGTCGGCGGACTGCAGGAACGGCACCAGGCGCCGGGCGAAGTCCTCCGGGGCCAGCTTGCGGACGTGCTCGGCGTTGATCGCCTCGCACTTCTTCAGGTCGAAGCGGGCCGGGTTGGCGTTCACCTTGGCGATGTCGAAGGCGGCGACCATCTCGTCGATGTCGAAGAGGTCGCGGTCGTCGGCCAGCGACCAGCCCAGCAGGGACAGGTAGTTGAGCAGGCCCTCGGGGATGAAGCCGCGCTCGCGGTACAGGTTGAGCGAGGCCTGCGGGTCGCGCTTGGACAGCTTCTTGTTGCCCTCGCCCATCACGTACGGCAGGTGGCCGAAGCGCGGGGTGGTGCCGCTGCCGACGCCGATCTCGGCGAGCGCGGCGTACAGGGCGATCTGCCGCGGGGTGGAGGAGAGCAGGTCCTCGCCGCGCAGCACGTGGGTGATGCCCATCAGGGCGTCGTCCACCGGGTTGACCAGGGTGTACAGCGGGGCGCCGTTGGCCCGGACGATGCCGTAGTCCGGCACGTTCTCCGGCTCGAAGGTGAGCGTGCCGCGCACCAGGTCGTCGAAGGAGATGGTCTTGTCGGGCATCCGGAAGCGCAGGATCGGCTCGCGCTTCTCCAGCTTGTAGACGGCGACCTGGTCGTCCGTCAGCTCCCGGCAGTGGCCGTCGTAGCCGGAGGGCTTGCCGGCCGCGCGGGCGGCCTCGCGGCGGGCGTCCAGCTCCTCGGTGCTGCAGTAGCAGTGGTAGGCGTGGCCGGCCTCGTGCAGGCGGCGGGCGACGTCGGCGTAGATGTCCATCCGCTGCGACTGGCGGTACGGCTCGTGCGGGCCGCCGACCTCCGGGCCCTCGTCCCAGTCGAAGCCGAGCCAGCGCATGGCGTCGAGCAGCTGGCCGTACGACTCCTCGGAGTCGCGGGCGGAGTCGGTGTCCTCGATCCGGAAGACCAGCGTGCCGCCGTTGTGGCGGGCGAAGGCCCAGTTGAAGAGGGCCGTGCGGACTAGGCCCACGTGGGGGTTGCCGGTCGGGGACGGACAGAAGCGAACCCGGACGGCCGGGTCAGTGTTAGCCACGCTTGATCACCTTGTTGGTGAGAGTGCCGATGCCTTCGATGGAGACGGCGACCTCGTCGCCGACGTTGAGGGGGCCCACCCCTGCGGGCGTGCCGGTGAGGATGACGTCGCCGGGCAGCAGCGTCATGGCCTCGGAGATGTGGACGATCAGCTCGGCGACCGAGCGGACCATCAGGGAGGTGCGGCCGCTCTGCCGGAGTTCGCCGTTGACCGTGCAGGTGACGGCGAGGTCGCCCGGGTCGACGTCGGTCTCGATCCACGGGCCCAGCGGGCAGGAGGTGTCGAAGCCCTTGGCCCGGGCCCACTGGCCCTCGCGCTGCTGGACGTCCCGGGCGGTGACGTCGTTGGCGCAGGTGTAGCCGAGGATCACCTCGGGCACCCGGTCCAGCGGCACCTCGCGGCACATCCGGCCGATCACCACGGCGAGTTCGGCCTCGTGCTGGACGTCCGAGGAGAACGGCGGGTACGCGATGCTCTCGGTCGGGCCCACCACCGCGGTGGACGGCTTGAAGAAGGTGAGCGGGACGTCCGGGACCTCGTTGCCCAGCTCGGCCGCGTGCGCCGCGTAGTTGCGGCCCACCGCCACGATCTTGTTCGGGAGCATCGGGCTCAGCAGCCGGACGTCCTGGAGCCGGTAGCTCTCGCCGGTGGGCTGGAGCTGGCCGAACGGGTGCCCTGCCAGCGCGTGGACGACCATCGACTCGGGCTGGGCGGGATCGCCCTCCACCACGCCGAAGGAGACGCTGCCGGCGGCAGGGCTCCCTTCCCGGACGGAAAACCTGGCAATGCGCACGGCTGGGATACCCCTCGCTTCGTCGGCCGCCCGGGGCGCGCCCGGGCGCTGGTGGGCGCCTCGCCCACGCTGGGCGCGGCCCCGTCAATCGGCCTCCAGGCTATCGCGTGGGGCCCCGGCTGACCGCTTTGCCCCTGTTCAGCGCGGTTGGGGGTGGAACGCCGGAGGGCGCCGCCGGCACGGGTGTGCCGGCGACGCCCTCGGCGGAACGCGCTGGGGTCAGTCCGCGACGACGACCGGGGCGACCATCAGCTGGGTGCGGCGCGGGTTGGCGGTGCTGGCCGGCAGCTCGGTCGCGTAGGTGAGGACGTCCTCGGGCTTGCGGGCGCCCGGGATCGTGCTGAAGTCCTCGACCGAGGCCAGCGTCGTCCGGCGCGGGTTCGCCGTGGAGCGGCTGGGCAGCGTGGACTTGGTGGCCTTCTTCGCCTGGGACATCGGGAGCACCTCGTGGTCGAGGCCGGGCGGATCCGCGACGGGACCGGCACCGGCCTGATGGATTCCGATTGGTTCGGAGGGGTTCTGGGCAGGCTGATCGGAGCCCTGCTCCGGAAACAGCCAGGTTACGAGATCTCTTTCCATAGAGACCGTGACCAAAGCTACACATTAGTCTGTGATTTTGCTCACAAAATGCCGAGCAAAAGCCCGATATCCGGCATATCGTCGCACCGGAATGTTCCGACATTGCGGGATATAACGGGCATTCCGGAAGGTCTGCGACTCTTTTCGATCTACGGTCCGGTTGGCATGTATCCGGCGAGTGTCCGAAAAAGGCGGTATTCCGGTCTGGTTACCGCACAGTCAGTGAGAACACACAAGCGGTCCGTAGTGCCGGACGCCCGACACCTGCGGCCCTTGTTGGGATTCCCCGGCTGTGCTGGAATGCGACGGACCGTGGGTAGGGAGTGGTCCACCCCGGTGACCCGCTCTCCCGGACCGGCCGGGAGGCGGATGGAAACTCGACACCGTCCAGGCCGTGGCGACGCGGCGGGACGCCCGGTCCAGAGGTTGCGACGCCAGTGCAGGGACGTTTCAAAAGGGGTAGCGGCGCCGCGGGGAACCCGGAGTCGCGCGAGCCTGTGGCAGCACCCCAACAGGCGGCGACGCCCGGCGGCCCGGCCGAGCCGGTGGCGCCCGAGGCCGCCGGCCGACCGGAGGACGACAGTCAGGACCGGAAGTCCGCCCGGGACAAGCTCCGGACCTCCCTGACCAGGCGCCGGGCCACCGGTCTCAACCGGCTCGCGATGCGCAACTGGCGCATCCGCACCCGGCTGATCGCGCTGCTCGCCCTACCCGTCCTGGTCTCGCTGGTCCTCGGTGGCCTGCGCATCCAGAGCTCGCTGCAGAACTCGCAGCAACTCGCCCAGATGGCCAACCTGTCCGACCTGGCCAAGAAGGCGACCAACCTCGCGGACGCGCTGCAGACCGAGCGCGACATCAGCGCCGGCCCGATCACGCACGAACCGAACGCCCCGCTGGACGACGACATCGTCGCCTCCCGCAAGGCCACCGACGACCTGAGCCGCACCTTCACCGCGTCCTCCGACAAGTTCGAGAACCTCGAACTGTCCGGCGGCAAGGCGCTGCTGCTGCAGATCCGCAAGGACCTGAACTCGATCGCGGACACCCGCAGCCTGCCGTACCAGAACAACCAGAACATCCAGTCGACGATCACCGCGTACGACGTGATCATCCGCGACCTGCTGTCCATCACCCAGGACATCGCGCTCGCCTCGAACAACAAGGACCTGGTCGTCTCGACCCGCGCGCTGCAGCAGTTCTCGCTGGCCAAGAACGCGACCTCGCAGCAGCGGGCCCTGATCAGCGCCGCGCTCGCCAACCCCAAGGGCCCCGACCTCAGCGCGAGCGACGAGTCCTTCGGCATCCGCCTGCGCCTGTCGTACGACAACGCGATCGCCAGCTTCAACAACATCTACACCGCGCACGACCTGGACAACCTGCGCAGCCAGCTGAGCTACAACGGGGTCGTCGCCGACGCCAACCGCTACTCCCAGACGATCCTCACCCAGGGCGGCATCCACCAGACCGAGCCGGTCACCTACAAGGACTGGTACGAGAAGGCCGGCGCCAAGATCACCGCCGAACGCCGGATCGAGTCCAAGCTCATCGAGAACCTCGACGGCAAGGCCCAGGACCTGCAGTCCCAGGCCGACACGGACGCCCTGATCATCGGTGCCGCGGTCGCCCTGGTGCTGCTCGTCGCCCTCGGTGGCGCCGGTCTGATCGCCCGCTCGATGGTGCGCTCGCTGACCCGCCTGCAGGCCGCGGCCGAGGACGTCGCCGAACGCCGGCTGCCCGAGCTGGTCAAGACCCTCTCCGAGAGCGACCCGCACGACGTCGACACCACGGTCGAACCGGTCGCCGTCGACTCCGCCGACGAGATCGGCCACGTCGCGCACGCCTTCGACATGGTGCACAGCGAGGCCGTCCGCCTCGCCGCCGAACAGGCCCTCCTGCGCGGCAACATCAACGCGATGTTCACCAACCTCTCGCGCCGCAGCCAGGGCCTCATCCAGCGCCAGCTGTCGCTGATCTCCGAACTGGAGAGCCGCGAGGCGGACCCGGACCAGCTCGCCAACCTCTTCAAGCTCGACCACCTCGCGACCCGCATGCGCCGCAACGGCGAGAACCTCCTCGTCCTCGCGGGCGAGGACCCGGGCCGCCGCTGGACCCGACCCGTCCCGCTGGTCGACGTGCTCCGCGCCGCCGCTTCCGAGGTGGAGCAGTACGAGCGCATCGAACTCGCCGCCGTACCGTCGGCCGAGGTCGCCGGCCGCGTCGTCAACGACCTCGTCCACCTGCTCGCCGAGCTGCTGGAGAACGCCACCTCCTTCTCCAGCCCGCAGACCCGCGTCCGGGTCACCGGCCACGCCCTGCCGGACGGCCGCGTGCTGGTCGAGATCCACGACACCGGCATCGGCCTCAGCCCCGACGACCTCTCCGAGATCAACGAGCGGCTCGCCAACCCGCCGACGGTGGACGTCTCCGTCTCCCGCCGGATGGGCCTCTTCGTGGTCGGCCGCCTGTCGCTGCGCCACGGCATCCGGATCCAGCTGCGCCCCAGCGACTCCGGCGGCACCACCGCGCTGGTCATGCTCCCGGTCGACGTCACCAACTCCGGCGAACGCCGCGGCCCCGGCCGCGCCGGCCCCGCGCAGGGCAAGCAGCAGCGCGGGGTCGCCCCGACGCCGCGCCAGCAGCGCCAGGTGCCGCCCGCCCGCCAGGGCGGCCCGGCCGCGCTCGCCCAGGGCGGTCCGGCCGGCGGTGCCCCGCAGGGTGGCCGGCCGCAGCTCGGCCAGGGCGGTCCGGCGGCTCCGGCCGGTCCGGGTGCGTCCGGCGGCCGTCCCGGCGGCCTGCCGACCCGCCAGGTCGGCCAGTCGCTGCGCGAGACCCCGGCCCAGCCGGGTCAGGCCCAGCAGACGCCCGCCCAGCAGGGTCAGGCCCAGCAGGCGCCGGCCCAGCCGCGTCAGGGTCAGCCGGGTCAGGGCCAGGGTCAGCAGGGCCAGGGCCGACCGGGCAGGCCCCAGCAGCCCGCACAGCCGCAGCAAGCCCAGCAGCCGCAGCAGCAGGCCCAGCGGCCCCAGCAGCAGCAGTCGCCGCAGGGCGGCCTGCCGCAGCGCGCCCCGGGCCGCCAGGGCCCGCCGCAAGCCGGCCCGAACGGCCTGCCCAGCCGTGGCCGCCAGCAGCAGCCCGGCCAGCCCGGCCCGTCCGGTCAGCCCGGCCCGTCCGGTCAGCCGCAGCCGGGTCAGCCCCAGCCCGGCCAGGAACGGCCCCGCCCCGGTGGCGAGTTCGACGGCGGTCCGGGTGCCCGGACCGGCGAGCGGCCGCAGCACGGCCGCCCCGGCGGCCCCGGCGGTCCCGGTGCGCCGCAGCAGGGGGCCCGTCCCGGCAACCGTCCGCAGGACGGCCTGCCGCAGCGCGCCCCCGGCCGCCAGGGCCCCGGTGCCCCCGGTCGGCCCGGCGCCCAGGGCCCCCGCCGTCCGCAGCGCCCCGGCCCGGACGCCCCGCAGCGTGACCGCCAGCCGCAGCTGCCGCAGCAGCAGGCTTCGCAGCAGCCGCAGTCCCAGCAGCTCCCCCAGCCGCTGCCGTCGGCCGAGCCGGCGCCGGTGGAGAGCACCCAGCAGTTCGCCCGTCCGCGCTTCGAGGCCAGCCAGATCGACCCGCGTGACCCGCTGGGCCTCGGCCTGGTCGAGCCGGTGCTGCCGAGCGTGCCGACCCCGGCGCGCCCGGAGCCGGTGCGGCCGGAGCAGGCCCCGCAGCAACTGCAGCAGCCCCAGCCGCTGCCGTACCAGGAGCCGATGGCGCTGCCGGGCGGCCCGTCGGAGTCCACCGGCGAGCAGCCCTGGTACCCGCAGGGCGACGGCCGGCAGCAGGAGCGGCCGCAGCCGTACCAGCCGCGCCGGCCCGGCACCACGGCGCCGGACCTCCCCCAGGAGGCCCCGGCCCCGCAGCAGCAGGCCCAGCAGCCGGCTCAGCAGCCCCAGCCGCAGCAGGCCCAGCAGGCCCAGCAGCCGGGCACCGACGACGCCCCCTGGCGCCTGTCGGCGAACGACGAGCGCTGGCGCCGCGCCGAGCAGGTCCGCGAGCCCTCGACCAGCGGCGTCACCATGTCGGGTCTGCCCCGACGGACCCCGCAGGCCAACCTGGTCTCCGGTACCGCCGAGGCCTCCCCGCTGACCGGTCCTCAGGTCTCCCGGGCCCCCGAGGAGGTCCGCGGCCGGCTGACCAACCTGCGCCGTGGCATCCAGCAGGGCCGCCGGGCCGGGGCCGAGCAGGCCGCCCACCAGCCGGGCTTCCAGCATGGTGCCCAGCAGGCCGGATTCGATAGTTTCGGTGGCCGGAGCGACGGCAACGGCGCAGATCACCAGGAGCGTTGAGTTGAACCAGATGAGCCAGGCCGCACAGAACCTCAACTGGCTGATCACCAACTTCGTGGACAACACCCCCGGGGTGTCCCACACCGTGGTGGTCTCCGCCGACGGCCTCCTCCTGTGCATGTCCGAGGGCTTCCCCCGGGACCGCGCCGACCAGCTCGCCGCCGTCGCCTCCGGCCTCACCTCCCTCACCTCCGGCGCCAGCCGGATCTTCGAGGGCGGCGAGGTCAACCAGACCGTCGTCGAGATGGAACGGGGCTTCCTGTTCCTGATGGCCGTCAGCGACGGCTCCGCCCTCGCCGTCCTGGCCGCCCCCGACTCCGACATCGGCCTCGTCGGCTACGAGATGGCCCTGCTCGTCGACCGCGCCGGCGCCGTCCTCACCCCCGCACTCCGCGCGGAACTCCAGGGCAGTCTCCTGCACTGACCGGCCCGCGAGGATCCACCCACCCGTCCCACCTCCCCGCCGGGTCCGACCCGACCGGCCCCGGCGTCTCACCCTCAGCTACCCTCAGGCAGCTGATCCCGCCTCAGCTGGCACCGCCCCAGCTGGAACCGGCTGCTCAAGGCTGCAGCACAAGGAGGACCCATGACCCCGCCCTCGACACCCGCCGGCCCGTACGGCAGCGGGTACGGCAGCGGCTACGGCGGGCAGCAGTCCGACGGCTACGAGCAGCAGCCGCTGGTCCGCCCGTACGCGATGACCGGCGGCCGGACCCGTCCCCGCTACCAGCTCGCCATCGAGGCCCTGATCTCCACCACCGGTTCCGCCGACCGGACCGGCGGGCTGCTGCCGGAGCACGCGCGGATCGTCAGCCTCTGCCGTGAGGTCAAGTCCATCGCGGAGATCTCCGCCCTGGCCGGCGTGCCGCTCGGGGTCGCCCGCATCCTCGTGGCCGACCTCGCCGAAGCCGGTCTCGTCGCCATCCACCAGCCCGCCGCCGCGGGCGAGTCGGGCGGAACGCCCGATGTCACGCTGCTCGAAAGGGTCCTCAGTGGACTTCGCAAGCTCTAACGCGGCCGCCCCCACCCGCGCCACCACCTCCGCGAAGATCGTCGTCGCAG
>NZ_JBVOOL010000022.1:0-107094 GCF_055664045.1 Kitasatospora sp. NPDC023385 | reverse complement strand
ACCGCCGCGATCTGGCACAACGACCACACTGGCCAGCCCGTCATGCGCTCGCTGACCGCGTACGACCACTGAACCCCTTGGCATCAGTCATCTAGGCGTCCGGCTGTCAGGCGAGCGCGGGGGCGAGGAGGGCGGCGGTCCTCGCGACGAGGGGTTCGTCCTTGGGGGCGGCGGGGTCCGTCGGCTTGGTGGTGAGGACGGCGAGGAGGACGGGGGCGCCGGTCGGGGTCCAGGCGATGCCGACGTCGTTCGTGGTGCCGTACTCGCCGGTGCCGGTCTTGCCGGCGAGGGTCCAGTCCTGCGGGAGTCCCTCGCGGAAGCGGTGGGTGCTGGTGGTGTTGCCGCGCAGCCAGGCGAGGAGGCGGTCGCGCTTGGCGGGCGGGAGGGCGCGGCCGAGGGCGAGGCGGTCGTAGGTGCGGGCGATGGCGCGGGGGCTGGTGGTGTCGGTGAGGCGGTCCGGCTCGGCCGAGTTGAGTTCGGGCTCCCAGCGGTCCAGGCGGGTGATGCCGTCGCCGATCGAGCGGCAGAAGCGGGTGACGGCCGGCGGCCCGCCGAGTTCGTGGAGCAGCAGGTTGGCGGCGGTGTTGTCGCTGTGGTCGATGGCGGCGGCGCAGAGCTGGGCGACGGTCATGCCGTTCGCCAGGTTCGCGGGCTCGCCGGTGACCGGCGCGCCGCCGGCCAGGTCGATGTCGGCCTGGGTGTAGCGGATCCGCCGGGCGAGGAACTCGCCGTCGCGGTCGAGGTCGCGCAGGACGGCGGCGACGGCGACGGTCTTGAAGACCGAGCAGATCGGGAACAGCTCGTCCGCGCGGTACCGGACGGTCCGGCCGGTGGTCAGGTTCCGGGCGAAGACGCCGAGCCGGGCGGAGTGTTCCTGTTCGAGGGCCGCGAGGAGCCGGTGGAGGTCGGCGTCTCCGCTCGCCCTCGTCGTGCTCGCGGCGTGTGCGGTTCCGCCCGTCGCGGCCGTGACGGCGACCGCCGCTCCGAGGCCTAGGACGGCGCGGCGGCTGTGGCGGGATTCCGAAGGCTGCGGGTTCATGGTGCCCCCTCTGATCGAGCGTCGCGGCGCGAGCCGCCTTCTCGATCACAGGACGCGACCGGTCTGGCGATGGTTCGTCAGCGGCCGGAATCGCCCGGGCCGGTGAGCCGGGCTGCGTACCGCCCGTCACGGTTTGACGGCCACCGCCGCGTACGCCGAGGCGTCCGGGGCGTCGATCACCGGCTCGTCCGCCGACGGGCGCCACTGCGGGGTGGGGACGGCACCGGGGGCGAGCAGCGTCCAGCCGTCGAAGAAGCGGACGAACTCGGACCGGGTGCGGGCCTGGGCGGCGGTGCCGGCGGACTCGTAGATGCGGACCAGGCGGGCGATGTCCTCGGGTGCGAAGTCGGGGCTGACGTGGCTCATCACGAGGGCGCTGCCAGGGGCGAGGACGGACTTGAGGTGGTCGACGAGCTCGTACGCGCCGTGGGTGTCGGGGACGAAGTGGAGCAGGGCGTTGAGGGAGAGCGCGACGGGGCGGGAGAGGTCGATGGTGTCCCGCAGCCCGGGGGCGGCGAGCAGGCCCGCGGGGTCGGTGACGTCGGCCTCGACGTAGGCGGTGCGGCCCTCGGGGGTGCCGGTGAGCAGGGCCTGGGCGTGGGAGAGCACGATCGGGTCGTTGTCGGCGTAGACGACGCGGGTGCCCGGCCGGACGCTCTGGGCGATCTCGTGGAGGTTGGGCGAGGTGGGGATGCCGGTGCCGATGTCGAGGAACTGGTCGAAGCCCGCCTCGGCGAGGGCGCGGGTGGAGCGGCGCATGAAGGAGCGGTTGGCGCGGGCGGCGGTGCGCAGCCAGGGCGCGACGGCGAGGGCGTGTCCGGCGGCTTCGCGGTCGGCGGCGAAGTTGGTGAAGCCGCCGAGGTAGTAGTCGTACATCCGGGCCGAGTGCGGCACGTTCAGCCGCAGGTCCACCCCGTCGTAGAGACCCATCCTGTTTCCCCCTCGGTAGCCCGGTGGTTCGCTCGCAACCGGTCGATTGCTGCCCACGGTTGGCGGCGGTCAATCGCGGTCGGTCCGATTCAATCAGCCGCTGGATCACATGGGATGACAATCTGTATTCGCTTTGCAGCCTGGAGTGACAGGCCTGGTGGAATGAGGATGGGCACGGACAGCCCGACCCTCGGGTGGCCCGGCGAGCAGCCCACGGCCACGGAAAGCAGGCTCGATGACGATCGACAGGGGTGCCCTCGTGCGCGGCTACCGGGGCGGGACGGCGGTGGAGTGCGCCGGCGGGACGACGTCGGAGCGGACGGCCGGGACGGACCTCGGCCTGCGCCTGGACCTCACCTACACCGCGTTCTGCGACACGCACGAACCCGCCTGGCACGCCCTCGCGTTGACCCGGATAGGCAGCCAGGCCGACGCCGCCCTGGTGGTCGAGGCGGTCAAGGCCGACCTGGCCCGGTGCTGGCCGCAGGTGCTGCGGTTCGAGGAACCCGCCGCCTACGCCTGGCGGTTGGCCAACCGGCACGTCTCGGACTGGGTGTCCGCCGAGGAGCCGGTGGAGGTGGAGGCGGTCACCTTCGCGGCGGTGATCGGCGCGTTCAAGCAGGTCGCGAACGGGCTGTTGCACAGCGAGGCGGACGAGGTGCGGCTGTACGCCGCGATCCTCGAACTGCCGGACCGGCAACGGGACGTGGTGATCCTGCGGTACCTTCTGGGCCTGCACGTCAAGGTGATCGCGGCCTACCTGGGACGGCCGGTGGCGACGGTGCACTCCAATCTGCGGCACGCCCGCGAGCGGCTGGCGAGCCGGCTCGGAGTGGGCGAACTCCCGGACCGAGGGGGCGAACTGTGACGGACGGGCCACCGGCCGGACCACCCGCCGGGCCACCGGCCGGGGCGCCCGATGCGGCGTGGATGGTGAGCGGGCCGTGTCCGGCGGGCGAGACGTGCACGGCGGCCGGGGCGGCCGGGGCCGACGGGGGGCGCGCGGTCTTCCACGTGCCCCGCCCCGAACGCGCCCACGCCGAGCGGATCGCGGCCGTGCGCCAGGCCCGGCTGACGGCCGCGCCGACCCACCTGTCGTCGGAGCACGAGCAGGCCGCGTTCGAGCTGGGTCTGGTGGTCGCCCTGGTGCTGGGCGCGCCGGACGCCTCCCGGGGGCTCGACCTGCTGGTGAACGCGCGCCGGATCCAGCCGGAGGGGGCGGAGGTGTTCGGCGCGCTGCTCTACGCCACCGGAAAGGAGGAGGGAGCCGAGTTCTGGTGGCGCTTCGCGGCCGGCTCGGGCAGCGGGACGGCCGCGTACTGCCTCCACCTGCACCACCTGATGCTCGGCGAGACGGACGACGCCGACTACTGGCGGGCCTGGTCGGACCAGCTGACCGCGAACGAACGCCCGCCCGGGCCACGGGCGTTGCGGATGAGCAGGCCCTTGCTGCCGGAGGAGGTACGGCGCGACATCCTTTCCCGGGTGCACCGGGGGCTGGCCCCGCAACTGCCGCCCGCGCTGGTCGCGGTGATCGATCGGCTGCCGCTGCAGGGCGACGACGACGTGGAGGAGGTGCCGAGCCCGTGGGGGCTCACCTCGGGGGCGACCTCCGCGTGCTCGTGGGACCTTGCCCGGGGGCTCGCCACCGACGACCGGACCCCGTTGGGGTGAGGCCGCCGCGATCGGCCGTGATCCTTCGTTCAGGTGAGTGCGGACAGCCGGGCGACGATCTCGGGAGCCCGGCCGCTTCCGGCTTCGACCCGCACGCCGCGCGGGGTCGCGCGCCGGACGACGTACTCGTGCGGCGCCATCGCGGTGTCCCGGCCGGGCAGGGCCGCGACGACCGCGCGATGGGCGGCGGCGGGGCCGAACCCGGGGTCGTCGGTGGTGAGGTGGGCCACCAACCGCCCGTCGGCCAGCGCGAGTCGGTGCTCCCCCAGCGCCGCGTCCAGGAGTGCGCGGACAGCTGCCGGATCGACCCACGAACCGTCGATCAGGCACCACTCGCCGCCCCGCCCGCCGCCCGGCGAGCCGACCAGGGCGGACAGGGCGCCGAGCGGCACCGGCCCTTCGGCGGCGGCGGCGGCGAGGAGGGCCGGCAGCGCCCGGGCGAACCGGTCGGCCTCCTCCGGGTCGAGCACCTGGGGGCAGGCGACCAGCGCGAAGTCCAGGCTGCCGGCGGTCCGCAGGATGGTGAGCATCAGCCGGACCTCCAGCGGCGGCACGGGCAGCGGCGTCAGCTCCGGGTCGGCGGTCGGCGCCGGTTGGGCGTCGGCGACGGCGGCCGGGATGGTGAGGCTCAGGTCGTTGACCACCACCTGCCGGCCGAACCGGGTGCCGCGCCGGTGGGCGACGTCCTCGATGAGCTGCCAGACCTCCTCGGCGTCCAGGATGCTGTGCCAGTAGGCGCTCAGCGAGGCCGACTTGGTACGGCCGATCAGCTGGTCGAGATCGGCCGTACCGGTGTCGAGCAGGATCAGGGCGTCCTGGGCGAGGGTGCCGACGTGGTCGGCCAGGACGGCGCGCTGCCGGTTGGCGGAGAGTGCCGAGATCACCAGTTCGTCGCGGCCCGCGCGGTGGGCGACCAGCGCGGCGAAGGCGGCCAGCAGGACGACGGACGGGCTGGCGCCGGTGCGGCGGCAGACGGCGGCGAGGTGGTCGGCCGCGACGCGTGACCGCACCAGCAGGGCCGCGTGGTCGCGCGCCGGGCCGGTGATCCGGGCATCGGCGAAGACGGTCTGGGCCCCGGTGTCCAGGACCTTCGCCCAGTGCCGCAGCGCGGCGGCCGACTTGCGCCGCCCCTGGGGGCTCTGCTCCGCCGCGGCGATCCGCAACGGGGTCGGCGCGGTGACCGGCGCCAACTCCTGCCCGGCGGCGAGGGCGTGCCAGTCCTGGATCATCACGGCGGTGGCGGCGCCGTCGGCGCCCGCGTGACAGACCACGGCGACCAGCCGCAGCAGCCGCTCGCCCCGGGCCACCAGGGTGAACCGGACCCGCGGGGGCGCCGCCAGGTCGATCGGAACGGCGACGTCGGCGCCTCCCAACACGGCGGCCAGCGCGTCGAGTTCGCGGTCACCGAGCGTCCCGGCCTCGACCACCGCGACGTCGAACCAGCCGTCCGCGTGCACCACCTGGCGGTCCGGGAAGCCGTCCGGGCCGGGGCCCGCGGGGAAGGAGGTGCGCAGGGACTCGTGCCGCTCGACCAGCGCGCGCAGCCCGACCAGTCCGGCCGCGAGGGAGGTGCCCCCGGGCACCGGCCAGACGGAATCCTTGTTGATCTGCTCCGGGGCCTCACGCCGGATGCAGCGGAGCATGTTGTCCTGCCCCCGGGTGAGAGGGCCGGAGCCACTGCTCGCGGCGGCGAACCGGACGGTGACCCGCCGGCCGGACGGGTGCCCGGCGGGCTGCGCGCGCTCGGGCGAGGCGCGCTCGGGCGGGGCCTGCTCGGGCGGGGCCTCGGCGGACAGGGGGGACATCAGGGAGTGCGGAGTCACGTCGTACGCGCCTTTCGGCCGCCGGAAAGGGGCTCGGCGGGGAGGGCTCGGCGGGAGGGAGGGAGTGCTCGGCGGGGAGATGATCGCGACGCTACCAGCGCCGCCGCAAGCTGGTCCAGACCAAAGCTGTCCCGATTCGATGGTTCGTCAATTTGCTTTCCATACAGCAGAGTTGACATGTAACGGCGATAATCCGAGCGCGGCGACGGCGGCCCGGAAGGCGCCCGGCACGGGCACGTCGCGCAGCCGGGCCGGCCCCTCGCCGAGTCCGCCCGGTTCGGTCACCAGTACCGGGCTCGGGCCCGCCACGGACCCGCGGAAGGACTGCGCCAGCCGTCCGCCGTACGCCTTCACCCAGGCCTCGCGGCGGCACCAGAGGGCGGTGAAGCGCGCGGACCGTTCGGACGGCTCGGCGGGCTCCGCGACGAAGCGAGCCTCCTCGAAGGGGAACCAGCGCGCGGCCATCCGTTCGGCCGTCCGGGCGCCGTGGAGCCGCTCGACGTCGACCCCGACCGCCCTCCCCTCGGCGAGGGCCAGCGCCGCGAGTGCGCCGGAAGCCGACCAGCTCACCCGCAGGCCGCCGGCGTCCTCGGCCTCGGGCTTGCCGTTGCGCCCGCGCCGCCAGACGACCTCGGCCGGGCGGACGCCGAGCCGGGCGCCGACGAGCTGCCGGACGGCGCCGCGCACCACGGTGAACCGACGGCGCAGCTCAGGGTCCGCGCCGACCACCCGGGCGCGTTCGTCGGCGTCGAGCAGCAGCGCCAGTTCGGCGACGGTGTCCGCGGGTTGGTCAGTGTCGATGAGCCAGAGCGCGACCCCGCTCACGGCAGGGCCAGCGTGCTGAGCACGCCGAGCCGCCGGTCGTAGTCGGCGAGCAGGACGGGCCGCTCCTGCTCCCGCCACCGCGGCAGGTGCTCGGCCAGCTGCGCCCACAGGCCGGTGAACGGCTGGGCCGGCGGTTCGTGCGACGCCAGTCCGGGCCCGCGGACGAGCAGGGTGTCGTCGCCCAGGTGCTCGGCCTCGGCCCGCACGGTGTCCTCCGGCGCCGGGGCGCCGGTGGCCTGCCGGACGGCCAGCCCGGCGCCGGGTGCCTCCTCGCAGACCAGGACCACCGCGGCGTGCCGCTCGGGCAGCTCCACCGGTGCGGGCGGCTCGTAGTGCAGCGCGGTCTGTTCGGCGAGGACCACCACGGCCCGTCGGCAGCCGCCCGTGCGGTGGTGCTCGGCGGCCAGGCGCAGGGCGGTGAACGCCGCGGCGGTGCCCTGGTCGCAGATCGCGAACGCCAGCGGGGTGCCCGGGACGGACCGGCTGAGCGCGAGCGAGGACGGCGCGCCGGGGCGGACGTCCGGGGTGTCGAAGGCGAGGATCAGCAGGTCCACCGGCTCGTCCTCGGCGAGCGCCTCGCGCAGCAGCCCGTCGGCCAGTTCCTCGTAGGAGTGGCCGGCGCCCTCGCTCAGCAGGTCCTCGCGCAGCGGCAGGCCGTAGGGGCGGACGAGGTCCGCGACGAACACCCGCAGGTCCGGGTCGAGCGAGGTCTCCGAGCGGCCGTCGAAGCGGCGGGCGAGGGCCCGGGTGATCCGCAGGCCGGAGGAGCCGGGGGCCACCCGGTCAGTCCTCGGGGATGACGTGCCCGGCGACGTAGTCGGCCAGTCTGGTGACCGATCGCAGGTCGTCCTCGGTGATCTGCTCGACGTCCACCTGGATGTCGAGCGACTCCTCCAGCTCCAGGATGAGCTCGATGGTGCCCGCGGAGGTGAGGCCGAGGTCGTCGAAGAGGCAGGCGTCCATGGGGATTTCGGGCAGGTCGCGCTTGAGCACGCGTGGCAGGAGTGCGCCGATCCCGTGCAGGATGCGCTCGCGCAGCTCGGGGTCGGTGGTCTGGACCGCGGGTTCTGACATGGGTGTCCCGTCCCGTCATACGTGGGAAGTGTGCGCCGGCGGCGCCGGAGTGAGCCCTACCGGCTCTGGGGTGTGCACCGAAGAGCGGCGCGTGACTGACGGAGCGTCAGCACTGCACGGCCATCGCGGAGAAGGTGGCGCCGACGCCGGCGGCGGCGATCAGGTAGCGGTCGCCGCGGCGGAGCAGCCCCCGCGTGATGGCGGTGTGAAGATTGATGAGGCTGTCTGCAGCGAAACTGTGCCCGACCGACCGCACGTTGTCCAGCACGACTTTCTCGACGGGGTAGCCGAGGCGGCGCGCGATCATCCGCCAGGACGCCTGGTTGACGTTGTGCGGGAGGATCGCGGCGAGGTCGGAGAGGTCCAGACCGGCCTGGTCCAGGGCGGCTTCGATCGCCTCGACCATCACGTTCGGGTACTCGCGCTGGTAGCGGGCGAGCAAAGCCGGGTCCTCGGCCAGCCGGCCGTCGAACTCCGGGCGCTGGCGCACCGCGAAGGAGAGCACCTGGTGGCGTTCGCCCGCGGCGCTGACCAGGCAGGCGGCCGCGCCCTCGGCGAAGATGCCGGTCTCGGGCACCACCTGGGCGTCCCTGGTGAAGGTCTTCTCCCCCGCCAGGACCAGCGCGAGCGCCGCCGGGTCGGGTTCGGCCGCGAGCAGCCGACCGGCCAGGTCGATGGCCAGCAGGCCCACCGCGCAGGCGTGGTGGGTCACCGTGAAGGCGCCGGCACGGCCGAGGCCGCGCGCGGCGAGCAGGTCGTGCAGCGGGTTGAGCGGGTGGGGCACCGCCACCGGCATGCTGCGGGCGTGGATCACGAAGCGGATGTCGCGTTCGCGTCCGCGCAGCTGCGGCAGGTTGTCCAGGGCGGCGTCGAGCAGGTCGGGCAGCGTCCCGGTCGGATCCAGGCGCAGCTGGTCCAGGCCGTGGAAGCGGCGGAAGAGACGGAGTTGACGTGGGGTCAGGCCGATGCGCTCGCCCACCGCCTCGATGGGAACGGCGTGTGGGGGGAGGTGGACGGCCACTGCCTCCAGTGCGGTCACGCGGGCTAGTATTCCGACGCCCGCCGGGTCGCACAAGTGATCGCGGGCTGCCCTCCGCCGCGGCCGTACCCCGGAATCCGTCGATTCCGCTGCGGTTCCGCCGCGTTCACCCCGTGCCGTCGAGCAGGTGGGAGATCTCTCATGTCGATTCCTGAACCTCCGTACGCTGCTGCGCCGTTGGACCTTGATCTGGTCGCCCTCGTGGTCGAGGCCGCCGGTGCGCCGCCCGGTTGGGCGCGCCTGGTCACACCGGACGCCCGGCTGGACGGCGACCTGCTGCTGGACGAGGGCGAACTCGCCGTACTGGCCGAGCGCCTGCGCGAGCGCTTCGGTCCGGGCGCGGACCTGGCCGGGCTGCGCGCCGGGCTGGACCTCGCCGCACTGGAGGCGCTGACCGTCGCCGACGTGCGGCGACTGCTCCCCGAGGAGGACGTCCGATGACCAGGTACCTGCTGGTGATGCCCCCGTTGACGGGCCACGTCAACCCGGCCGCGGGCATCGCCGCCGAACTGGCGGCGCGCGGCCACGAAGTCGCCTGGACCGGCACGGAGTCGGTGCTGCGGCCGCTGCTCGGGCCCGGCGCGCACGTGCTCGGCACCGGCACCCGGGCGTTCCGGGCGCAGGGCGGGCACGGGCTGGCCGCGCTGCGCTCGCTCTGGGAGGGCTTCATCGTCCCGTACGCGCGGTTCACCGCGAAACCGCTGGACGCTGCCGTGCGGGAGTACCGGCCGGACGTGCTGCTGGTCGACCAGCACACTCCGGCGGGCGCGCTGGTCGCGCACCGGCACGGCCTGCCGTGGGCGAGCTTCGCGCCCGGGGCGATGGAGCTGGGCCGGCCGTACGGCGCGTTGCCGCAGGTCGAGGCGTGGATGACCGGGCTGCTGCGCGGGCTGTGGGAGCGCGCCCGGCTGGCCGCCGAGGAGTACGTCGACCCGCGCTTCTCCCCCGCCCTGGTGCTGGCCACCACCGGTCCGGCACTGACCGGCTCCGCGCCGGCGTCGGCGAACCACGCGCTGGTCGGGCCGGTGATCGCGGCGCGGCCGCACGATCCGGAGTTCCCGTGGGGGCGGCTGCTGCCGGGCCGGCGGCGGGTGCTGGTCACCATGGGCACGCTGGCCGGCGAGGTGGGCTCGGACTTCCTCGCGCGGGCCGTCCGGGCGCTGGAGCTGTGCGGTGCGGGCGTGCAGCCGGTGGTCGCGGCGCCGCGCGAGCTGCTGCCCGAACTGCCGTCGCGGGCCGTCGCGGTGGACCGGGCGCCGGTGCTGGAGCTGATGGCGCGCGGCGCGCTGGACGCGGTGCTGTGCCACGGCGGGATGAACACCGTGGGCGAGGCGCTGGCGCACGGCCTGCCGCTGGTGACCGCGCCGATCCGGCACGACCAGCCGTTCGTCGCCGCGCAGGTGGCGGCGGCCGGGGCCGGGGTGCGGGTGCCGTTCGCCCGCGTGTCGCCGGAGCGGCTGGCGGACGCGCTGCGGGCCGTGCTGGAGACAACGGGCTACCGCGGCCGGGCGGTTCAGGTCGGGAGGGAACTGCTGGCCGGGGGCGGTGCGGCGGCTGCGGCGGACCGGCTGGAGGCCCTGGCCTGAGCGGGCCCTGCGGAAGTCCCTTTAGCAGACCGGGAGATCACCCGTCCATTGGTCTAGGCCATTGTTTCCGGGCCGGAGTTCACCCTAGGGTGTCGCACCAGCACCGCCCTCCGCCGGTGCCGAGCACCGCCTTCCCAGGTGCCGTGGCAGCCCACCCCGTACGGGAGTTCCGGTTGATCGAGACCACGGGACTGCGCAAGTCCTACCGCAAGAAGACCTCCCGCCGCGGCGGCGGGAACCCGACGGTCGACGCCGTACGCGGCATCGACCTGTCGGTCGCCGCCGGCGAGATCCACGGCTTCCTCGGGCCCAACGGCGCCGGGAAGACCACGACCCTGCGCATGCTGGCCACCCTGATCCGCCCGGACGGCGGCCGGGCCGTCATCGCCGGCGCCGACCTGTTCACCGACCCCGCCGGGGTCCGCCGCCGGATCGGCTACGTCGCCCAGGGTGGCGGCACCACCGACAACGTCAGCGCCCGCGAGGAGCTGGTGCTCCAGGCACGGATGCACGGCGCGGCCAAGGCCCGGGCCGTCCAGGCCGCCGAGGACGCACTCAAGGCCTTCGACCTGGCCGAGTTCGGCGACCGGCCGTGCGCCACCTACTCCGGCGGCCAGCGCCGCCGGGTCGACATCGCGCTCGGGGTGATCCACCAGCCCCGGGTGCTGTTCCTGGACGAGCCCACCGTCGGACTGGACCCGGCCAGCCGGGCCCACGTCTGGGAGGAGATCCGCCGACTGCGCACCGAGGGCATGACGGTCGTCGTCACCACCCACTACCTGGACGAGGCCGACGCGCTCTGCGACCGGGTCGCCATCGTCGACCACGGCCAGGTGGTGGCCGAGGGCACCCCCGAGGCGCTCAAACGGGAGATCTCCGGCGACGTCGTCCTGATCGGCCTGGCCGACGGCGGGGCCGCCGCCGAACGGGCCGCCGAGGTGCTGCGCCCGCAGCCGTACCTGCACCGGCTGGAGCCGAACGGGGACGAGGGACTGCGGCTGTACCTGGAGGACGGCGCCGCGGCCATCCCGCAGCTGCTGCGCGCACTGGACGCGGCGGGCGTGACACCCGGCACCGTGCAGCTCCAACGGCCAAGCCTGGACGACGTGTTCCTGGCCCGAACCGGCCGCTCGCTAGGGCAGTCCTGACCCGGCCGTGTACCGGCGCCGCCGCGCCATGCCCCACGCCGCCGCGCTGTGACCCACGCCGCGCCATGCCCCGCTCCCGCCACCCGGACCCGTACGACCCCCTGGGGAGACCGTGAAGCTCGCCCGCGACACCTGGCTGGTCTTCCAGCGCCAGCTCCTGCTCATGATCCGCACCCCGGTCTGGATCGCCGTCGGCATCATCCAGCCCCTGTTCTACCTCCTGCTGTTCGCCCCACTGCTGAGGAAGGTGCTCGCCCCCGAGGGCGCGAACAGCTACGCCGACGCCTACCAGGTCTACGTGCCGGGCCTGTTGGCGGTGCTGTGCATCTTCGGCGGGCTGTTCACCGGCTTCAGCCTGCTCGGCGAACTCAAGGCCGGAATCATCGAACGCGCCCGGGTGACGCCGGTGAGCCGGCTGGCGCTGCTGCTCGGGCGGGCGCTGCGGGAGATGGTGGCGCTGCTCGTGCAGGCCGTCCTGATCACCCTGATCGCGCTGCCGTTCGGCCTGCGGGTGAGCCCGCTCAACCTGCTGCTCGCCTACCTGCTGCTCGGTCTGCTGGCGCTGATGACCTCGGCGATCTCCTTCGGCATCGCGCTGATGGTGCCCGCCGACGCGGCGATGGCGCCGGTGGTCAACACCATCGCGCAGCCGATCGCGCTGCTCTCCGGGGTGCTGCTGCCGCTCACCCTGGCGCCGGACTGGCTGCAGCAGCTCGCCAGGTGGAACCCCTTCTACTGGGCGGTGGAGGGCATGCGCGCGCTGTTCTCCGGGCACGCCGGGGACGACGCGGTCTGGCAGGGGCTGCTGGTGGTCGTGGTGATGACCGTCCTGGCGGTGTACTGGTCGGCGCGCCTGTTCTCCACCCGGGTGCGCTGAACGGCAGATGACGGCACATGGAGGGGGCCCGGCTCGCTGCGAGCCGGGCCCCTTCACGTGCCGCTCAAGAGGCGACGGACGTTCGTTCAGGAGGAGATGAACGCCGCCAGCTTCGCGACCCCGTCGATGATCTGAGCCTGCGTCAGCGAACTGATGGACAGCCGCAGTCGGTGCTCACCGCCGCCCGCCGGGTAGAACGGCGCCATCGGCGTCCACAGCACCCCGTACTCGCGGGCACAGCGTTCCATGGCCGCGTCGTCGGCGGCGAAGGGCACGGTGAGCACGGCGAAGAAGCCGCCGTCCGGCCGGTTCCAGGACACGCCCAGCCGGCGCCGTTCGGAGGCGGGGAAGTGCCGGTCCAGCTCGCGCAGCAGGGTGTCCATGCCGGCCGCGTAGTGGGCCGTGGCGCGGGCGTTGGCGGCGCGCAGCCGGCAGTCGTGGGTGAGCAGCATGCCACCGATGACGGCCTGGCTGAGCGCGGGTGTGTTGACCGTCGTCATGCTCTTCAGCTTGGCCAGCTCGTCGGCGAGCAGGCTGCGCCGTCCGCCCGGGCCGACCACCTCCTGGTCGGCGACGACGTAGCCGAGCCGGGCGCCCGGGAAGCAGGTCTTCGCGAAGGAGCCCAGGTGGACGACCTGGCGGCGGCCGTCGAGCGCCTTGAGGGTGGGCCGCGGGCCCGGGGTACGGGCGAAGAAGCCGTACGGGTTGTCCTCGATGACCAGGACGCCCTCCTCCGCCGCCACCTCCAGCAGCCGGGTGCGGGCGGCGAGCGGCATGCTGGTGCCCGAGGGGTTCGCGAAGTCCGGCACGACGTAGAGGGCCCGCGGGCGCCGCCCCTCGGCGCGGACGGCCCGGGCGGCGGCGAGGACGGCCGCCGGGTCGGGGCCGCCGCCGGGGCCCTCGGGGACGGGCCGGGTGGTCAGGTCGAGCAGCCGGGCAGCGCCGGTGACGCCGACGTAGCAGGGCGAGCCGACCAGCAGGACGTCGTCCGGGCCGGCGCAGAGCGCGCGCAGGGCGAGCAGCATGCCCTCCTGGGCGCCGACGGTGAGCACCAGCGATCCAGGGGCGACGGTCAGGCCCTCGTCATTGGCGAGGGTGCGGGCGACCAGGTCGGCGATGATGCCCTTGGTGGGACCGTACTGGAACAGTGCGGTGCGCACCGCGTCCCGGTCCAGGCCGCGCCCGGCCAGGTGGGCGAGGTAGGTGTCGAGGTAGCGGGGGACGTCCTCGGGCTCGAAGAAGCCCTCGTACGGGCGTCCGGGGGCGAAGGAGACGGCGTCCGGGTAGCGGGTGACGGCCTCGTTGAGGAAGGTCATCGCGTCCAGCAGCGGGTCGGCGAGGGAGACGTGCAGGTCCTCCAGTCGGAGGTTCACCGCAGGGCCTCCCGCAGCCGCCCGGCGGCGAACGCCTGGGCGTCGGCGGCGGCGTCGAGGGTGCCGGTCATGGCGAAGAAGCCGTGCGGCATGCCTTGGTAGCGCCGCAGCTCCACCGGGACGCCCGCGGCGCGCAGCGCCTCGGCGTACTGCTCGCCCTCGTCGCGCAGCGGGTCGTACTCGGCGGTGAGGACGGTCGCGGGCGGCAGGCCGGCCAGGGTGGCGGCGCGCAGCGGGGAGGCGTAGGGGCTGGCGGCGTCGGCCCGGTCGGCCAGGTAGTGGCCCCAGTACCAGGCGACCGAGCGGCGGTTGAACAGCACCGGGTCGTCGTGGTCGCGCAGCGACGGGGTGCCGGCGGCGTGGTCGGTGTTGGGGTAGACCAGCAGCTGGTGCCGCAGCCGCGGGCCGCCCTCCGCGCGCAGCAGCAGGGTGAGGGCGGCGGTCAGGTTGCCGCCGGCGCTGTCGCCGCCGACCGCGAGGCGGCCGGGGTCGATGCCGAACTCCTCCGCCCGGGCTGCGAGCTGGAGGAGTGCGGCGCGGCAGTCGTGCAGGGCGGCGGGGAAGGGGTGTTCGGGGGCGAGCCGGTAGCCGACGGAGGCGGTGACACAGCCGACGGCGTTGGTGAGCCGGCGGCAGACCGCGTCGCTGGTGTCGGGCGAGCCGAGGGTCCAGCCGCCGCCGAACAGGTAGAGCAGGGCCGGGAGTTCGCGGCCCCGCGGCTCGGGTCGGTAGAGCCGCAGGGCGAGTTCGCCGCCGGGGCCGGGGATGCGGTGCTCCTCGACGGCGGCCACCGGCTCGGGGGTGCCGGCCGCGGCGCGGATGTCGGCGAGGTCGGCGGCTCGGGCCTCGGCCAGGGTGAGGGTGTAGAGCGGCGGTGCGCCGGTGCTCGCGCGCCGGGCGCGCAGGGCCGCGGCCTGGGGGTGCAGGGGCATGGGGTGGTCCCGTTCTCGTGCGGCGGGTGCGGCGAGGGGTGCGGCTGGTGCGGAGGCCGGCCCGCTCGTGGTCGGCCGTGGGCCGGCGCGTGGTCGGCGGTGGGCCCGCGCCTGGTCGGCAGTGGGCCCGCGCCTGGTCGGCGGTGGACCCGGTCGGCCGGTGACGGGCCCGGGTCGTCAGCGGTCGGCCTCGACGTAGACGGTCTCGTCGGTGCGGAAGGCCGTGTCGAGGTCGGCGACGTCCGGACGGGTGCCCTGGCGGTAGGCGCGCTGGCGGATCTGCTCGGGCGCGAAGCCGGCCAGTGTGAGGACGTGCCGCAGCTCGTCCAGGTCGTAGATCCACTGGTGGCCGTAGTACCGGAAGATCTGGTTGACCAGGAAGGCCGGGCGGGCGGGCATCGGCGGGCCGAAGCCGAGGGTGGTCAGCCGGCGGCGGTGCTTGGCGAGGAAGCCGTCGCCGGTGGCGTAGCCGACCAGGTAGCGGGCGAGGTCGGGGGTGGTCAACCGCAGGACGCCGCCCGGGCGCAGCACCCGGCGGGCCTCGCGCAGCCAGCCGATCGCGACCGGCATGGTGACGTGCTCGATCAGGTGCTCGGCGTACACCCAGTCGACGCTGGCGTCGGCGAAGGGCAGCGGCCGGGCGATGTCGAGTTGGGTGAACCAGCGGTCGCCGTCGACCCGGTAGAGGGTGCCGGGCTCGGTGGCCGACCCTGGGCCGCGCAGGGCGGCCAGATCGGTGCCCAGACCCTGCGGGTGGGCGGTCCGGAAGGCGGCGAACTCGATTCCGGTGAGGCCGAGTTCGCGGAACTCCGCGTGGTCGTGCGGCAGCCCGCCCGGGTGCGCTTCGAGCTGGTCGCAGGTGGCGACGTCCACGCTGAAGTCGTCCAGGCGGGTGGCCAGGCCCTCGGGGTCGTCCCAGTCCCAGCCCAGGAACCGTTCGGATCGTGCGGGCTGCGCGGCCGGTTCGGCGGTCGTGGCCCGTGCCGGGTCGGTGGCCGGTTCGGGGTCGGTGGTCGGTTCGGGGCCGGTGGCCGGTTCGGTCATGTCGGGTCTCTTTCTCGGTGAACGTGCCGCGGGCGCCGCGCGGTTCAGCCGACCGCGCAGGGCCAGGGGGCGAGGGCCGTGCGGTCCAGGTCGGACAGCCGGGGGCGGCCCAACAGGGCCATGGTGTGCTCCAGTTCCTCCCGCAGCAGGTCGAGGACCCGGTGCACGCCGACCTCCCCGTCGGTGGCGAGGCCCCAGAACGCCGGGCGGCCGACCAGGACGGCGCGGGCGCCGAGGGCGAGGGCGACGGCTATGTCGGCGCCGGTGCGCACGCCGCCGTCGAGCAGGACCGGCAGCTCGGCGGGGACGGCCTGGACGACCTCGGGGAGGGCGGCCAGCGCCGGTATCGCGCCGTCGAGTTGACGGCCGCCGTGGTTGGAGACCAGGACGGCGTCGGCGCCGTGCTCGACGGCCAGTCGGGCGTCCTCGGCGGTGAGGATGCCCTTGAGGACCAGCGGCAGCCGGGTGCGTTCGCGCAGCCAGCCGAGATCGGCCCAGCTCAGGGCGGGGTCGAACTGTTCGCGGGCGTGCTCGGCGATGCCCGAACTGCCGCCTGCGGAGCGGTGGCTGGCGGACATCAGGGCCGGGTCCAGATTGACGGCGCGGACGGCGGCCGGGATGGCGAAGCCGTTGCGCAGGTCGCGCAGGCGGCGGCCGATCCGGGGGGCGTCCACGGTCAGCACCAGCGCGCGGAACCCGGCCGCCTCGGCGCGTTCCACCAGGGCGGCGAGGACGGCGCGTTCGCGCAGCCAGTACAGCTGGAGCCAGAGCGGGCCGGTGGCGGCCGCCGCGATCTCCTCCAGGGTGCGGCTGGCGAACATCCCGGCGATCAGCAGGGCGCCGGCCCGGCCGGCGGCGCGCGCGGTGGCGGTCTCGCCCTCCGGGTCGACCAGCCGGTGGTAGGCCATCGGGGCGATTCCGAGCGGGAGGCCGAGCGGAGCGCCGAGCAGGGTCAGTGCCGGGTCGCAGGCGGAGACGTCGACCAGGGTGCGGGGGCGCAGCGCATAGTGCCCGAACATCTCCCGGTTCGCCGCCAGGGTGCGTTCCGCGCCGCTGCCGCCTTCGATGAAATCCCATATTTCCGGGGGAAGTTGTGCGCGTGCTGCGCGCTCGATCCCGGCCAGCGTGAGTGGTCCCACGGGCAGTTCCTCGTTCCCGGACGGCCACGCGCGGACCAGTCCCGGTTCGGCAGCGTAGGAGCAATGACCACATTGGTATAGACCTTGATTTGACCTAACGTCTGTGCCATCGTCTGGCAACGGAATTGACCGCCTTTGTTGTGAACGGCGTTCATGTCAAATCCCCTCACTCGTGTGGAGCCGCGTTGACCGGCTTTTACCCCTCTCGACTTCCGCCTTCCGCACCGCCTTCCGCACCGCCGCACACCGACGCCCCGGCCGACTGGGTCGACCGGCTGCTGCTGGCCGGCCCCGGCGGCGAGGAGTGCCTGCACCTCGGCGCGCCCCTCGACCGGGACGCCCTGCGCGCCCTCGTCGATGAGCAGTCCGTGCGACTGACGGCCGCCGGGCTCGGCCCCGGCGGGACGGCGGCCCTACGGCTGCCGCCCTCGGTGGCGTTCGTCGCCGTGCTGCTGGCATGCTGGCGACTGGAAGCCCAAGTCGCCCTGCTCGACCACCGGTTGACCGACCACGAGGTCGAGGCGGCGGTGGCACGGCTGTCCCCGCAGGTGCTGATAGGCTCCGCCCATCGGCCCGCGGCGGCCCTGCGCGGCTTCTCCGACGTGGAGCCGGTGGCCGTCCCCCTGCCGGACGGACAACCGGCGGGCACCGGGCACGCCCTGATCCAGCTCAGCTCCGGATCCACCGGCCCGGCCAAGGTCATCGCCCGCACCGCCGCCGACCTGCTGCGTGAACTCGACTGCTACCGAAGGCTGGTGGAGTTCCCCGGCGATGGCGAACGGGTCGTGCTGCTGTCCTCGGTGGTGCACGTGCTCGGCCTGGTCGGCGGGCTGCTAAACGGCCTGTACGCCCACGCCGCGCTCACCGTGCCGCAGCGGATGACGGCGGCGGGCATCCTCGCCGCGGTCGCCGACTCCGACCGGCCGACCACGGTCATCGGGGTGCCCTTCCACGCCGAGCTGCTGGCGGGAGCGGTCGCTCCCCCCGCGCTGCCGCGGCTACGACGGATGATCGTCGCGGGCGAACTCGTCCGCCCGGGCCTGCCCGCACTCTTCACCGAACGCTACGGCGTCCCGCTCGGCACCATGTACGGCATGACCGAGACCGGGGTCATCGCCACCGACCTCGACGGCACCCTCCACCCGGCCAAGCGGCCCGTCCACGGGATGCGCACGCGCCTGGTGAAGGGCGAGTTGCAGCTCGGCGCGGCGTCCTCCCCGTACCCCGGGCTGCACGACCCGACGCGCTGGTCGGACGGCTGGCTGCACACCCGCGACGCCGCCGAACTGGACAAGGCCGACGGCCTGGTCACCGTGCTCGGCCGACTGGACTCCCAGGTCTCGATCGGCGGCCTGAAAGTCGACCTCACCGAGGTCGAGCAGACCCTCACCGCACTGCCCGAGGTCCGCGAGGCCGTGGTCGTCTTCGACGGCGGCGCGATCGAGGCCTACCTGGCCACCGAACCCGACGCCGACCTCGCCCTCCTCCACGACGGGCTCGCCCGCCGCCTCGCCGCCTACAAGCGGCCACGCCGGCTCGCCCTGCTCCCGCGACTCCCCCGCACCGCCACCGGGAAACTGCTGCGCGACCCGGCCGCCCTGCGCGACACCGCCTCGACCGTCGCGCACTGACCGCGCCCTGACCGCGCCCTGACCACGCCCTCGCCACAGCCCGACTCCGCACGCACCCGCGACCCGGCGTCGCACGCGCCACCACCCCGACAAGGAGCCACCACCATGCAGGACCGCATCCGCGTGTTCGTCCTCGCCGCCCTGGCCGAGATGCAGTACGACGTCGCCGAGGTCACCGGGGACACCGACCTCGGCCCGGCCGGGCTGGACCTCGAATCGCTCGCGCTGGCCGACCTCTCGGTGCAGGTCGAGGACGAGTTCGGGATCAAGTTCGACCTGGACGAGATGGAGACCACCGCGCTGATGACCCTGGACGAGTTCACCGCGGACGTCGCCCGACGGATCGACGCCCTCGCCCCTGCCTCCGCCACCCCCGCCACCGCCGGCAGCGCCGCGTGACTGGCGCCGAGCGTCCCGGGACTGCTGAGCGCCCCGAGGCCCTGCCGGACCGGGCCGAGGTCCTGACGATGCTGGCGGCGTTCGGGCAGCACGCCGCCGACACCGTGCCCGAGGAACTCGGCTCACTCGAACTCACCTGGCTCATCACCGAGTTCGAGCAGCGCTACGGGCTGCAGCTGGACCTGGACGACGAGCGCTTCGGCGCGGTGCGGACGGTTGACGACGCGACCGAACTGCTCCGGGAAGCCATCCTGCTCGAGCGCGCGGGCGCACGGCCGTGAGCGGCGTCGCTCCGGGGGCCGGCCCGCCCGGACCTCCGGCGTCGGTCCGCCCGGTACCGGTCCGACCGCTGTCAGGCCGTCCGGTGGTCACCGGCGTCGGTGTGCTCAGCGCCGCCGGGCACGGGTTGCCCGTACTGACAGAGGCCGCCGCCCACGGCAAGGCCGCGTTCGGCCCGGTCACCCGCTTCGACGTGAGCGCCCGCCGCACCACCCGGGCCGCGCTGCTTCCCGACACCGCGCCCCAGACCGGCGCCGGGGCCTCGGCCTCCGTCGCGCGTCCGACCGGTGCCGTCCCAGCCGCTCCAGCGGCCGCAGCCGTGCTCGACGCGATCGACCAGGCCTGCCGCCAGGCCGGACTCACCGCCGCCGACGGCGCCGCCCTGCCCGTGCTGCTCGCCCTGCACAGCGACGAACGCACCCGCAGCACCGCCGACGCGGTGGCGGCCGGCGTCCGCGCGGGCTGGGGCGCCCCGGGCGTCACCCGGGTGTACACCGGCGCCTGCGTGGCCGCCTCCACGGCCGTCGCCGACGCGGCCTTCCTGGTGGCCACCGGCCGGCACGAGCGGGTCCTGGTCGCGGCCGTCCACCTGGTCGGACCGGGCGTGTTCGCGGTCTTCGACGCCGGGCGCGCGCTGGCCCACGACGGCGAGCTGCGCCCGTTCAGCGCCGGCCGCACCGGCACCCTGCTGGGCGACGCGGCCGCCGCCGTCCTGGTCGAGGCCGCCCCGGCCGCCGAACGACGCGGGGCGCCCGTCCTCGCCCGGCTGGCCGGCTGGGGCCGCGCCGGGGACGCCCACCACGTCTGCCGACCCGAACCGGACGGCACCGGGGTGGTCCGGGCGATCGAGGCCGCGCTCGCCCGTGCGGGTGTCGAACCGGCCGAGGTCGGCTACGTCAACGCCAACGGAACCGGCTCCACCCTGGCCGACCAGGCCGAGGCCCGCGCCCTGCGGCGGGTGTTCGGCCGGTACACCGACCGGCTTCCGATCAGCTCCAGCAAGTCCGTGCACGGGCACGCCCTGGAAGCCTCCGCCCTGCTTGAACTCGCCGTCACCATCGGCGCGTTGGGGACAGGACTGCTCCCGGTCAATGCCGGCTGGCTCGGCCCGGACCCGGACGTCGGCCTGGACCTCGTGCTGGACGGCCCGCGCACGGCCCGCCCCCGCTACGCCCTCAGCCTCAACTCGGCCTTCGGTGGCGCCAACACCGCCCTGCTGTTGGCCCCCGGATGACACCTGAGCCCCGGATGACACCCACCGCCACCAAGACGACCACCGCCACCATGACGACCACCTCCATGCCAGCCACCGCCACCGTGACGACCGCTGGCGACCACACCCACGGCCTGCGGATCCTCGCCGAGGCCCACCGCCCCTCGCCCGGCCTGGACGGGCCGCCGCCACCGCTGCCCGGCTTCGCCGCCTCCGGCTTCAGCCCGCTGGTCGCCGACACCGCCGAACGCTGTCTGCGCGCGCACCACGGCGAACCGCCCGCCGCCGGGCGGACCGGCCTGCTGCTGGCCAGCGCGAGCGGTGACCTCGACACGGCGCGGGCCATCGAGCAGAGCGCCGAACCCGGGCGGCGTACGGGCCCGCTGCTCTTCTTCCAGTCCAACCCGAACGCCGTCCTCGGGCACATCTCCGCGCGCTGGGGCCTGACCGGTCCCGTCGTGGCGATCTGCCTGACCGGCGCCGAGGTCGGGGCCTGCGCGGGGCCCGACGCCGGGGCCCGCACCGGCCACGTCCCGGCGGAGGCGTACGAGCTCGCCGCGCTGCTGCTCGCGGACGGCGACGCCGACCGGGTGCTGGTCGTGGCCGTCGAGCAGACGCCCGACGGGGACCGGGCCGCAGCCGTGCTGGTCGCGGCCCCGGAGCCCGCGGACGCCGAGCCCCGGAACTGAACCCGCCGGGCGCTCCCGGCCGTATCCACCACCGAGGCCCGGCGCCTGACGCAGCCGTACCCGGCACACCAGCGCCGCCCGGCAGACCAGCGCCGCCCGACCCCGCCTCGTCACCCGCCGCCCGCGCGGCCGACCGACCCTGCCATCCGATCAGCCGCCCGGGCCGTCCACCGGCCCCGAGGGAGGGATCCACCCCCGTGACCATCCGCAGTCTCCGCACCCTGCTCGCGGACGACCCCGACATCGGCGCCGGCAACGTCCTGACCGCCCGGATCGCACTCGGGACGGACCTCGACGAGCCGCTGCTCAGCTTCGACACCCCGGTGGACGAGCACCCCGCCTGGCAGCCCCTCACCCTGCGCGAGCTCGACCGCGCGGTCCGGGCCCGCGCCGCCGCCCTGCACGCCCTCGGCATCACCCGGCGCGACCCCGTCGTGGTGTACGCGGACGATGCCGCCGACCACGTGCTCGCCTTCCTCGCCCTGGCCCGGCTCGGCGCCATCCCCGCACTGCTCAACCCCAACCTGGACGGCGAGCGCGCCGCCCGCTACATCGCCCGGCTCGGCGCGGCCGGCGTCCTCGCCGACCCCGCCCACCTGGCCGCCCTGGCCGGCCACGACCCCGGCGCACCGCTGCTGCCGGAGATCGGCACCCTCGGCGCGGGCGACCCGGACACCGCCCCGGCACCGTACCGGCACTGGTCCGGCGACCCGGTGGCGATCACCCACTCCTCCGGCACCACCGGGATGCCCAAGGCCGTCGTCCACTCGCACGCGAGCCTGTACGCCGCGATCCGCCACCGGCTGCGGCTGCCCCGCCCGCAGGGCCAGGAGCGGATGCTCAGCGCCCTGCCCGCGCCGCACGCCGCGACGCTCATCGCGCTCAACCTCGCGCTCAGCTCACACACCCGACTCGCCTTCCTGTCACGGCAGTCCGGCGACGGAGTGCTCGCCGCGATCGAGCGGTGGCAGCCCACCGGGGTGGTCGGCTTCGCCGCCACCTGGGCCGACCTCGCCCGCCACGACCTCAGCGCCCGCGGCCTGGACTCCGTCGCGCTCTGGTGGAACACCGGCGACTGCGCCCACGAGGTGCACATCCGCCGCCTGATCGCCACCGGCAGCCGGGAGACCGTGACCCGCGAGGGTCGCACCCGTGTGCCCGGCTCCCAGTTCGTGGACGGCCTCGGCTCCACCGAGATGGGCCACTCGCACTTCTTCATCACCCACGGCCCCGGCACCGAACGCTACGGCCGCTGTGTGGGCCGCCCGCACGCCTTCGTCGACTGCGCGGTGGTCGGCCCGGACGGCGAGCCGCTCGGGCCCGGCGAGGTCGGCGAACTCGCCACCGCCTCCCCGACCTTGGCGCTCGGCTACTGGAACGACTCGGCCACCACCTTCCGTACCCGGATCCGCGGCCGCTTCCTCACCGGGGACCTGATGTACCGGGACGAGGAGGGCTACTACTACCACGTCGACCGCGCCGTCGACTCGGTCGAACTCCCGGACGGCGGGCGGCTGTTCACCGCGATGTCGGAGGAACGGGTGCTGGCCGCCTGCCCGGACGTGCTGGACTGCACGGTGGTCGCGGTCCGGGACGGCGAGCGCGTCGTCACCGACGTGCTGCTGCTCCTCACCGACGGCGCCGACGCCACGGACCGCACCAAGGCGGTCGTCGCCGCGCTGGACGAGGCCACCGCCGCGACCGTCCGCCGGGTGCTGGTGGTCTCCCCCGACGACATCCCGCTCGGCCCGACCGGCAAGGTCCGCAAGGTCCTGCTGCGCCGGCGCCACCTCGCGGCGGTGGACGCGTGAGCGAACGACGCGCACGAAGAGTCCGAGGCGTACGACGCGTACGACACGTACGAGCCGTACGAAGCGAGGTGGGCGCATGAGCGCGCGCACCGGCGTCGTCGTCACCGGCATCGGCCTGGTCTCCCCGCTCGGCCGCAAGCCCGCCGAGGTGTTCGAGGCGCTGGCCACCGGCCGGTCCGGGCTGCGCGCCGTCCCCGAGGGGCACGCCGCGCACGGCTGGCTGCCCGCCGCCGGGATCGCCCCCGCCGTGGACGGCCGGGAGGTGCTGGCGCCCACCGAGACCCGCTGCGTGGACCGCTTCGTCCTGCTCGGGCTGGCCGCCGCCGACGACGCGCTCGCCGACGCCGGCCTGGTGGTCGGCCGGGACGCCGACCCGCACCGCACCGCCGTGGTGCTGGCGACGGGCGGCGGCGGGCTGGAGACGTTCGAGCAGCAGTCGCACCGCCGGCTGGAACGCGGCCGCCCGGGCGTCAGCCCGTACCTGCTGCCCGGCATGCTCTCCAACATGGCCGCCGCCCGGGTGGCGATCAAGCACGGCATCCGGGGCTACAGCTCCGCCGTGGTGACGGCCTGCGCGGCCGGCGCCCAGGCGATCGCCGAGGGGCTGCGGCTGATCAGGGCCGGTGACGCGGACGTGGTGGTGTGCGGCGGCACGGAGTCCTCGCTGCACCCGACCATTGCCGCCGCCTTCACCAACGCCCGTGCGCTCGCCCATGGTTGGGACGATCCGGAGCAGGCCAGCCGGCCGTTCGACGCCCGCCGCAACGGCTTCGTGCTGGGCGAGGGCAGCGCCGTCCTCGTCCTGGAACGGGCCGAGCACGCCGACGCGCGCGGGGCCGCCGGCTACGCGGACGTCCTCGGCTGGGGTGCCTCCACCGACGCCCACCACCCGACCATGCCCCGCCCGGACGGTGCCGGCGCCGCCGACGCGATGCGCACGGCGCTCGCCAACGCCGGCCTGGCCCCGGGTGACATCGACTACGTGAACGCCCACGGCACCGGCACCAGGCTCGGTGACGCGGCCGAGACCGCGGCCCTGCGCGCCGTCTTCGGCGAACAGCCGCCCGCGGTCAGCTCCACCAAGGGCGCCACCGGCCATCTCCTCGGCGCCGCAGGCGCGTTGGAGGCGGCGGTGACCGCCCTGGCGGTGGCGAGGGGGACGCTGCCGCCCACGCTCAACCTGACCGACCCCGACCCGGCCTGCGACCTGGACCACGTCCGGGGCGCCGCCCGGACCACCCCGGTGCGCGCCGCGCTGAGCAACGCCTTCGCGTTCGGCGGCCACAACCTCAGCCTCATCCTCGGCCCGGCCTCCACCCGGGCCGCCCGGTAACCGCTTCGCCGGGTAGCGCGCCGATCCTCGACCTGCCATCCCTCCGGGGGGAGATCCCGTTGTCCATCCAGACCATCCCGTCCGTCCCAGCCATCCCGTCAGTCCAGTCCGTCCAGAGCACCCCGTCCATCCAGTCCATCACCCACGCCGAGTTCCACTGCGCGGACGCCGACAAGACCGCCGCCGGGCTCTGCGCCGACTACGGCTTCACCGCCGACGCCCCGGCGACCGCACCCGACGGCACCCGCACCATCGAGCTGCGCCAGGGCACCATCCGGCTGCACCTGGCCGACGCCGCCGACCCCGAGCACCCCGTCGCCGACTACGTCGCCCGGCACGGGGACGGCGTCGCCGTGCTCGCGCTCGGCTGCGCCGATCCGCAGGCCGCACTGGCGCGGGCCGAACGGCACGGCGCGCACGTGCTGGACCGCGACGGCGCCCTGATCGCCGGGTTCGGCGACACCGCGCTGCGCTTCGTCCCGCCGCGGACCGCCGAACCCGCCCCGGGGCCCAGCCTGCTGGACCAGCTCGACCACGTCGCGATCTGCCTCCCGGCCGGCCGGCTCGCCGAATCCGTACGGTTCTGCGAGGCCGCGCTGGGCTTCCACACGATCTTCGAGGAGTACATCGAGGTCGGCGGGCAGGCCATGGACTCCAAGGTCGTGCAGAGCCCGTCCGGCACGGTCACCTTCACCCTGATCGAACCCGACACCAGCCGCCGCCCCGGCCAGATCGACGACTTCCTCGCCGCCCACGGCGGCGCCGGCGTGCAGCACCTCGCCTTCAGCACCCGCGACATCACCACCGCCGTCCGCACCATCCGGGCCCGCGGCGTGGAGTTCCTGACCACCCCGGGCGCCTACTTCGACGCCCTGGCCGAACGCTTCGGCGAGACGGCCATCCCGGTCGAGACCCTGCGCGACCTGCACGTTCTGGTCGACCAGGACCACGGCGGCCAGCTGTTCCAGATCTTCGCCCGCTCGACCCACCCCCGGCGCACCTACTTCCTCGAACTGATCGAGCGCCAGGGGGCCGGCACCTTCGGCACCGCGAACATCAAGGCCCTGTACGAGGCCATCGAGCGGCACAGCTCCGAGGCCTCCGTCTGACGTCGCCGCCCGACGGCTTCCTCCGACGGCTCCGCCCACCGTCTCCCACTGACGGCTCCGTCCGGTGTCTCCGTCCGACCACCCCGCACCTCCGAAGGAGGCCCACACCATGACCGCGACCGCCGAGTTCCGGCTCACCGAGGCCGAGCGCGCCCTGCTGCCCACCCCCGACGAGGTGACCCACTACCGCGAGCACGGCTGGTACCTGTCCCGCCGGCTGTTCAGCGACGAGGAACTGGACACCCTGCAGGCCGCCACCGAGCTGTACTACGCCGGCCACCGCGACCGCGAGCTGCCCGTCCGGCCGCCCCGACTGGCCTCCTGGCAGCCCTCGGACGGCCCCGTGCAGCGGCACAACGACTACGTCCACTACGAGAGCGACGCGATCGGCGCGGTCCTGCGCAAGCCACTGGTCGGCGCGGTGGCCGCGCTGCTCGCCGGCGCCGAGGAGATCCGGATCTTCCAGGCGACCCTGATCTACAAGCCGCCGGTGCCCGGTGAGCCCAGCAACCAGGTGCCGTGGCACTTCGACAAGCACTACTGGCAGACCTGCACCTCCCCCGAGATGCTCACCGCCTTCGTCCCGTTCCACGACTGCCACGAGGAGAACGGCACCATCACCATGGTCGACGGCAGCCACCGCTGGCAGGAACTGCCCTCCGGCGAGGACTCCACCCGGCACTTCGCCGACCGCGACCGCTCCGAGCTCGACGGCATCCTGACCTCCAACGCCGCCCACAACGGGCAGCAGGTCCGCAAGGTCCCGATGCGGATCCCGCGCGGCCACCTGTCCTTCCACCACTGCCGCACCTACCACGGCAGCGGCCCCAACCTGGCCTCCTTCCCGCGCCGGGCCGTCTCGCTGCACCTGCAGGACGGCGCCAACGAGTACAGCCGGCATGACAAGGCCGACGGCAGCCCCGTGGTGTACAACCACGACGTGCTGGTGCGCCGCACCGCCGACGGCCGGCCCGACTACGCCGACCCCGAGTTCTGCCCGGCGATCTGGCAGGGCCGGCCGTGACAGCAGTGAACTCCGTGACGGCCGTGGGAGCCGTGACGGCCGTGGGAGCCGTGACGGCTCGCCCGCGACCGGCGTCCGGGCCCGGTGGACCCGCCCCGCTCGGCACCCCCGCCGAGCGCTACCGGATGCTGCGGCTGATCCGCGGCTTCGAGGAACTGGCGCTCGGCCTGGTGAGGAGCGGCGCCATCCCCGGCGGCATCCACCCGTACATCGGGCAGGAGGCCGTCGCGGTCGGCGTCTGCTCCGCACTGCGCCCGGAGGACCGGCTCACCAGCACCCACCGCGGCCACGGCCACGTGCTCGCCCGCGGCGCCGCGCCGCACCGGCTGCTCGCCGAACTCCTGGGCCGCGTCGACGGGTTGAACGGCGGCCGGGGCGGCTCCATGCACGCCGCCGACCTCTCGCTGGGCATCCTCGGCGCCAACGGGATCGTCGGCGCCGGCGCCCCGATCGCGGTCGGCGCCGCCTGGGCGGCCCGGCAGGCGCACGCCGAGCAGACACCGGCCCGGCAGTCGCACGCCGGCCAGCTGCACGCCGAGCAAGCGCAGGCCGACGAGGCGCCGGCCGGGCGCCCGTCCCCGGTCGCGGTGGCGTTCTTCGGCGACGGCGCGCTCAACCAGGGCGTCCTGCTGGAGTCGCTCAACCTCGCCGCGATGTGGCGCCTCCCGGTGCTCTTCGTCTGCGAGAACAACGGCTACGCCACCACCCTGCCCGCCGCGACCGCCGTCGCGGGCAGCGCCACCGGGCGGGCGGCCGCCTTCGGCATTCCCGCCGAGGAGGTGGACGGCATGGACACCGAGGCCGTCCGGGCCTCCGCCCTGCGCGCCGTCGAGCGGGCGCGCGGCGGCGACGGCCCCGGCTTCCTGGAGTGCCGCACCTACCGCTACGAGGGCCACCACACCATGGAACGCCGGATGAAGCTGCGCTACCGCGCCCCGGCGGAGGTCGAGGCCTGGCGCGAACGCGACCCGCTCCCCCGGGCCGCCGCGCCGCTCGACCCCGCCGCCGTCGCCGAGCTGGACCGCTCGGTCGCCGAACAGCTCGCCGCCGCCGAGGAGTTCGCGCTCGCCTCCGAACACCCGGATCCGGCAGGCGCGTTGGACCACCTGTACGCCGACGGGCTGCGGCCCCGGGCGGGAGTGACACCGTGACCAGGCTCTCGTACACCAAGGCGCTCAACCGGGCGCTGGCCGACGAACTCGCCGCCGATCCGGCGGTCTGCGTCTTCGGCGAGGACATCGGCGCCGGCCTGGCCGGGCCCACGCTCGGCCTGCTGGACCGCTTCGGCCCGGAGCGGATCGTCGACACCCCGCTGTCCGAGCAGGCCTTCACCGCGATGGCGGTCGGCGCCGCGCTGGCCGGCCGGCGGCCCGTACTGGAGTTCCAGATCCCGTCCCTGCTGTTCCTGGTCTTCGAGCAACTCGTCAACCAGGCCCACAAGTTCTCGCTGATGACCGGCGGCCAGGCGGCCGTCCCGCTGACCTGCCTGGTGCCGGGCTCGGGCTCCCGCGACGGCTGGGCCGGCCAGCACTCCGACCACCCGTACAGCCTGTTCATGCACGCCGGGATGAAGACCGTGGTCCCCGCCACCCCGACGGACGCCTACGGGCTGCTGCGCTCGGCGATCCAGGACCCCGACCCGGTGGTGGTGTTCGCGCCCGCCGCCGCCCTGCCGGTGCGCGAGACCGTCACCGGGGAGCCGGCGCCCGTCCCGCTCGGCCGGGCCCGGATCCACCGCCCGGGCAGCGACGTCACCGTGGTCGCCGTCGGGCACCTGGTGCACGACGCGCTCGCCGTCGCCGAGGAGGTCGCCCAGGACATCTCGGTCGAGGTGTTCGACCCGCGCACCGTCCACCCCTTCGACTGGCCGGCGCTCGCCGAATCACTGGAGCGCACCGGACGGCTGGTCGTCCTGGACGACTCCAACCGCAGCTGCGGCCTCGGCGCCGAAGTGCTGGCCACCGCCGCCGAGGAACTGCGCCTGATCGCCCCGCCGCGCCGGATCACCCGCCCCGACGGCGCCGTCCTGCCCTTCGCCCCCGCCCTCGACCGGGCCGTACAGCCGAACCGGGGGCAACTGCGGCACGCGCTGTACGCCCTCATGAAGCACGCGTGAAGCACGCGTGAAGCACGCGCAAAGCACGTTCGGCACTCGCAAACCGCTCGGACCCACAAGGAGCCCGCATGTCCACCAACCGCTACCACTGGGACCGTTCCCACCCTGGGCTGACCAGCCTGCAGCGCGCCATCGACCCGCTGCGCCGCGAGGTGGTCGGCCATCCCGTCTACCACCGGCTCACCAGCATCGAGCGCGTCCGCACCTTCCTCAACAGCCACGTCTTCGCCGTCTGGGACTTCATGTCGCTGCTGAAGAGCCTGCAGCGCGACCTCACCTGCGTCGAGGTCCCGTGGGTGCCCAGCGGCCCGACGGCCAGCCGCCGGCTGATCAACGAGATCGTGCTCGTCGAGGAGAGCGACGAGCTCGGCGAGGGCTACACCAGCCACTTCGAGCTGTACCTGGAGGGCATGCGCCAGGCCGGCGCCGACCCCCGCCCGGTGGAGGAGTTCCTGGCCCTGCTGCGCACCGGCACCCCCGTGCCGGAGGCCCTCGAGAAGGCCGAAGTGCCGCAGGCCGCCGTGGACTTCACCGGCACCACGTGGTCCGTCATCGGGAACGACCCGGTGCACTGCCGGGCCGCCGCCTTCGCCTTCGGCCGCGAGGACCTGATCCCGGAGATGTTCGCCCAGGTGATCGCGATCGACGACCCGGACGGCGTGCTCACCGTCTTCAAGGACTACCTCGCCCGGCACATCGAGGTCGACGGCGAACAGCACACCCCGATGGCGATGCAGATGCTGATCGACCTCTGCGGCGACGACCAGGCCAAGTGGGACTCCTGCGCCGAGACCGTCCGCACCGCACTGCGGGCCCGCGTCCGCCTGTGGACCGCCATCGAGCAGTCGTTCCACGCCTCCTAGACCAGCCATCGCCGACAGCACTGGTCGACTCGGTGTCAGAACCCTTGCTGAGCAAGCGATCTCGCACATGTGGAGAGTGAAGCGACACCGACTGTTACACGACGGTGACGATCCGCTGTCAACCCGTGCACGGAGCATGGCGTCCTTACGGATGACAGGGCCCGAAAAGCACCGACCGTGCCTTCGGGACGGACAACCACCTCCCCTTGAAAGGGGTGCACCCGTGATCGTCTCCCAGCGGAACTCCCTGCGCCTGGCCGCCGTGACCACCCTCAGCGTGCTCTCGCTCGGACTGGCGGGCGCCGCCATGGCCGCCGCCCCGACCACCCAGCCCACGACCACCACCACCGCCACCACCGCCACCGCCGCGACCGCCGCGACCGCCGCGACCGCCGCGACCGCCGCGACCGCCGCGCAGCAGGGTGCTGCCCAGGCCGCCCTCACCGCCAAGCCGTCGGTCTCCGCCGTCCAGGCGTGGCAGTTGTTCCGCGTCACCGGCACGACCACCGGGCTCCCGGCGGGAAGCACGGTGACCCTGCAGCAGAAGCAGCACGGCACGTGGGTCACCCTGCCGGCCTCCATGCCGACGGCCCGCAACGGCTCGTACTCGCTCGGTGTGAAGCTCGGCCTCAAGGGCCCGAACGAGCTGCGCATCGTCAGCGGGAACACCGCCTCCCCGGTGTTCACCGTGACCGTGCGCTGACCCACCGCCCCGCCTCGCGCTGCCGGACGGCGCCGCACCAGGACGCCGTCCGGCAGCCCTCGTACCGGCCCGGGCAGGCGGGCGGCGCGACCGGCGGGGTGTAGTCGTCCGCGTAGTAGCTGTGTCCGCGACCGGCGCAACTGGGGCCAGATGCCCATGGGTTCCGTTCCGAAGCACTCGATGACACGCCCGACGACCCACCGCGCCGCGCTCAGGAGCTGTTCGGCGGCGCTCGGCGACGGTCCGTGAACGGACACGCCGAACGATAGTGCCGCGCCCGCCAGTGGTCCAGTCCAATCACGCGGCCCGGAAAGGCCCTTCACGCCCGTCGGCGATAGAATTCCCAGCATGGGAGAGCGCTCCGGCGCGCTCACCGCGCCACCCCTCGTCCTGGTCACCGACACCGACTCCCAGCTGATCGACCCGGCTCGGGCCTACCACCTCGGCCGAGACCCGACCAGTGAGATCGTGCTGGACGACCCCCGGGTGTCCTGGCACCACGCGATCCTGCGCGCCACCGACGGTCACTGGCTGCTGGAGGACGTCGGCAGCACCAACGGCACGTACGACCAGGGCCACCGGGTGAGCCGTGAGGACGTCGGCCCCGGCACCCGGCTGCGCTTCGGCGATCCGGCCGACGGCCCGTCCGCGACCTTCGCGGGCCTGCCCGCCCCCGGCCCCGCTGCCGGGCCGGACGCGCGCACGTCACTGGTCGCTCCGCAGAACTCCGGCACCTTCCGCAGCCCGAGCGCCGTCCTGCAACTGCCCGGCCGCACCGTGCGGATCGGCCGCTCCCACGACAACGACCTCGTCCTGGACGACCTGCTGGTCTCCCGGCACCACGCCGAACTGCGCGAACTGCCCGACGGCGGCCACGAGATCGTCGACCTGACCAGCCACAACGGCACGTACCTCAACGGCCGCCCGGTCGAGCGGGCCCCGGTCGGCCCGGCCGACATCGTCGGCATCGGCCACTCCGCGCTCTGCCTCGCCGACGGCCACCTGGTCGAGTACACCGACACCGGCGAGATCTCCCTGGACGTGCAGCACCTGGTGGTGCGGGTCGGCGCCGACCACCGGGTCCTGCTGGACGACGTCGGCTTCCCGCTCGCCGAGAAGTCGCTGCTCGCGGTGGCCGGCCCGAGCGGCGCGGGCAAGTCCACCCTGCTCAACGCGCTCACCGGGCTGCGCCCCGCCGACGAGGGCACGGTGCTGTACGACGGTCGCGACCTCTACCGCGACTACGCCGAACTGCGCCGCCGGATCGGTCTGGTGCCGCAGGACGACATCCTGCACACCCAGCTCACCGTCCGCCGCGCCCTGTCCTACGCCGCCGAGCTGCGTTTCCCCGGCGACACCGCCCGGCACGAGCGGGAGGCCCGGGTCCGGGAGGTGATCCACGAGCTGGGCCTGGACAAGCGGGCCGACCAGGTGATCGCCAGTCTCTCCGGCGGCCAGCGCAAGCGGGTCAGCGTCGCCCTGGAACTGCTCACCAAGCCGTCCCTGCTCTTCCTCGACGAACCGACCTCCGGCCTGGACCCGGGCATGGAACGCTCGGTGATGCACATGCTGCGCGGGCTGGCCGACGACGGCCGCACGGTGGTCGTGGTGACGCACAGCGTGCTCAGCCTGAACGTCTGCGACCGGCTGCTGGTACTCGCCCCGGGCGGGCGGACGGCGTACTACGGGCCGCCCGACGAGGCGTTGGACTACTTCGGCTACCAGGAGTGGCCGGAGGCCTTCGAAGCCTTCGAAGCCTCCGAGACCTCCGGGCTCCCCGGGACTCCTGGGGGTCCTGGGGCTCCTGGGGCTGACGGGACTACCGGCACCACCGGCCGGTCCGAGAACGGCCACCACGACGACTGGCAGAACCGCTTCCGCGCCTCACCGCAGTACCGGCGGTACGTGACGGCCGAGGCCGTCCCCTCGGTGCCCGCCCCCACGCCGGCGCGGTCGGCGGAACGGCGGCCGGCGATCGGCCGGGAGAAGCCGCAGGGCTGGCTCCCGCAGCTGAGCACCCTGGTGCGCCGGTACGCGGCGGTGCTGGCCGCCGACCGGCTGTTCCTCACCATCATGGTGGTGCTGCCGTTCGTCATCGGCCTGATGTGCCGCGCGATGGCCGGCTCCCGCCTCACCCCGGTCAACGCCGTCAACTGCTTGCTCACGCTCTGCATCGGCGGGCTGCTGACCGGCGCCGCCAACTCGGTGCGCGAACTGGTCAAGGAACGCGCGGTGTACCGGCGGGAGCGTGTGGTCGGGCTGTCCAGATCGGCGTACCTGGTCTCCAAGGTGGTGGTCCTCGGCGTCGTCACGGTGGGTCAGGCCAGTGTGCTCACGGTGGTCGGCCTGGCGGGCGTCGACCTCTCCGCCGCGGTTCCGACCGGCGTCGTGATGCCCCAACTCCCCGAACTGATCGTCGCCGTCGCCCTGCTCGCGTTCTCGGCGATGATGCTCGGCCTGGTGGTCTCCGCGCTCGTCGACAAGGAGGAGGCCACCATGCCGCTGCTGGTGCTCCTCTCCGTCGTCCAGATCGTCTTCAGCGGCCTGATGCTCAAGCTCTACGGCGTCCCGGGGCTGGAGCAGTTCGCCTGGCTGGTGCCGTCCCGCTGGGGCATGTCGGCGATGGCCCGCACGGTGGAACTGCACACGCTGTTCCCGAACGACATCACCGCGGACCCGATGTTCCGCCACGAGCGGACCGGGTGGGAGTTCAGCATCGTCATGCTGCCGGCGCTGTCCGCCGCGTACGGCCTGCTGGTGCTCGCCCTGCTGCGCAGGCACGAGCCCGCGATCATGCGCAAGTAGGCCTGCGAGCACGGCGGCCCCGGGGCCTGCGATCAGGCACCCCAAGCCTTCACGGTCACGCGTCCGCAGCCTCACGGTCAGGCGCCCCAAGCCCTCACGGTCAGTCGCCCGCAGCGACGCCGGGTCGGGCCGGGCCGCCGCCGGTAGAGTGGGAGACGACCTGCGGTGCGAGTCGTGCCGCGCGCGCCGGGGATCGCGCGGCGGAGGAAATGTAGCCGCCCATGGACGAGTTCGCGTTCCGCCCCACCCACGTCGCCCCGCCGGGCGGCCTGGCCTCCTGGGCGGCCCCGGATCCGGTACGCCCCTCGGCCGGGCTCGACGCGCTGCTCCCGCTGCAGTTGCTCGGACGCCAGGGCGACTGGGCGCAGGTGCTGTGCGCCAACGGCTGGACCACCTGGGTGGACGGCCGGCTGTTGGTCGTCCTCCCGCAGCCTCCGCCCGCCGCCGGCGGCCCTCCCGCCCGGACCGCCGACCCCCGGCCGGCGCTCGCCGAGGCCGAGAACGCGCTGGCCCGCTACCGCGCCCTGCTGGAGGACCTGGCGGCGGGCACCCTCGACCTGGAGGCCTTCTGGGAGCGCTCCCGGGGCCTGCGGGTCGGCCTGGTGGTGGACGGCGAGGCGCTCTGGGTGTTCGACCCGGTGCACGACCGCTGGTGCTACGGCGACGGGCTGCAGCTCCAGACGTACACGGCCACCGACCGGCCTCCGCCGTCACCCTCGCCAACGCCGACGCCGACGCCCTCGCCGACGCCGTCACCCTCGCCGTCGCCGACGCCCTCGCCCAGGCCTGCGGCAAGGCCCAGGCCGAAGCCCGCGGCGAAGCCCGACACGGCGCCGACGACGGCGGCCGGGGCCCCGTCGCCGCCGGTGCACAGCCCGTACGCCCCCACCCGGGCCGGCGAGCCGTGACCGCCGCCGAGCAGCCGTCCGCCCCGAGCCTGCCCGCCGGCCTGGTCGGACGGAAGGTGGCGGGCTACCGGCTGGAGAGCGAGGTCGGGCGCGGCGGGATGGCCGTGGTCTACCGGGCCAAGGACCTGCGGCTCGGCCGGACGGTCGCGGTCAAGCTGCTGGCCCCCGAGCTGGCCCGCAACGAGGTGTTCCGGCAGCGCTTCATGCACGAGTCCGAGGCGGCCGCCGCGATCGACCATCCGCACATCATCCCGGTGTTCGAAGCGGGCGAGCACGACGGCATCCTGTTCATCGCGATGCGCTTCGTCGAGGGCGGCGACCTGCGCGCCCTGATGAACCGGGGCGGCCCCTTCCCGATCGAGCGGACCGCCCGGCTGGCCCTCCAGATCGCCTCCGCCCTGGACGCCGCGCACGACCACGACCTGGTGCACCGGGACGTCAAGCCGGGCAACGTGCTGGTCGCCGCCGGGACGGACAGTGAGCACCCCGAGCACCTGTACCTGGCGGACTTCGGGCTGACCAAGAAGTCGCTGTCGCTCAGCGGGCTGACCAACATCGGCCAGATCGTCGGGACGCTCGACTACGCGGCGCCCGAACAGATCTCCGGCAGGCCCCTGGACGGGCGCTGCGACCAGTACAGCCTCGGCTGCGTGGTGTTCGAGATGCTCGCGGGCGCCCCGCCGTTCCGCCGCGAGAGCGACCTCGCGCTGCTCTGGGCCCACCTCAACGACGCGCCGCCGACGCTGCACGAGAGCCGGCCCGACCTGCCGGCCGCCGTGGGGGGCGTGATCGCCCGGGCGCTCGCCAAGTCACCCGAGGAGCGGTACGCGAGCTGCCTGCAGTTCGTCGCCGAGCTGCGGGCGGCGACCGCCCCGGCCGCCGCCGGCCCGGCGCCGGGCCGGCGGAGCGGGGACGGGCCGCCCACCCAGGTCGTCCCGGTGTTCGAGGCGGGCAGGCCCAGGGCGGTGCCGGAGCCGCCCGCCTGGGCCGCACCGGTCGTCCACCCGCCGTCCGGGCCGTACCCGCCGTCCGGGCTGTACCCGCCGTCCGGGCCGTACCCGCCGTCCGGGCCGCATCGGCTCTCCGGTCGGTATCCGCCGTCCGCGCCAGGAGGGAGCCGCCCGCCATGGACGCCGTGAGCCAGGTCTTCGCCATGGTCGCCGCCGCGATCCACCTCGTCGTGTGGCCGCTGGAGAGCTTCCTCTACGGGCACCCCCGGGTGCGCTACCTGCTCACCGGCAACACGGCGGACGCTCCGGAAGTCCGGCTGTGGCGCTTCAACGTGGGCTTCTACAACCTGTTCCTGGCCCTCGGCCTGGTCGCGGGCCTGGTGCTGCTGCACACCGGGCACAGCGGATCGGGCCGGTCGATCATCCTCTACATCGCCGCGTTCATGGTCGCGGGCGGGGTCACCCTCTTCGCCTCGGAGCCCAGGCTGTGGCGCGGCGCGCTCGGCCAGGCCGTCCCCGCGGCAGTCATCCTTGTCGCAGAAGCTTTTTGACGGACTGTCCGGTTCCGTGCCATGCGCCGGCGGGGCTACCGTCCATCCTCGTTCCCGGACACCTCCCCGCGGTGCCGCACCCGGGTGGCGAGCAGCGCGCCGAGCGCGCCGGTGAGCAGGCCCCAGCCCGCCGCGAGCGGGACGGCCGTCCACAGCGACGGCCGCAGCGTGAGGCTGCCGCTGCCGAATCCGGCCAGCGGGTTCGCGCCGCCGAGGACGGCGCCGAGCAGGTCGCCGAGGCCGCCCTGGCCGAGGCCGACACCGAGCACCGAGAGCCCGTAGTCGGCGTCCATCCGGGTCCATAGCCCCACCAGCAGGACGGTGACGGCGGTGGCCAGCGCGAACCGCACGGCGTGCTGCCAGAGCCGGACGGTGCGCGGCGAGCGGCGGGCGGCGAGGAAGGCGGCCGCGAGCAGCAGGACGGCGGCCAACGGCAGCAGCCACCAGCTGCGCGCGTCCTGGTCGGCCAGGGTGCCGAGGTCGACCGTCGCCTGCTGGCCCTCCGGTGCGCGCAGCACGTCGGCGAGGGGCTTGGGAACGGGCAGGCCGAGCCCGCCCGCCAGCCGTCCGTGCCACTGCGCGCCGAGCCCGACACCGAAGGCCAGCCACACCAGGTCCGGTAGCGCGAGCAGCACCACGGCCAGGGTCTGCCGGGCGTTGCCGTGCACGATCGCGGTCAGCACCCCCGCCACCGCGCCGATCGCCAGGTACGCCAGCAGCACCAGCCACAGCGCGAACGCGGCCGGGCGGACGGCGAGTTGGTAGGGCACGAGGCCCCGCGGCAGGGGTGCGCGCCGGGACACCGCGAAGGTGGCCGCGAGCACCAGCAGGAGCCAGGCGAGGCCGATGCCGACCGTGCTCGGCACGTCCGCGTGGAAGCCGACCTCCGGGGTGAGCCCGAGCACGCCGCCGAGCGCCTGGACGAGGTCGCCGCCGAGCGGGACGACGAAACTGTGCCGGGCGCCGAAGGCGAGCAGGACGAGGGCGAGCAGCCAGACCACGACCGTCCGGGCGATCCGGCCGAGCAGTTCGCCGCCGCCCGCCACCGCGCGGAAGCGCAGCTGACGCAGGAACACCTCGGCCATCGCGACCGCGCCGGCCAGGGAGACGGTCAGCGGCATCGCACTGATTCCGGCGTCCAGGGCGGCGAAGCCGCCCGCGCCGCCGTCGAGTCGGACCGCTCCGCCGACGGCGAGCGCGAGCGTCCCCGCCAGCACGGCGAGGAAGCCGCCGTCCGGGAGGTCGTCGGCGCCGGCCAGCCAGAGGCCGAGCGCAGCCACCGCCGCCATCGCGGCCAGCCCGGCCAGCACGACGGCGAGCGCGTCCAACCAGCCGCGGACGGCGCCGGGCGGGCCGGCGACCGGGGTCGTGGGCTGCTGCATGCCGCCTCCTGGTCGTTCGATGGGTGCGCGGTCCGGTCCGCCGCCGGGTGGCGCAACGGGGTCGCGCAGTGGGGTCGCGCTCCCGGTCGCGCGCCGGGCCTCGCACGGGTCTCACACGGGTTTCGCAACGGGTCTCGCACCGGTCGCCCGGTCGGGCTCGGCTTGGTCGGCGGTCCGGCCCTTCTTCGGCCGGTCGGCTTCCAGAGTGGCCGACGGTCGGCGGGCACGCTCGGCGACGGCGCGGGCACCTGCTGTTGCGACGCGCGGGGCGCGGGGGGAGAAATGGAACCCAGCGGCAGGAGCTTCCCGCGCCCGCCGCGAGCGCCGGCCGCCTCCGAAACGGAGCCTCGATGACCCCCCAACCGCCTCCGTCCGGCCCGCCCAGCGAGCCGCCGTACGGTCCTCCCTCCGGTCCCCCGTCCGGTCCGCTGGCCGGCTCGCCGTCCGGCGGCGGCACGAGCGGGCCGCCGTCCGTTCCCCCGCCGCCCTCGGGCCCGCCCTGGGACTCCGGGCCGTCCGGGCCGTCGTCCGGCGGCCCCGGCGGTCCCGGCGGTCCTGGCGGCTCCGGTTCTTCCGGGATGGCCGGCGGCAGGCCGCGCCGGCCGTGGTGGCGCTCCGGAAAGGGGCTGGCAGTGGCGGCGGGCACGGTGGCGGCGGCCGTGCTGGCGACCGTGCTGATCGTCACCAACCAGGGCGGCCACAACGAGGCCGTGCCGGCCGCGAACGAGGTCGCCCTGCAGGCCCCGGCGGACCCCGGACCGGACCCGTTCACCCCGTCGGTGGAGACCCAGGGGGTGAGCGCACCCGCACCCACCTCCGCGCCGGCTCAGCCGGGCGGCGCAGCCTCCCACCCGGGCGGCGCAACCCCCAAGGGCGGTAGCACATCGGCCGCCCTGCACAGCGTCGAGGGCAGCTCCGCCGGGCTCTATGCCGGAACGATGGGCAAGTCGAGCTGCGACACCCAGCGCCTGATCGGCATGGTCTCGACCGGTGACACCGGACGCGCCTGGTCCTCCGCGGCCGGTATCGCGCAGGCCGACGTCCCCGGCTACCTGCGCTCGCTGACCCCGGCGTACCTGCGGACGGACGCCCGGGTGACCAACCACAGCTACAAGAGCGGCGTGGTGGTCGAGTACCAGTCCGCCCTGCAGGCGGGCACCGCCGTACTGGTCGACGCCCAGGGCGTGCCCCGGGTCCGCTGCGCCTGCGGGAACCCGCTGAAGCCGCCGGTGCTGGTGAGCAACGCCAAGTACACCGGGAAGGCCTGGGCGGGCTTCCAGCCGACCACGCTGGTCGTGGTGGTGCCGGCGCCGCAGCCGGTGACCGAGATCATCCTGGTGGACGTCCAGACCGGCGGCTGGTTCTCCCGGATGACCGGCCGGATGGAGATCGTGGACAAGCACGTCGAGCCGCCGCGGGGCCCGCTGGTGCCCGGCATCCCGCCGCCGGCGCCGTGGAAGCCGTCCACGCCGTCGGGAACGGCTTCGAACCCGCCCTCGGGATCCACCTCAGCGACGACGTCCGGCGCCACGACGTCCGGCTCCACGACGTCCGGCTCCACCACCTCTGGCTCGACCACGTCGGGCGCCACGACGTCCGGCTCGACCACCTCGGGCTCGACGACCTCGGGCTCGACCACCTCCTCGGGTGGGCCGTCGTCCTCCTCGGCTACCTCCTCCGCCTCCTCGGGGACACCGTCCGGGACGACCGCGTCGACGGGCACCTCGTCCGCCTCCACGGGAGCCTCGACGTCCGGTCAGCCGCCGAGCAGCGCGGCCACGAGCTCCGGCACCACGACGGGCACCACCACCACGAGCGCCGGCAAGCCGGCCGTCACCAGTACGTCGGCGGCGGGCACCACCACCCCGGCCAGGCCGACCGCGACCTGCGCGACCACCGCGCCGTCGACGCTGCCGCCCTGCCCGACCACGGGAAGCGCCACGACGAGCTGACCCGGCGCCCACCCGCGCAGCGCTGCCACTGCCCGAACCCGGGCCGGTGGCAGCGCTGCGTGCCAGGGCAGCAGCACGCGGGTGTCGCCCAGGCCGAGCACCCGCCCGTGCGCCCGCCCGCCCGTGCGCCCGTCCGCCGCGCCCGATGTCCCAAGTGCCCGTGCCGATCCCCTCCCGCCACCTTCGTGTTCGTGTGCGATGGATGCTTGCACACGCCACTGACACTCCACCGCAGGGACGGAAATTCGCTGGTCAGCAAGCCGACGGCAGGGCAGAGTGCCGTCATGACCACCACTCAGGGGTTGGACGACGACGGGTTCATCGCACGGGAGGGCTCTCTGGACGGCGTGCCGGCGCCGTTCGCGCCCGTGGTAGACGCCGCCCGTGAGCGGATCGGCCAGGCCTTCGGCCCCACCCGGCTGCACAGCGCCTACGTCTACGGCAGCGTCCCGCGCGGCACCGCCGTCCCCGGCGTCTCCGACCTCGACCTGCTGCTCGCCCTGCACCACCGGCCCACGGCGGCGGACCGGGCCGACGCCGACGCCCTCGAAGCCGCGCTCGACGCCGAGTTCGCGCAGATCGACGGGGCCAGCGTGCTCCTCTTCAGCACGGGCGCCCTGCTGAGCGAGCTCGAACGCCACGACCTGGGCTGGTTCATCGCCTGCCTCTGCACCCCGCTGCTCGGCCCGGACCTCGCCGAGCGGCTCCCCCGCTACCGCCCCACCTCGCTGCTCGCCCGGGAGACCAACGGTGATCTGGCCCTGGCCCTCCCGGTCTGGCGGGAACGCGCGGCCACCGCCACCACGGACGCCGAACTCCGCGCGCTCACCCGCACGGTGACCCGCCGCCTCGTCCGCACCGGCTTCACCCTGGTCATGCCCCGCTGGGGCGGCTGGACCAGCGACCTCACCGCCTCCGCCGAGGCCTTCGCCGCCTACTACCCCGAGCGCGCCGGCCAGATGCGCCTCGCCGCCGCCACCGCCCGAACCGCTACGGCGGATCGCGCCGCCCTCGCCATGCTCATCGACGACCTGGGCCCCTGGCTCGCCGCGGAGTACGCCGCCGTCCACGGCATCAAGGCCCCGCGCCCCTGAGTGCCGGAAGCCCCGCACGGGAGGCCGGATGGAGGAGGCAGCGCGGAGGAAGCGAGCCGGCCGCCCTTGCCCAGGCCGCGACCGGGCGCTCCCCTCGGGACGCGCTGCCTCCCCCACGAGCCGTGCGGCTCAGTCCACGCAGGGGATCCCGCCCGCCTTCACCGCGGGCCCCTGCATCGGCAGGCCCGCCACCGGGTCGGCGGACGGGTCGCCCGACGCGGCGGCGGCCGAGGGCGTAGCGGCGGTGGGGGTCGGAGTGCGGGTCACGGCGAGGGTGAGGAGGATGTGGCCCGCGGGGACGGCGGTGGCGGCCGTGGCGGTGACGCCGTAGCGGGTGGCGAGCTGCTGGGCATCCGCCCGGGCACCGGTGCCGTAGGCCACGGTGGTGACCCGCGTCCTGGCGGGCGCGTCGCCGATCCTGCCCGCCTGGTAGCCGAGTTCGGCGAGGGCCTTGGACTCGTTGGCGGCCGCGCCCGCGCCGGCCGCCGCGTTGACGTCGACCACCGCCTTCGCCGGCCCGCTCGGCGAGGCCGAGGCCGAGGCCGAGGCGGCCGCATTGCCTGAGGCCGAGGCGGTCGCGGAGGCGGCGGCGGCAACGGCGGCCGGATCGACGGAGGTGTCGCCGGGGGTCGCGGCCGGTGCGGCCGGTGCGGCCGGTGCCGCCTCGTGGTTGAACAGCTGCCGGACGATCTTCTTGATCAGGTCCGGGTTGACGGTGTTGACCTCCTGCCCGCCGACCGTCTTGAACCCGGTGATCGGCAGGGTGTTGAACTCCACGTTCCCGCCCGTCAGGTTGGGCGCCTGCTGGGCGAAGTCGAGGACGTTCCACTCGTTGTCGATCACCACGTCCTTCTTCACCACCGCGAACAGCTTCTGCATCTGCCCGAAGTCGTTCAGGATCCCCTGCTGCTTGAGCCGGTACTCGACGGAGGAGATGAACGCCTGCTGCCGGTGGGTGCGGTCAAGGTCGCCGTTGGTGAGGTGGTGGCGCTGGCGGACGAAGGAGAGGGCCTGGGCGGCGGTCAGGGAGCTGATCCCGGCCGGGAGCTTGAGGCCGGTGCCGCCGCCCTCGTGGGTGGCGGTCCGGGCGATGATCGGATCGTCCACCGGGTGGTTGAGGCAGACCTGGATCGGCTCGACCGCCTTGGCGATGTCGTAGAAGCCGATCAGGTTGACCTCCGCGAAGTGGTCGATCGGCACGTCCAGGAAGCTCTGCACGGTCTGGATGGTGGCCGAGCGGCCGGCCTCCCGGCTCTGCCGCTCCAACTCGGCCTTGGAGAGCCCCTTTCCGGCGAGCTTCTGCTCGGCGGCTCCCTTGGCGATGCCGTACGCCTCCTTGATCTTGTGCATCCTGCCGTCGGCGCCGACGGTCTGCACGTAGTCGTCGCGCGGGACGGACAGTGCGGTGACCTTGCCGCCGTTGGCCGGGATGTGCAGCACGATCAGGGCGTTGGTGTTGTAGCCGCCGATCTCGCTGGAGCCGGCGTGCAGTTCCTCCTCGACGAACTGCTTCGGCAGGTCGTTGCCGTCCATGTCCTTGCGGCTGTCGAGGCCGATCAGCAGCAGGTTGACGGACTTGTCGAGGTGCGGCGGCGCGTTCTTCTTGGCCTCGCTCAGCGCGGTGGACTTGATCATGCCGTCGTCCAGGCTGCGGTACTCGTACCAGGTGAAGCCGCTGGCACCGAGCACCGCGACCGAGACGGCGCAGGCCAGGGTGCGCCCGGCGACGGTCAGCGACGCGGTGCCCCGCGGCCGGCCGCGGCCACGCAGGCCTGCGGCACGGCCGCTGTCGCGAACGCGGTTGCGCACGCCGTCGCGAACACCGTCGCGGACGCCGTTGCGGACGCCGCTGCGCCTCCGGTTGGGCTCAGCCACGGCGGCTCCTTCCGCTCGGGGCGTCCGCACTGTCGCGCCGCCGACCCTCCGGCACGGCCCGCCGCCGGTCGGCCACCGCCCGGCCGACGACCACCACCAGCGCCACCCCCACCGCGGCCGCCATCACCGGGAACGCCCCGACCACCCAGCGCAGCGCGCCCGTGCCGAGGTTCCTGCCCTGGTACCTGTCGGGGTGCGCCGCGTACTCGACGCCGGACGCGACGAGCAGCACCACGACCGGCGCGGCCGTCACCACCCACCAGCGGCCCGGCCGACTGCACAGCACCGCCGCGACCGCCGTCCCGAGGACCGAGCCCACCGCGAACAGGGTGCCGACGCCGGGCCCGCCGAGCTCGTCGGCGACGCCGCCGAGGACAGGCAGGCCGACCGCCGAGAGCCCCGCCACCAGCCCGCCGCGCCGGCGCGCCTGTTGCCGGCGGCGCACCGTCCCCGCCCGCTGAAGCCGGGTCGGTCGCGTCGCCCCGGGGTCCGCGGCCGGAGCTCCGGCCGCCTGGCCGCCGGCCGTGCGGGTGCGCTGGGCGGGGAGGGGGCGGTCCTCGGAGCGCGGTCCCGCGTCCTGGTACGGCGTTCTCGCCCGCTGGCCGGCCATGCGCACTTCCCTCGATCGTTGCCGCTGGGGCGGCGCGTTCGCACCGCCGTGGATGCCGGGACGCCTTCGGTCCTGGTGGCACCCCCGTCCTCTACACCTCTGTAGAAGATGGGCTGGAGCATACAAACCCGTTTCAGCAAAGTCATCCGCCACCCTCCGGCAGCGGCGAACCGCCTGGCGGGCCATCGTTAGGATGGTTCAATCCCCGCCACGTCGGCACACCATCAGGAACGCGTCAGAGGAGCAGAGCGTCACCATGTTTGAGAGTTTGAAGAACCTCGCGGACAAGGCCACCGACCTCGCCCGCGAGCACGGCGACGTGATCGGGCAGGGCCTGGAGAAGGTCGGCGACGTGATCGACGACCGCACGGACGGCAAGTACAGCGGGCAGATCGACACCGGCGTCGAGAAGGCGAAGGACTTCCTCCACAACCTCGACGGCGGCCAGAAGCCCACCGAGTAACCTGCCACCGGACCCGACCGCCCGCACGGCGGTCGAACGAGCGCACGGGGCGGACGAGCGCACGGGGCGGACGGACGGCAGGGCGCACCGGGGAACCGGCGTACGGGCGAACGGGGAGGAGCCGGTAGCGGTGAGCGAGAAGCAGAGCGGGTCCGGCTGGGGGCGCTGGCTGGTGATCGGCGGCGTGGTCGTGGCCGTCCTGGGCCTCATCCGCGGTGGCGGCCACGACGGCCCGGCCTCCGCCGACCCGTCCCCGGCCGCCGCGGCGTCGGCGGGTTCCTCCGCGGGTTCCTCGACCGGCTCCTCAACCGGCCCCTCGACCGGCTCCTCGGCCAAGCCGTCGAAGCCCTCCGGCCGTTACGACCCCGCCGACTACGCCGCGCCGGTCCGCCAGTACGCCGCCGAGGCCGGGGTCAACCCGCAGCTGCTGATGGCGATCCTCTACAACGAGTCGTACAAGCCGCACGACCCCGAGCTCGAACGGGCCTGGCAGCGCGGCAAGCCGGACGCCTCCTTCGGCATCGCCAACATGCACCGGGCCGCCTTCGACGACACCAAGCCGGGCCGCCCCTTCGCCTCCCGCCAGTGGGAGGAGCTCCCGGACGACCGCAACCTCGCCGTCCAGGCCGCCGCCTGGCACCTGCACGACCTCGCCGCACAGCTGCCCGCCCACCCCAGCGCGCCGCTGACCGGCGACGAGCTCATGGCCCTCGGCTACAACGCGGGCGCCGGCAACATGCTGGCCTTCGCCCGAGGCGTCAAGATCGGCTCCCAGGCGCAGTCCTACCTCGACCGCCTGCACGACAACTGGGCGAAATCCGGCGAGGCCGTGAAGTAGGGACCGTCGCCGGACCTCCCGCCCTGTAGCGGCGGCGGCCCGACGACGGTCTCGGTCTATCGGTGGTCAGACCCCCACGCGGGCGGCCCACTTGGCGCGCCAGGCGAGGGCGTCGGCGACCCCCTCGGCGATGCCGCGCCGGGGCTCCCAGCCGAGCAGGTCCCGGGCCGTGTCGACGGCGGCGTAGCAGCCGATCACGTCGCCGGGGCGCGGGCCCGCCTCCCGGACGTCGAGCCGGGCGCCGACGGCCTGTTCGAAGGCGGTGATCAGCTCACGGACGGTCGTGCCGTCGCCGGTCCCGACGTTGATCACCCGGTAGCGATCCGCCGCGCCCGGGGCGATCACCCGGTCGAAGCGGAGCAACGCCGCGACGTGTGCCTCCGCCAGGTCCTGGACGTGGACGTAGTCGCGGATGCCGGAGCCGTCACGAGTCGCCCAGTCGACGCCGGTCACGGTGAACGGGGCGCCGGTGGTGTGCGCCTCGATCAGCTTGCCGAGGGCGTGGGTGGGGTTGAGGTCCTGCAGACCGGTGCGCAGCTGCGGGTCGGCGCCGATCGGGTTGAAGTACCGCAGGGCGATGACCCGTTGGCCCTCGGCCCCCTCGCCCCCGGTCCAGTCCTGGAGCACCTGCTCCATCATCTGCTTGGTGCGCGCGTACGGGCTGTTGGCGTCGACCGGGCAGCTCTCGTCGACCCGGGCGTCGGGGGTGGGCGCGTAGATGGAGGCGGAGCTGCTGAAGACGACGCGGGTGCAGCCGAGCCGCTGGAGGGAGTCCAGGAGGTCCACGGTCTTGGCGACGTTCTCCCGGTAGTAGTACAGCGGCTTGGCCACCGACTCCGGGACCACGATCTTCGCGGCGCAGTGCACGGTGGCGTCGATGTCCGGGTGGTCGGTGAAGATCCGGTCGAGCAGGGCCGCGTCGGCGATGTCGCCCCGGTAGAAGACGCGGTCCTCGACGAACTCGGCCCGGCCCTTGGAGAGGTCGTCCAGCACGACCGGGGTGATCCCCCGGTCGAGCAGGGCGGACGCCACCGTGCTGCCGATGAATCCCGCCCCGCCGGTGATCAGGACCTTCTTCATACGCGGACGCTCCCTCGCGGTCGGCCGGGCGCCCGGTGGCGTCCGGTGATCACAAGGGACGTGGGTTCGTACCCGGCTGGTTCCTCAGGCGTGGCGGCGGCTGGGCGGGGGGGGCTGCGCGGGGGGCGGCTGCGCGGGCCCGCGCAGGGCACGCTGCGCGGGGTGCGGCCGTTCACCCTTGGTCGCTCAGGCCCGGCGGCGACGGAGCCAGATGCCGGTGCCGGCGCCGACCAGCAGCACGGCTGCGGCGGCGGTGCCGACCACCGCCCAGGTGGCGAGGCCGGAGGTGGTCCCACGGACGGGGGCGGCCGCGGTCGCGCGGACGGGCCCCGCGGTGGCCGCCTGCGCTTCGGTGGCCGTGGGCGCTTCGGTGGCCGCCTGCGCTTCGGTGGCCGCGGGCGTGGGCCCGGAGGTCGTCTCCGGAGCCGGAGTGGCGGGGGCTGCGGCCGACGGCGGCACCGCTGCCGTTCCCGCCGGCACCGGGTCGTCGATGGCGGCGGCCTCGACGTCGAGCTCGCGCTCGACGTGGCCCAGCGAGGGGAAGGCGCAGTCCACGGTCACCCGCCAGTGCCCGGCGGGGAGGATCTCCCGGGTGGTGTACGTCCCCGGGTGGCCCGGCACGGTGACCAGGCGCCAGGGACCGGCCGCGCGGCCGTCCGCCGCGACGGCGGAGAGCGTGCCGGCGAAGTCCTCGGTGACCGGGTCGTGGTCGTTCTCCCAGCTGGCGACCGTGCTGACGTGACCGTTCTGCTGGCCGGTGACGTCCAGGTGGACACTGTCGCCGTGGGCGGCGGCGGGCATGGCGGCGGGCAGGACGGCCGCCGAGGCGAGGACGAGGGCGGCGAGGAGCGGGCGGGTTCGCATGACGGGCAATTCCTCGTGGCGGTGCGGGAACAGGACGTGGGAACAGGACGTGGGGACGGGGCGTGGGGACGGGGCGCGGAAGCGGTGGCGCCGGACGCGGCCGCCTCGGGTGGAGGACGGCCGCGCCGGCGCACGGACGCAAACGGCTTACGGACACATCGACTTACCGGCACATCGACGTACGGACGTACGGACGTGCAGTGTGCCGGCGTGCCAGCTCGCAGACTCTCGGCTGCGCGGCCTCACGAGGTCTTCAGCAGGGACCAGCTCTGGTACGGCCGCCCGTTCGGCTGCTGCAGCTCGAGCAGCCAACCACCGTAGTACCACCGGTCGCTGAGCCCGAGCACCAGCGCGCCGCCGTCTGCCGTGACGGTGAAACCGCCGTCGGCCGAGGCGAGTTGCCACTTCTGCGCGGCCGCGTCGGAGCACGGCTGCTGTGCGACGTACTGGCCGGCGACCGGGGCGCCGCCGAGCTGGAGGCACTTGCCGGAGCGAGCGGACTTGATCCGCACCGCGCCGCTTCCGGCGTCCTCGAACTGCCACTTCTGGTTGGCGTAGCCGGTGCGCTGGTAGGCGATGGCCACCGTGCCGTCGTTCATCGAGCTGCCCCACAGGTCGGCGGCCTGGCCGGTGAGCCCGTTGACCAGGGTGTAGGCCGCGCCCGGCTGCGGGCGTCCGGCGTCGGCGACCGTACGGAAGGTCACGGCGCGGCCGGGCTTGCCGACCGTCCCGGCGGCGTCGCGGACGGCGACGGCCACGGTGTACGAGGTGCCGGGCGCGAGGCGGACCAGTCCGACCACGGTCGAGCGGACGGTGCCGATCGGCTGGCCGTTCAGCAGGACGTCGTACCCGGCGGCTGCGTTCGCCGCACTCCAACTCAACATCGCCGACGTCTGAGTGACTTGGCTGACCGTCATGTCGGGTCCGGTGTTCCCCGGAGTCGGGGTGGCGGTCGGGGTCGCCGTCGGTGTCGCCGTCGGTGTCGAAGTCGGCGTCGGCGAGCCGGTCGGGGTGGCGGTGGGACCGCCGGTGGGCGTCGGGGACGGCGTGGACGTACGGGTCGGCGTGGCCGTCGGGGTCGGGGTGGGCGTCGGGGTCGGGGTCGGACCGGTGCCGCCGCCGCTGATGAGGAAACGGTTGTTGGCGACGTTCCAGTGCGTGGTCAGGTAACTACCGGGCTTCGGAGCGGTGTTGTAGTAGTCGTCGTGGTTGCAGTCGAGCCGGTCGTCATGGGCGCGGTCCGGGCAGACGGTCCGCATCTGCGGGTAGTTCGGGGCGTCCGAGTAGCACATGATGTCCCACTCGTCCGTGCAGTGGCCGGCCTTGCTGGAGTTGGGCGCGCTGTTGTTCACCGCGCCCAGGTTGTGGCCCAGTTCGTGCGCGGCAGTGCTGCCGCTCCAGCAGCCGGAGTCGGTCCGGCCGTACGAGGGGCCGAAGTTGCTGAGGTTGTCCTGGCCGGGGCGCTCGTCGCCGGCGAAGGTTCCGATCCCGCAGTACACCTTGGCGTCGGTGAACATCATGTACTTGCGGTCCTTGCGGTTGAACCCCTGCGCGGCGAGCGCGCGGTTGCTCGCGTTGAAGTCCTGGATCTCGGCGTCCGAGATCTGCACGTTCAACACCGAGGCGGTGCAGTCCGATTCGGTGACGAAGCGGACGTGCCGCTCGCCTCCGGTCTCCGCGGCACTCGCGTTGTAGATGACATCGACGTCGGCGGCCCACTTCTTGAACGAGGGCAGGTACTGGGCGAACCGGTCGCTGCCCGGGGTGTGCACGTACACCGCCTGGACGCGGTTGCCGCTGCTGCCGTCGCCCTCGCAGACCAGCTTCGAACCGGCGGGCGCGGCCGAGGCTGCCGGAGCGACCGGAGCGGTGTCCGCGGCAGCGCTGCCGGAGCCGCCGAGCAGGGCCTTCTGCGTGGCGTCCAGGACGGGCGCGGCACCCTTCAGCAGGTCGGCGGCGGCCGGCGGCTGGGCACCGGCCACGGGGGTGAGCGCGGGCGCCTGGGCGGCCGGGGCCGCGACGGGCGGGACGTCCTGGCGGATGTCCACGCCCTTGGGCGGCACGTCCGGACCGTGGCTGCACTGGGCGCTGCCGGTCACCTCCAGCGTGCCGCCGCAGCGATCGCTGGTCGGCAGGCTCAACCCCGCGTAGACCAGGCCGCGTTCGGGCTGGTCCTTGGGTATGGACGTGGGCGGGGCGGCCTTCTCGTCCCGCTTCGGGGCGGGCGCCCGGGTGGCCCCCTCGGCGGTGCCGGTCTCCCCCGGCCCGCCGTCGTCACTGATCAGCCCGGCCTGCGAGCCCGAGTGGTCGGCCGCACCCTCCGCGGCCGTGACGGCACTCTGCACGGCCGTCGGCTCCAGCGCGCTGCGGATGCCGAGCGTCCCTGCCACCAGCCCCACCGCCACGGCCGCGGCGACCAGGGCGCTCCTGCGGGTGAGCCTGCGGCGCCTGCGCCGGCGAAGCTCGCTGCTCCGGTGTCCCATCGCGTTCCTTCCCTCGTGCGATGGCCCGCGCCCTGGGTTGAAGCAGGGCTCGGGCCTTCCGACACTCCGGAGAGCGGACGGGACCACCCGGGATAACAGAAAACCCTTGCGAAATTCTTCGACCCGTTCGATCGAGTCGGTGGGACGGGCGGGACGGGCGGGACGGGCGGGACGCCCGCGAGACGGTCCGGGCACGAAAGATCCGGGGAGCGCACTCGGGGCGTGCGCACTCCCCGGCGGGGGCGGTAGCGGACCCTCCGGCCGGGGCATCCCTGCAGGTCAACCCGGTTCTGCCAAGGGGCGCGGCCGGTACGCGCCGATCGGCCGTTGGAGTGATCCACACGCGTTCGGCGCAACGCCCGTGGGACCGGCGCGTTTGCCATGGCGTGCGCCCTCCAGCAGGGGTGCGCGCGGGGTCCGCACTCGCCGGTCCCCCGACTCCCGGCCGGCCGCCGGTGCCTCCCGGCACCGCCCGCACCGGCCCCTCTGGTGAGAGGCAGTGTCATGACCCTGCTGACTGAGACACGGAAACGAATCGTCCCCCCGAGAACCGCGCCGGGGCCCTCCCCGCTGACCCGCGCGGCCGTCCCCCCACTCGCCCCCGGCGCGCTCCCCGGCCTCGGGCACGCCGCCGCCCTGCTGCGCGACCCGCTCGGATTCCTCGGCTCGCTCGCCCGCCACGGCGGCGTGGTCCGCGTCCGGCTCGGGCCGCGCACCGTCTGCGTGGTCACCGACGCCCGGCTGGTCCACACCCTGCTCGTCGCACTCGCCTACGACTGCCCGCGCGGCGCCGTCCAGGACACCCTCAAGACGGCCTTCGGCGACGGCCTGCTGATGTCCGACGGCCAGGCCCACCGCGACCGCCGCCGGATCATCCAGCCCGCCTTCGGGCCGGACCGGATGGGCGAGTACCTGGCCGTGATGCACCAGGTCACCGAGGAACGGGCCGGACGCTGGCGCCCGGGCCAAGTCCTCGACGTGGCCAAGGAGATGAACCACCTCGCGCTGGAGATCGTCACCCGCTCACTGTTCGACGCCCGGCTCAGCGAGGACGCCACCCTCGCCTTCCACCGCGCGCTGCCGGACATGGTGAAGGGCCAGATCGTCCAGTCCCTCTATCCGCACCCGGCGCTCGCCCGCCTGCCGCTGGCCGTCAACCGCCGCTTCGACGCCGCCGTACGGGTGCTCAACCAGGTGGTCGACCAGGCCGTCAACCGCGCTGCGACGGACGCCCGTTCCGACGGTTGCCGGGGCACCCTGGCCGCCCTGCTGCGCGCCGCGACCGACCCGGCCACCGGCCGCCCGCTCACCGAGGCCGACGTCCGGTCCGAGGCGATCACCATGTTCGGCGCGGGCACCGAGACCGTCTCCACCACGCTGACCTGGCTGCTCGACGAACTGCTGCGCCACCCCGAGGTGGAGGCCCGCATGCTCGCCGAGCTGGACCGGCACCTGCCCGCCGGCACCGTGCCCACCCCGGAGGCGCTGGCCCGGCTCACCTACACCCGCAGCGTCACCCAGGAAGTGGTGCGGCTGCACGCGCCCAACGCCTTCCTGATGCGCACCGCCCAGGTGCCGGTGGAGCTCGGCCCGTACCGGATCCCGGCCGGCACCGAGCTGCTCTACAGCCTCACCGCGCTGCACCGCGACCCGGTGCGCTACCCCGAACCGCTCGCCTTCCGGCCCGAACGCTGGCAGGACGGCGGCGGCGCCGGGCGGCCCTCCTTCCTGCCGTTCGGGGCGGGCAAGCACAAGTGCATCGGGGAGGCCTTCGCCTGGGCGGAGCTGACGGTCGCGGCGGCCGCGATCCTGCGCCGCTGGCGGCCGGTCGCCCTGCCGGGGTCGCGAGCCCGGGAGGTGGTCTGGACGACGGTCCAGGCACACGGGCTCCGCGTCCGACTGGCCCCGCGCGAGGAACGCGCGACCGGCGCGGAGCAGGTAGCCGGCGCGGAGCGAGCGACCGGCGCGGAGCGAGCGACCGGCGCGGAGCGGGCGTCCCGTGCGGATCAGACGGTTCTCGGCAGCGGCACGCTTTCGGCCCCCGGCGAACCGGCGCCCCCGGGCCGCTGCCCGTTCGGCACCACCGCCCCTTCCATCGACCGCTCCCCCACCGCCCCCTCGACGCCCCTCGACCGGCCCCGGGCGCCGCGCCCCGCGCACGAGCTGCGCGCCGCTGCCGACCGGCACGCCGACTGGGCGGTCCGCCACGGCCTGCTCACCCCGTCCGAGCTGCCCGGCTACCGCGCCTACGCCCTGCACGAACTGATCGGCCACGCCTTCCCCCGCGTCCGCGGTCCCGAACTCGACCTGCTGGTCGACATGTTGGGTTGGTTCACCATCCTGGACGACCGCTTCGACGGTCCGCCCGGCCGCCGACCGGCCGAGGCCCACGCCCTGGTCGACCCGCTGATCGCGGTCCTCGACGGCGACGGCACCCCGTCGCAGAGCCAACTCCTGTCGGCCTGGCAGGAACTGTGGGATCGTCAGACGGCCTCGATGTCCCCCGCCTGGCGCGCCCGAGCGGCCCGCGAGTGGCGGTCCTGTCTGGCGACCTTCCCCGCCGAGGCCGACCATCGCGCCCGCGGTACCGTGCCCGCCCACGGCCTCGGCCTGGCGGACACCATGCGGCTGCGCCGGCACGGCAGCTGCCTCTACCCGTTCATGAACATACTGGAACGGGTCCACGGCGCCGACGCCCCCGCCGCTCTGCACGCGGAGCCCGCCCTGCACCGCCTGCGCGCCAACACGGCCGACGCCGCCACGTTGATCAACGACCTCTACTCGCTGGAACGGGAGGAGCGGCAGACCGCCGCCGCCTTCAACACCGTCCTCACCCTGCAGCGGACCCGCGGCTGCACCCGCAGCCGGGCCGTCCGCGCGGTGCGTGACCGGATCGTACGGCTGCGCCAGGAGAGCGAGGACCTGCGCCGCGAGCTTCAGCACCGCCACCCGGCGGGCCGCTGGTACCTCGATGGCACCCGGGAGCTCGTCGCGGGCGTGCAGGCGTGGACCAGCACCAGCGACCGGTACCTGGTGCCCGACAGCGACCGCCGCCACTGAACCGAGGACGCCACTGAACGGAGGACGCCGCTGAACAGAGGAGGCCGATGAACGGACGCCGATGAGCCGTCCGCCCGTGTCGCGCTACTTCCGGCCGCCGAGCGCGAACAGCAACAGCACGAAGCCGGCGAACAGGTGCGTGGCGAAGACGTAGATGCCCGCGCGGATCAGCATCGCCTTGCGGCGCCTCTTCTCCTCGCTCGTGCCGTCGCCGGCGCCACCGCGGCCGCTGCCGGGCGCGCTGTCGTGGACACCGTCGCGGGCGCTGTCGCTCATGGGGGGGTTCTCCTCGGATCGGGCGGGCGGGCGGGCCGGGCGCAGCTCAGCGGGCCTGTCGTACGCCGGGTACGCGCAACTCGGTGAGCAGCGTGCCCTGATCGGTGATCAGCTCGGTCAGGATCCGGCGCGCCGCACGCAGGAGTTCGGCGACGTCCGGGGTGCTGAGCGCGTACACCACCGTGTTGCCCTCCCGGGTGGCGGTGACCAACTGGGTGCGGCGCAGCACCGCGAGCTGCTGGGAGAGGCTGGACGGCTCGACCTCGATCTCCGCCAGCAGCTCGCGCACCGGCCGGGGGCCGTCCTGGAGCAGTTCCAGGACCCGGATCCGCACGGGGTGGCCGAGGGTGCGGAAGAACTCCGCCTTGGCCTGGTACAGCGGGACCGGCATCGTCGGGCCCTCCCTCGGGTGCGGTTCGGGGGTCGTCGGGCCGCGCGGGGTCCGCGCGGCCGGTAGGCATCATCGCGACAGATGAAGATTTCTTCAAGTTGTCACAGCGTGACGACCCGCGACCGGCCCGCCCGGGTGACCCGCCTCACACGCGCGACCGCGCCGGGACATGCCGACGCCGGGCCCGAGAGTCTGCCAACTCACGGGTCCGGCAGGCACAATGATGGGTCGTCAGCACGCCACCGGCACATCGACCGTCACCGGGGCCGGTCCGCGCCAGATCGCCTCGACCGAGAAGGATGCGTGCACGGTCGACCCGCACGGCGCCGTCGTGGTGATCCCGTCGACCCGCACGGTGCTGACCTGGAACACGGTGCGGCCGCTCACCGCACCGAGCGAGCCGCCGCCGGCCACGTCGGCCGACAGCCGGGTGAGCAGCTCCTGCGGCGCCGGCGGCCACGGGGTGCCGGGGGACGGCGGGCCGGCCAGCCCGATCTGCCCGTACAGCACGACGCTGTTGCCCGTGACATCAGCGCAGACCTTGGTGGACAGCCCGGCCTGCAGACCGGACCACCCGCAGGTGGTGACGGTGGTGGCGGCAGCCGACTGGGTGGCGGCGAGCGCCGGCACGGGCGCGGCGAGCAGGGCGGCGGCGCCGGCGGCACCGGTGGCGATCCTGGCGATGCGGTTCATGGGTTCCTCCTGGGAGGGTACGAGGACGGTCAGGGACAGGTGGCGTGGCACATGTGACATTTCATTGGCCAGCGACAGAGACTCTGCCATGTGATTCCTATGCTCCAGTCGCCATTCACCCTTGAAAGCTAGGTCTCGACTGAAACTAAACCTTCGATGGCTAAATCAGTCTGGCCGACTCAAACCCTCGACACCTCCCGGACAACGCCCACGTTGCCCTCAGGTGAACGGTCAGCCGAGGGAGGCCCGGAGGGCGTCGACGCGGGCGACGGCGGCGGTGAAGGCGCGGCGGTCGAGGCGGCCGGCGTCGAGGGCGGCGGCCAGGGCCTCGGTGGCGTCCTCGGCCTGCTGCGGATCGCGGGCGGAGCAGAGCAGAAGGTCCATGCCGGCCTCGGCGGCGGCCACCGCGCGGTCGCCGGTGTCGCCGTACGGGGCGAGCGCGCCCGCCTCCATGGCGTCGGTGACGGTCACCCCGTCGAAGCCGAGCCGGCCCCGCAGCTCGCCCTGGATGACGGCGGGCGACAGCCCGGCCGGGCGCTGCGGGTCCAGCGCCGGGTACACCGCCCAGGAGGCCATCACCAGCCGTACGCCCGCCGCGATGGCGGCCCGGTAGGGGGCCTCGCCGCGGTCCCGGACCTGCTCCAGCGGGACGGTGATGGTGACCGGGCGTTCGTCGGTGTTCTCGTCGCGGGCGGCGGCGCCGAGGCCCGGGAAGTGCTTGGCGGTCGCGGCCACGCCCAGGCTCTGTTGGGCGGCGAGGAATGCGCTGCCCAACTCCCCGACGGTGGCGGGGTCCTGGCTGTAGGAGCGCTCGAAGTGGTCGATGAAGTTGTCCGGGGTGTCGTACACGTCGACCACGGGGGCGAGGTTGACGTTGAGCCCGGCGTCGGCGAGGGTGCGGGCGGCGCCGGCGCCGGTCTCCGCCGCTGCGGCCGCCGGGTTCGCGGCCAGTCCGGCGCGGCGGGCGGAGAGTTCGGGGGCGCCGGGCAGCCGGCGCACCTTGCCGCCCTCCTGGTCGGTCATCAGCAGCAGGGCGTGCGGATGCGGCGCCTGGGCTGCCGCCTGCTTCAATTCGTCGACGGCTTCGGCGAGTTGCCCGGGGCTGGTGACGTTCTCACCGAACAGGATCACCCCGGCCGCCCGACCCTCCCGGATCGTCTGCAGCACCTCGGGCGGCGGCGTGGGGCCCGGGTACGAGAGCACGATCCGCCGTCCGGCGAGCTCACGGGAGTCCTCGTGGTCCAGGGCTGCCATGGCGACGGTCCTCTCGGGCTGGGCGCTGCGCGGCTCGGACGCCGATCCGAGCGGGGCCGGCGCGAGCCCGGCCCCCAGGACCGCCAGCGCCACCCCCAACTGGGCGACACGCCGGAACGGGGCCATCACGCCTCCTGGATCGACACCGGACTTCGGCCCGTCAGCGTACCCAGGCTCCCGGCCCGCCAGTCCGTCCGACACCAGATTCATCCGATCTTCCGACAGTCAGGTCGGAGCGGCGTCTTGGCGGTCACACAGGGAGGAACGCCCGAACCGCCGCGCATGACCAGCCGCCGACCGACGGGCGAAGCCGGGCGCCAGCGCGCCCGAGGCGGTCGCGGTGTTGCTGACCGACAGCATGCTCCCAGCTCACGTGCGTTCACTGCCCGAGGAGTTCAGCGAAGCGGTCCAGCGCGCGATCGGTGCGGTGGCGGTCGCCGGTGGTTGTGAGATCGAACAGCAGACCTCGGACGACGGCCATCACCAATGTGGGCGTGACGGTGTCGTCAGGACCGGTGCAGACGTCGCGGAATGTCGCACCGAGAGTGTCGAACCAGTCGGTGATGGCCTGGCCCTGGTCGGGGTAGTTCTCGGGGTGGACCAGGCCGTCCGCGTGCACCTCGAAGAACAGCCGGACGAACGGCGCACGTTCGTCCGCGCTGATCCACGCCCAGATGCCGCGCAGCCGCTCCTGCACGGAGCCCTTCGCCGCCGGACGGTGTTCGGCCAGGCGCACCGCACCCCGGCGGCGGGCCTCGGCGAGGACCGCGGCCACCAACTCCTGCTTGCTGCCGAAGTCGTAGAGCAGCATCCGGGGGCTGGTGTCGAGGGCCGCGGCCAGTGGCCGCAGGCTCAGCCCGGCCAGGCCGTGCGCCAGCACGTAGTCGGTCGCCCGCGCCAGCGTGCGGTCGCGACGGGCGGGATCTGCGGGTCGCCCCACGGTGGATCTCCTCTCGGCGCCCGGATGGGGAACGGCTTCGACGAGTATATGGTACGACTGTTTCAATAACGAGGGGAGACCACCATGCGCTCCTTGGACCGAGTACTCGTCCTGGGCCCCGGGAGTCACGTCGGCACGGCCTGGATGGCCGGGCTGGCCCACGGCTTGCGCCGCGACGGCGTGGATCTGGGCCAGGCCGACCTGATCGTCAGCACGTCGGCCGGCGCGATCGTCGGATCGGTACTCGCCACCGGGCAGGACCCGGGGCGGCTCGCGAGTGCGGATCGCCCGGACACTCACCGGCTCAAGGCGAACCCCGCGCGGATGAGCGAGGTGTTCGCCGTGCTGGGCGACCGCAGCCTGGAACCCGGCGAGGCCAGGCGCCGCGTCGGCCGGCTCGCGCTCGACAGCACCGACCCCGAAGCCGACGAGGCACTGATCGCGGGGCGAGCCGCCTTGATCGGCGCCGACACGTGGCCGGAGCGGCGACTGCTGATCACCGCCGTGGACGCCACCACCGGTGAGCCCGTGGTGTGGGACCGCGACAGCGGCGTGCCGTTGGTGCACGCGGTGGCGGCGAGCAGCGCCTTCCCCGGGGCCGCGCCGCCGGTTGCCATCGACGGCCGGCGGTACATGGACGGTGCGCTGCGGGCGGGCACCAACACCGACCTCGCCGCCGGAGCCCGCACACTCGTCGTGGTCGAGCCGATGGCGCACCTGTTTCCCCGCGAGCCGCTCAACCAGCAGCTGGCGGCCGTGGGGGCGGACACCGTGGTGACCATCGGCCCCGATCCGGCCGCGGTGCGCGCTTTCGGCTCGGACCCCGGCGCCCTGGCAGCCTGGGAACCGGCCTACCGGGCAGGTCTTCGCCAGGCGGGCGAGGTCGGCGCACAACTCCGCTCCACATGGCGGAGAGAAGCCGACGCGGGCGGCTCCTAGAGTGGCCTGATGTTCGATCGACTGGAGATGCGCATCCTCCCTGGTCCGACTGGGAGGTCCCGCAGCTGCAGGACCTCCCGCCGGCGGTCGACTTCGAAGCGGAGCAGTACGACGCCGAGCTCGCCCGCATCGGGGCCGACCCCTGGTGGCACCCGCTCGTCCGACCGACTCACCCGGCACGGCGGACCAACTCGCCCAGGACGGCGATGCCCTCGGTGATCTCGGGCGGCGAGCCCGCCGCGTAGCCGAGGACCAGGCCCGGCGGGTATGGCAGCCGGGCGTGCCAGGACAGCGGCTGCACCTTGACCCCCCGGGCCAGCGCGGCGGTGGCCAACTCGGTGTCGGTGCAGCCGAGTTCCTTCGGCAGGGTCAGCATCAGGTGGAGGCCCGCCGCCGCACCGTGGACCGTGGCGTCCGGGAGGTGGCTGCGGATGGCGGCGATCATGGCGTCCCGGCGGCGACGGTGGCGGCGGCGCAGCAACCGTAGGTGCCGGTCGAGTTCGCCGGATTCCATCAGCCGGGCGAGGACCAGCTGCGGCAGCACCGGGTTGCCGAGGTCGGCGAACCGTTTGGCGTCGAGGACGGCACCCCGCAGGCGTGCGGGCACCAGCAGCCAGCCCGTGCGCAGGGCGGGAGCGAGCACTTTGGAGATGCTGCCCGCGTAGCAGACCTGGTCCGGGAGGGCGCCCCGGAGCGCCGGGACGGGCGGGCGGTCGTAGCGGTGCTCCGCATCGTAGTCGTCCTCGATGACCAGGCCGCCCTCGGCCGCCCAGCGCACCAGCTCCCGCCGGCGCTCGCCGCCCAGGACGACGCCCGTCGGGTACTGGTGCGCCGGAGTGAGCAGGACGGCCGGGGCGCCGGTGGCGCGCAGGGCGTCGACCCGGATGCCCTCGGCGTCGACCGGGACGGGCGGAGTGGCGGCGAGCCAGTGGGCGAGGTGCTGGCGGGCGCCGAGCGAGCCCGGATCCTCGACCGCGACCTCGGTGATGCCTTCCCGCTCAAGGGCGCGGCCGAGCAGGGCGAGGGCCTGGGCCGTCCCGGCGACGATCAGCACCTCGTCGGGGTCGGCGCGGATGCCGCGGTTGCGAGCGAGCCAGTGGGCGACCGCCCGGCGCAGGGCGGGGGTGCCCCGGATGTCGCCGTAGCCGAGGTCGTGCGCGGCGAGGCCGTCAAGGACGGCGCGTTCGGCGCGCAGCCAGGCCGTCCGCGGGAAGGCGGCGAGGTCGGGCACGCCGGGGGTGAGGTCGATCCGGGCGGCGGCGCCGCGCAGGAGGTCGAACACCTCGGGACCGGGGTGGTCCCGGAAGAGGGCAGGTGCCTCGGGGCGCGGGCCGGGCGGCTCGACCACGGGCGCGACGGGAGGCGGGGCCGCGACCACGACCGTGCCGCCCCGGCCCCGCCCGCTCACCTGCCCTTCCTCGGCGAGGCGCCGGTAGGCGTCCGTCACCACCCCGCGGGAGACGCCGAGTTCGGCCGCGAGCACCCGGCTGGCGGGAAGCCGGCTGCCCGCCGGAAGCCGTCCGTCGGCGACCGCCTCGCGCAGCCTCCGGGCGAGCCAGTCGGTGAGGCCGCCGAGCGGGGCCTCGGCGGTGTCGAGCTGGAGGAAGTCGGCGCCGGTCTCATTGGACCTGCCGGATGCGGCAGCTTTGGACCTGTTCACTGGACCATAGTGGCGCGAAGGTAAGGGCCATGACCACGGAAACGGCACTGCCGGACGACACGAACGCCCACGCCCACGCCTACGTCCACGGCTACTCGCACGCCGAAGCGCTGCGCCTCGGCGACCAGGCGGACACCCTCGCCGGACTCCTGCACGCGGACACGGCGTACCCGGCGGGCAGCCGGGTCCTGGAGGCGGGCTGCGGCGTGGGCGCCCAGACGGTGCACCTGCTGGCCGCCAGCCCCGGCGTGCTGCTCACCGCAGCGGACCTCTCGGCGGAGTCGCTGGCGCAGGCCCGCGCCCGGGTGACGGCGCAGATGCCCGGCGCGAACGTGAGCTGGCACCACGGCGACCTGCACCGACTGCCGTTCCCGGACGGCGCGTTCGACCACGTCTTCCTGTGCTTCGTCCTGGAACACCTGCCCGATCCGGCGGCCGGACTTGCCGCGCTCCGGCGGGTGCTGCGGCCGGGCGGGACCATCACGGTGATCGAGGGCGACCACGGCTCGGCCCTCTTCCACCCGGAGAGCCCGGCGGCCCGCCGGACGATCGACCACCTGGTCCGCCTCCAGGCCGAAGCCGGCGGCGACGGCCTGCTCGGCCGACGCCTGCATCCGATCCTCACGGCGGCCGGATTCGCGGACGTGACGGTCCGACCGCGGACCGTCTACACCGACGGCGCCCGCCCGGCCCTGGTGGAGGGGTTCACCCTGAGGACCTTCGTCGCGATGGTGGAGGCCGTCCGCGCGGAGGCACTGGCCGCCGGCCTCACCACCCCGGAGGCCTTCGACCAGGGCATCACGGACCTGCGCCGCGCGGCCGAGCCGGGCGGGACCTTCCACTACACCTTCTTCAAGGCGCTCGCGATCAACCCATGAGGCCGGCTCATGCCTACGCGCCATGAGCGGGGCTCATGGGCCGTACCCCATGAGTCCCGCTCATGGCCGCACCTCATGAATCCGTCGGCTCTCAGTCGGTGCTGTCCCCGAGGGCCACCAGCAGGGCGCGCATGGCATCGACCAGGGCGGCGGTGCGGGTGTCGTCCAGGCCTTCGAGGAGGCCGAACTCGGTGGCGAGGTGGTCCGGCAGGGCGCGCTCGATCAGGGCGTGGCCCTCGGCGGTGAGGGCCACCTCGCGGCTGCGGCCGTCCTGGTCGCTGCGGGTCCGGGTGACCAGGCCGCGGGCCTCCAGCCGGTCTAGGCGCTGGGTGATCGCGCCGGAAGTGACCATGGCGGACTGCATCAGGCCGGTGGGGGTGAGGCGGTAGGGCGGGCCGCCGCGTTTGAGGGTGGCGAGGACGTCGAAGGAGGCGGCGTCCAGCCCGTGGTCGGCGAAGGTGCGGTTGAGCGCCGCGTCCACCAGGCGGTAGAGGCGCTTGAGCCGGCCGAACACCTCCATCGGGGAGACGTCCAGGTCCGGCCGCTCGGCGGCCCACTGAGCGACGACGCGGTCCACATGATCTGCCACGGTTCCAGGGTAGGCGATCCCAGCCAGATTCCTTAGCGGTGAGATAACTGTGAGCCACGTCACCCACCCTCCGCGGTGAAGAATGCCTTAGCGCTGAGATACATTGGCTTAGTGCTAAGACATCGCCTCGCCATCGTGCTGGTGACGGCCCTCGCCCCCGCCGTCTGGGGGACGACGTACCTCGTCACCACGGAACTGCTCCCGCCCCACCGTCCCCTCCTCGCCGCCGTCATCCGCTGCCTGCCCGCCGGACTGCTGCTGATCGCCCTCACCCGCCGACTGCCGCAGGGCAGCTGGTGGTGGCGCTCGCTGGTCCTCGGCGCGCTCAACATCGGGGCGTTCCAGGCGTTGCTCTTCATCGCCGCCTACCGTCTCCCCGGCGGCATCGCGGCCACCGTGGGGGCCGTGCAACCGCTGATCACCGCCGGGCTCTCGGCCGCGGTCCTCGGCGACCGGCTCACCCTGCGCACCGTGCTGTCCGGCATCGCTGGCGTGGCGGGCGTGAGCCTGCTGGTGCTGCGGGCCAACGCCCACCTGGACGCGCTCGGGGTGGCCGCCGCGCTCGGCGGCGCGGTGCTGATGGCCGCCGGCGTCGTCCTGTCCAAGCGCTGGGTCTCCCCCGCGCCGCTGCTGGCCACCACCGGCTGGCAGCTCACCACCGGCGGGCTGCTGCTGGTGCCGGTCACGTTGGTCACCGAGGGGGCGCCGCCGTCCCACTACACCGCCGCCAACGTGCTCGGCTACGGCTACCTGTGCCTGATCGGCGCGGCCGTCACCTACGCGCTGTGGTTCCGCGGGCTCCGGGCACTGCCGCCGACCTCCCTCTCCTTCCTCTCGCTGCTCAGCCCGGTGGTCGCCACCCTGATCGGCTGGCTGGCGCTCGGGCAGGACCTCAGCCCGCTGCAGGCGATCGGCGCACTGATCGTGCTCGGCGCACTCGGCGTCGCCCAGATCCAGCGGCCCCGCACCGTCACGCAGTCGGCACCCGTGGCCCGGTCGGCATCTGCGCCGCCCGTGCCGCCCGTGCCGCCCGTGCGCGAGAACGTCTGACCGCTCCCGCTGCAGGACCCGACGCACATCACAACCCACACCCCAACCCGTACTCGAACCCGCACCCCAGGAGAACTCCCCATGCGCATCACCGTGTTCGGCGCCACCGGCAACGTCGGCAGCCGTGTCGTGAGCGAGGCGCTCGCCCGTGGCCACGAGGTCACCGCCGTCGTCCGGGATCCGGCCAAGCCGCACGGCCTGCCGGCCACCGTCGCCCTCGTGACGGGCGACGCCCGCGACCCCGAGGACGTCGCCCGGATAGCCGCCGGCCAGGACGTGGTGATCACCGCGACCCGTCCGGCACGCGGCAGCGAGCACGAACTGGCCGTCGCCACCAAGGGCCTGCTGGCGGGCATCGCCGGTACCGGCGTCCGGCTGCTGGTCGTCGGCGGCGCGGGCAGCCTGACCGTCCCGGGGGCCGGCGGGGCGACCGTCGTGGAGGACCCCGACTTCCCCGCCGAGATCCGCGGTATCGCGCTGGCCTGCAGCGAACAGCTCGACCTCTACCGGGCCGCCGACGCCGACGTCGACTGGACGTACCTGAGCCCGGCCGCGCTGCTCGAACCGGGCGTGCGCACCGGCCGCTTCCGGCTCGGACGGGACGAGCTGCTGGTCGACGCCGACGGCAACTCGGCGATCTCCATGGAGGACCTCGCGATCGTGCTCCTCGACGAGGTCGAGCGGCCCGCTCACCGCCGCGCCCGGTTCACCGCCGCGTACTGACCTGACGCCCGTGGCGGGTCCGGCCCGGACCCGCCACGGGCCTCTGCCGACCGCCACGGACCGCCACAAGCCGCCCACCGGCGGGAAACTGAAGCTTTCCCCCGGACAGGGGTGTATCCAGCACCACCCCGAAGACGGCAGCGGGGGTGATCGATCGTCAGACCGGCGTGGGACAGGATCGTTCTCGTGACCAACACCGCATCGACCACCACCGCATCGACCACCACCGCACCGGCCGACACCACGCCGGCCCACGCCACGCCGGCCACCGCCTCGCCCCGCGCCCGGCGTGCCGCGCTGGCCGTCGCCGCCGCCGTCCTCGCCGGCCTGGCCCTGCCCGCCACCGCCAGCGCCGACACCGCCCGCGACCCGGGCGACGCCGACCCGGCCCCCGCCCGCTACACCCACCAGACCCTGAACTGGCAGCCGTGCGCCACGCAGCCCGCCCTGGACTGCGCCGCCATGACCGCCCCGCGCGACTGGCACCACCCCGGTGTCGGCGCCGACCTCACCATCGCCGTCTCCCGACACCACGCCACCGACCCGGCCAAGCGCAAGGGCACCCTGCTGATGGCGGCCGGCGGCCCCGGCGCCTCGGGCCTGCTGCGCCCGGCCGGGCTGGCCACTGCGGCCCCGGCCGTCGGCGCCGCGTACGACATCGTGGGCTTCGACCAGCGGGGCGTCGGCCAGAGCACCAAGGCCGTGTGCCAGACCCCGGAGGAGTTCCGGGACTTCCTGACCGGCGACTACCGCGACCAGTCACCCGCCGCGATCGACCGGGTCATCGCCAACTCCAAGAAGCTGGCCGCCAGTTGCCAGCAGCGGAGCGGCGACCTGATCCCCTACCTGAACACCGAGCAGACCGCCCACGACATCGACCTGTTCCGCGGCCTGCTCGGCGAGCGCAAGCTCAGCTACTTCGGGCCGTCCTACGCCTCGATGATCGGCGCCTACTACGGGACGCTCTTCCCGCACCGGGTCGAGCGCATGGTGCTGGACAGCAACATCGGTTTCGAGGACACCTGGCAGAAGTTCGAGCTGGGCCAGCCGATGAGCTTCCAGCGCCGCTTCGACGAGGACTTCGTGCCCTGGCTCGCGGCCCGCGACGCCACCTACCACTGGGGCTCGACGCCGGAGGAGGTGACGGCGCACTGGGAGCAGCGGCGCGCCGCACTGCACGACCAACCCATCGTGGAGGGCTCGTTGACGATCGGGCCGAACCAGCTGGACAACGTCGCGATCGGGGCGATCTACGAGGCCGACAACTTCCCGATCCTCGCCCGGATCCTGACCACCGTCGACAACTGGCAGACCGCCGACCCGACGGACAAGGCCACGGCCGTGAACGCCTTCGGCCACTACCTCAGCCCGGACTTCCTCGCCGAGTACTTCTCGGTGACCTGCACCGACACCCCGTGGACCAAGGACCTCGACACCTGGGTCGAGCGAGGCGCCGAGAACACCGCCCGCTTCCCGCTGGCCGGGGCCCGGACGCTCGCCTTCAGCGCGGTCTGCGCGTCCTGGCCGGTCGCGCCGGCGCCCAAGGTGAAGGTCACCGGCGCCCACCTTCCGACCACGCTGATGCTCAACTCGGTCCACGACCCGGCGACTTACTACGAGGCAGCGCTCGGCGCCCACCGCGCGCTGCGCGGCTCGCGGCTGGTCACCGTCACCGGCAACGGCGACCACGGCCAGTACCCCGGGCCCAACGCCTGCGTGACCGACGTGGTCGAGCGCTACCTGTTGGACGACGAGGCTCCGGCCCGCGACCTCACCTGCGCTTCTCCGCAGGCGGGTTGACGCACTCGGTCAGCTCCGGGGCCGTGCCCGCAGCCCTTCCCGCAGCCGGGCCCGGAGCCAGGCGAGCCCGACGGCCAGCCCGGCGAAACCGCCGACGGCGATCTTGATCCCGGCCTTGGCGACGATCCAGCCGATCCCCGGGACGGCCCACCCGAGCCAGTGCAACACGGCCAGCAGTACCGCCGAACCACACAGCGCGGCCAACACGGTGACCGTGACGGCGGCGGCCCGCGAGAGTTCCTGCGGGCCGTCGCCGTCGTTCCCGGAAGCCATGGCGCCGGAGGCCGTGGCGCCGGAATGCGGAGCGGCGGCACCCATGCCGTCCGCACCACCAACCGGACCGGTCACCGTCGCGTTCGCCGACTCGTTCGCTGTCTCGTTCACCATGTCGTTCGTACCCCCTCACCCATGGGGGCGATGATACGACCTCAGCGGCGGCCGTGGTGGGTGTCCCCGCGGTGCTCTCCGGTCTCGTCGTCGGGGAAGCTGACGGCCATGGTGACGCGGTACTCGTGGACGTCCTCGCGGTGCCCCGGCACCCGGGCCCAGGCCAGTGAGTGCACTTCGGCGCCGGGGGCCTGGTGGCACCAGGCGGCCGCCTCCTCCAGGGCGAGGGCGGCCGAACGCCCGGTGCACACCACGGCGGTGTACGCCGCGATCGCGACGTCCCCGCCGGAGCGGCAGTTCCGCGACACCGCCCGGACGGCGGCTGCCGCCTGGGACAGGTCACGGGCCAGATCGCCCACGACCCGAGGGGGCGCCGGCAGGACGACCGTCCCCTCGGTGACGGTCTCCGGCAGGTTCGGGCTCACGGTCTGGACCTCCATCCGCATCATCACGCGGCACAGCATGCCGGGCGGCGATTCCTGGCATGCCCACTTTCGCCAGAACGTCACCCGTCCAGGGCCGAGTTGGGGACACACCCTGGCGTCCGGGCGCCTGCCCTGCTAGAGGTGCCGACCTCCGCTCCGGACGTCCCGGCAGGTCAGACGGGTCGGCTGCGGGCGCCGCCCGGAGCGGGAAACGCCGCGCACGTACCACCCCCGTGCCCCGAACCGCCCTGCCGGGGCCTCGGGGTATCCGTCCCGCCGAACCGCTGCGCGGGGTCGTCCTGCACGTGATCACCGAGGCCGCCACCCACGCCGGTCACCTGGACCTCGTGCGCGAACTCATCGACGGCAGGCGGCCCTTGGTCGGCCCCTGACGGGCGGGCCGTTCCGCTCCGCCGACCAAGATCGTCGAGCGCAGGTCCAGAGCTCACACTCATTCTGGAACAATCAGTAGGAGGGGACCGTACGCACCCCCGCTGAAGTGCGTCGTCAACTCCGCGGTGGGCGTCGGGCCCTCTTCCGGTCACCCTGTCCCTGTCAGATCGTCGTGATACTAATCGTCCCGGTGGCGGGTGCCGTCATCAGGTGGACGGGCACGATGACGACAGGTCGGCCGTTCTGGGATGGTCCGGGCGGCGGCGGGAGGGGACACGGATGACGGCGAGGTTCGGCAGCACCCAGGGCGAGCGGAAGCAGGGCGCTAGGAAGCAGGGCGACCGAAAGCCGGGCGGCCGGAAGCTTCGGGTCGGCAAGCGGGTCACGGGCACGGCGGCGGCCTTCGCCGCGCTTGCCGCGCTGACGGGCTCCCAGGTGACGGGCCTCGGGCTCGCCCCGGTCGCCGCCGCCGACTCCGGTCCGGCCAGCGGTGCCACCTCCCAGGGCGCCGACCGCCAGACCGCCGACTCCCCGCTCGGCAGTCCCTCGCCCGGCACCTTCGGCACCGGTGTCCCGGCCGACGGCGGCGGCACCGTCCAACTCCCGCAGCCGCCCGGCGCCCTGCCCGGTGCGCCCGACGCCGGCCCGTTCGCGGCCACCGGGCCTGCCCTGCCCGCCACGGTGCTTGCCGCCTACCGCCAGGCCGAGACCTCACTGGCCCAGCGCTCCCCCGGCTGCCACCTGCCCTGGCAGCTGCTGGCCGCGATCGGCCAGGTCGAGTCCGGCCAGGCCAACGGCGGCCAGGTGGACGCCTCGGGCACGCTGCTGCGCCCCATCCTCGGTCCGGCGCTGGACGGCAACGGATTCGCCGCGATACCCGACACCGACGGCGGCCGTTACGACGGCGACACCCGTTGGGACCGCGCCGTCGGCCCGATGCAGTTCATCCCGTCCACGTGGGAATCCTGGGGCGTCGACGCCAACGGCGACGGCAAGGCCGACCCGAGCAACATCTTCGACGCCGCCGAGACCGCCGGGCGCTACCTGTGCGCCGGCGGCCGCGACCTCGCCGACCCGGCGCAGCTCGACCGGGCTGTGCTCAGCTACAACAACTCGGGCGAGTACCTGCGGACCGTCCGCAACTGGATGGCCCACTACGGCAGCGGCACGGTGACCTCCGTCCCGAACCGACCGGGTTCCTCGGTCCCGACGCCCTCGCTGCCCTCGCCGTACCTCCCGGTCGACGGCAGCACGACAGGCAGCGCCACAACGGGCAGCGGGACGACGGGCGCCGGCACGACGCCGACCCCGAACCCGACCCAGGACCCGTCCGCGCCGGTCACGCCCACCCCGAGCCCCACCACGAGCCCCACCGCGACGCCCACGCCTAGCGATTCGCCGTCGCCGACCGCGCAGCCGACCACCACTCCCCCCACCACCCCGACCGGCACGCCGTCCGGCACCCCGACGGCAACCCCGACCACGACGCCCACCGGCACCCCGACCGGCACGCCCGCGCCCTGCCCGGATCCGACCGCCACCGCCACGGCCACGCCCACCGGTACACCCACCCCGACGGGCACCCCCTCCCCCACGGCCACGCCCACGGGTACCCCGACGGCGACGCCCACCGGCACCCCCGGCTGCCCGACTCCCACGCCGACCGCGACGGGCACCCCGAGCCCGGCGCCGAGCAGCACGCCCAGCGCCTCGTTCTCGCCCTCGGCGACGCCGAAGGGCTGACCCTGGCCCTGATGCCCGAAGGGGGCGCGGTCCCGTCCCGGGAACCGCGCCCCTCGCGCAACCACCGCCCGTCACAGGCGTCCCGACGCCGCATGGATCAAGGCTTTACTCCTTCGGCGGAACGAACCGCACCGGTGCGGCAGTTGAGGTCGAGTGGAAGGTGGAAGGACGGTCGAGCGCCGTCCGGCCCCCACCACCACCGGACTCCCGTCGAAAGGCCGCGCCATGCCCCAGCTCCGCCTCGGTGTCTCGCTCCAACCCGCCCCGCCGACGGCTGACGGCGGCGCGCCGCTCCGCGCCGCCCGTCGGGCCGAGGAGCTGGGATTCGACCATGTCGCCGTCGGCAACCGCCTGTTGGAGAGCGGCTCCGGTCTGGACACCGATCCGTTCGTCCTGCTGGCCGCCGTCGCGGGCGCCACGACGCGCCTGCGGCTGCTGACGTCGGTGCTGGTCGCGCCGTACTACCCGGCGCTGGTGCTCGCCAACCAGGCGGCCACGCTGGACGTGGTGTCCGGCGGCCGGTTCCTCCTCGGGGTCGGAACCGGGTGGAACCCGGAGGAGTTCGCGGCCGTCGGCGTCCCCGTGCGCGAGCGCGGCGCCCGCACCGACGATCACCTCGCCGCCGCCCGCGCGCTCTGGGCGCACCGGCCCGCCGACTACGACGGACGGTTCACCACCTTGCGCGCGGCCCGCCTGGGCGTCGCCCCGGTCACTCCCGGCGGCCCGCCCCTGTGGATCGGCGGCCAGAGCGACGCCGCGCTGCGCCGGGTGCTGCGCCACGGCGCAGGCTGGTACGGCACCGGCGTCGACGCCGAGGAGCTCACCGCCGTACGAGGGCGCCTGCGCAAACTCGCCGCCGAGGAGGCCACGGGGGAGGACGGACGCGACGGAACGGACATCGAGCACCTGACGCTGGCCTCCGCCGCCTTCCTCACCCCGCCCGGCATCCCCGCCATCGCACCGCCCCCGGGTCGCCCGCTCGGCGGCGATGCGCCCACCGCCGCGAGCGTGGCTGAGGACTTGGGGCAGCTCGCCGCCGCCGGGCTGGAAGCCTGCACGCTCTGGCTGCCGATCGCGGGCGAGCACCTGGAGAAGGCGATGGAGTGGATCGCCGCCGAGGTCGTGCCGCTCCTCGACTGACGTCACTGCGGGTGATCGGGCCGGCGGCTCCCGGGCCCGGCCCGATCACCGTGGCGGCGCTGGGCTTCCAACCGCGCGGCGTCTGCCGGGCCGAGGCCGGAAGACCGCGCCGGAAGACCGCGCCGGGAGCATCCGGACAGGTGCACCGAGTCCGGTCCGGCGCAGCCCGGCCGGGCTGGGCTCAGAGGTGCTTGACCAGCTCCGGCATCAGGTCCTGGAAGGTCCGCCCGCTGGCCGGCTGGCCGATCGCGGTCATCTGCCAACCGGTCGCCGTGCGCTGCACCTTGGCCATGATCTGCGCGGTGTACGGGCCGCCGCCGGTGAGCGTGTAGCGGGCCAGCTCGGCGCCGGTGGTCTCGTCCACGAGCCGGCAGAAGGCCGCCTCGACCTCCTGGAAGCTCTGCCCGGTGAAGGAGTTGACGGTGAAGAGGATCTGGTCGACCTCCGCCGCGACGGTGGTCAGGTCGACCGTGATCGATTCGTCGTCGGTCGCGCCGCCGGAGCCGCCGACCAGGTTGTCCCCGCTGTGCCGGACGGAGCCGTCGTTGCTGGTGAGGTGCTGGAAGAAGACCACGTCCACCGGCCGCCCCTGGGCGAACAACACGGCTGAGGCGTCCAGGTCGATCTCCCGGCCGGCGCCGAGCAGCTTGGCCAGGAAGCCCTTGCGTTCCGCCGCCTTCCAGCCGAGTCCCATCCGGATCAGGCTCAGCTGACCGCCGCCCGGCTTCTCCAGGCTGATCTTCTGTCCCTTGGCCAGCGAAACACTCATCGCACCCTCCTCGTTCTGCCACCGCCGCGTGCCGCGAATCTACAGCACTGTAGAAAATCTGTGATCATCCGCCGGCGTCCTGGGAGCACCCTTACCCCGCACGCCCCCGCGCCTCACCCTCGACAATGGTCCGCACACGGAGGGAATCGGCGACCCAATCCTGCGGCGGCGCTGTGCGCGTTCTCGGAACCGAAGGCGCCGCCCGACAAATCGGCTGCATCAAAAAGTGCACTGACGATCCGTCAGTCCTCGCACTGCCGCCGCACGGATCAGGCGTCGCCGTCCAGCAGGTGCTGCCGCACCTCCTGGAAGGTCCACGCCCCGCCGGCCGGCCGGGAGAACACCCAGACCAGATCGAACCGGTCCGGCCAGGCGGAGGGCGCGCCACTGCCGGTGGCGCCGAGCGCCTCGACGATGCGCGGGATCCGCGAGTGCTCCCAGCAGATCAGCACCGGCTGCGCCCCGGCGAGCGCGGCACCGGCCAGCGCGGACTCCTGGGATTCGGCGTACTGCGTGTCGACCGCCGCCCCGAGCTCGGCGGCGAGCGGGGTGACGGTCTGGCGCATCCGGTGCGCGCCGGCCAGCGGGCCCTGGTCGGCGGCGGCGAAGATCCGCGCCGGGGTACGGAGGCCTGGCGCGGGCGGGGAGAACAGCGTGGGCAGCGCCTTGGCGCGGGCCCAGCCGCGCTCGGTCAGGGACTTGCCGTCCCGCTTGCCGTTCTCGTCCAGGCCCGGGTGGTCGCCGTCGGGCTTCTCACCGTGCCGGATGACCATCACGAAGGCTTCGCCGCCCGCATCGCTCGCCGGGGCCGCTGCGGTGCCCTTCCCGGACTTCGCGGATTTCTCGGACTTCGCGGACTTCCCGGCCTTGCCGGACGCGTCCGAGGCGCACCCCGCCACCACCAGCGGCGCGATGCCCGCCAGCCCGGTCAGCACAGCGCGCCGGGTGGGCCCGCGGCCCGTCGCACGCCCCGTCGCACGGCCGGTCACGCGGCGGCCCGTTCGAGCCGTACCAGTGCGTCCACCGCGACACCGGCTTCGCCCCCGCCGGCGCCGCCCTTGTGCCCGGGCTCGCCGCCCACCGGACGGAGCACCCGCTCGGCGCGGACGGTGTGCAGGCCGAGGTCGGCGAGGTCCGCCAGGACGTCCTCGGGGGTGAAGAGCACCGCCGGGTCCTGCGGGCCGCCGATGCCCTCGGTGAGGTTGCTGAGGTCGTGTCCGACGACCAGCAGGGTGCCGCCGGGGGCGAGCGCTTCGGCGGCGCGCCGCAGTGCGGCCCGGCGGTCCGCGGCGGGGAGCTGGAGGTAGGCGATCAGGACGAGGTCGTAGCCGGTGGCCGGGGCCTCAAAGGTGCGGGCGTCGCCGTGGCGCCAGGTGAGGCGGTCGGCGAGCTCGTCGGGCAGGTCGGCGGTGCGGCGTTCGGCGCGTTCCAGGGCGACGGCGGAGAAGTCCAGTCCGGTGACCTCCCAGCCCTGGGCGGCCAGCCAGATGGCGTTGCGGCCCTCGCCGGCGGCCAGGTCGAGGGCGCGCCCGGGGGCCGCGCCGGTCAGTTCGCGCACCACCCACCGATTGGGCGCGGCGCCCCACACCAGTTCACTCGCGGCGTAGCGGTCGTCCCAGTCCTGGCTGTCCATCGCGCCTCCTCCGTTCGGTCGGCCTGCTCGTCCCGGTCAACCTACCGGCCCGCCGTGACCGGGCGCCGGAACGGTCCAGCACCCGAACACCCTTGACGGCGCATATTGGTCCAGTCCAATCTGTTCAGTCGTGTCACCCGCCCGCGCGCCCCCACCGCGCCCGGGTCGGCTCCCTTCGGCCCGTCCGGGCCGACGCACCGCCGGAACCCCCACACATCCGGAGGACCCACCGCATGCACGACCGCGTCATGCCCGCACGGCCCGACCGCTCCCGCGAAGAGCGCACCGGACGCCGGGCCGCCCAGCGCAGAGGGGCCACCGCGCTGGCACTGGCCGCCACGCTCACCACCAGCGGCGCCGCCCTCGCCCTGACCTTCGGCTCCGCCTCCGCCGCCCCGGTCGACCTGCTGGCCAACGGCGACTTCGAGACCGGCACCCTGGCCGGCTGGACCTGCGCCAACGGTTCCGTCGTCACCACCCCGGTGCACAGCGGGAGCCACGCGCTCAGCGGCGCCGCCTCGGCCGCCGACACCGCGCAGTGCCAGCAGACCGTCACCGTCCGGCCGAACACCACGTACACCCTGGCCGGCTGGGTGCAGGGCAGCTACGTCTACCTGGGCGCCACCGGCGCCGGCGTCAACTCCTCGGCCTGGACGCCCGGCGGGACCGGCTGGAACCAGCTGAGCACCACCTTCACCACCGGCGCCTCGACGATCTCCGTCACCGTCTTCACCCACGGCTGGTACGGCACCGGCGCGTACTACGCGGACGACCTCACGCTGACCGGCCCGGCCGGCCCCACCTCGTCCACCAGTCCCACGGCCAGCGGCAGCCCGACCGCCACCTCCAGCCCGACCGCGACCGGCAGCCCCACCGCATCCACCAGCCCCACCGCCACGAGCAGCCCGACCGCGACCGGCAGCCCGACATCGAGCCCGACGGGCAGCCCCACCGGCACCCCGACCCCGACCCCGACGGCCACCGCCAGCGGCCCGGCCGGGGACGGCAAGGTGACCACCCCCACCGGCCTCGCCGTCACCAAGGCCACCTCCGACGCCGTGGTGCTCACCTGGCAGCCGTCCACCCTCACCAGCGGCGACGGCCCGGTCGCGTACAAGGTGTGGTCCAACGGCCAGCTGGTCGCCACCTCGATGGGCACCTCCGTCGCCGTCAGCTCACTGCTGCCTGGCCGGAGCTACACCTTCAGCGTCCAGGGCTACTCGGGCAGCCACGCCTCCGCGCAGTCCGCCCCGGTGAGCACCGCCACCGCCGCCGCGCCCGCGCCCCGGCCGGTCCGCTCGGCCTACTTCGACCAGTGGGGCATCTACGAGAACGCGTACTACCCGAAGAACGTCGTCACCGCCGGCGCCGCGACGAAGCTGGACGTCGTCCACTACGCGTTCGCCAACATCGACCCCGCCAAGTTCACCTGCTTCCAGGCGGTGAAGGCCTCCGACTCGGCCAACGAGTCCAACCCGAACGCCGGTGACGGCGCGGGCGACGCCTATGCCGACTACCAGGCCGACTACAACTCCGGCACCAGCGTGGACGGCAGCAGCGACACCTGGGAGCAGCCTCTCAAGGGCAACTTCAACCAACTGCGCCAACTCAAGGCCGCCTACCCGAACCTGCGGTTCACCATCTCGATCGGCGGCTGGACGTACTCCAAGTACTTCTCGGACGCGGCGGCCACCGACGCCTCCCGGCGGACCTTCGTCTCCTCCTGCATCGACATGTTCCTCAAGGGCAACCTGCCGACCGGCGTCGCCGGTGACGCCTCGGGCGGTCAGGCGTCGGCGGCCGGCATCTTCGACGGCATCGACCTCGACTGGGAGTATCCGGGCTCGGCCGGCGGCCACACCGGCAACCACTACTCCGCCGCCGACAAGCAGAACTTCACGCTGCTGCTCAAGGAGTTCCGCAGCCAGCTGGACGCCCTCGGCACCGCGCAGGGCAAGCGCTACCTGCTGACGGCGGCCCTGCCCAGCGGCCAGGACAAGGTCGCCCAGCTGGAGACCGACCGGATCGGCGCCTACCTGGACTACGCCGACGTGATGTCCTACGACATGCACGGCGCGTGGGACGCCAAGGGCCCGACCAACCACCAGGACCCGCTGCACGACAGCCCGGCCGACCCGACCACGCCGATCACCCCGGGCACCCGCAAGTACACCGTGGACACCACGGTCGCCGCGTACACCACCGGCCTGCCCGAGTACGGCATCCCCGGCGGCTTCCCGGCGAACAAGCTGGTGCTCGGCATCCCGTTCTACTGGCGCGGCTGGACCGGCGTCCCGGCCGGCTCGAACTTCGGCCTGTACCAGAGCGCGACCGGCCCGACGGCCGCCAGGCCACTGAGCCAGGAGGCCGGTCTGGCCGCCTGGAAGGAGCTGAACCCCGCCGCGGCGCAGACCCACTGGGACCAGGTCACCGAGAGCAGCTGGGTCTACGACGGCACCAACTTCTGGACCGGCGACACCCCGCAGGCCGTCCAGGCGCGCGGGGCCTACGCCAGGAGCAAGGGGCTGGGCGGCCTGTTCGCCTTCTCCCTGGAGAACGACGACGCGTCCGGAACGATGCTCAACTCGCTGGACGACAGCCTGCACTGACGTCAGGTCAGGCCCTGCCGTCAGCGCCACGGCTACGGCCGCGCGGCAGGGCTCGTCCAACAGCCCTCACGCAGAACGCTCGGCTGGGAACCCCAGCCGAGCGCCTGCACGAACTGCTCGCGGCCTGACCGAACCGACGACGTGGTGCAACGGCCTCTGGAAACCGGCGATCCCGCGTCCGGGACCGGCCCCCCTCCAGTCGGCTCAGCCCTTGAGGTCGAGCGAGGGGAAGAGGTCCTGGAACGGCTGGGTGGTCACCGAGACGCTGCGGGAGAACGGGTCGTCGAAGTCCCAGATCATGAACAGCAGGAAGCCGATCAGCGCACTGAAGCAGAGCGCCAAGGCCAACTCCCGCGGTGTGCGCCGAATCTGGAGCGCGAACAGCATGCCGACGGTCACCACCGCACCGCCGATCAGTCCGAACCAGACGATCCCCGGCATCGTCGGCCCGGCGTTCTGTCCGCGCGAGTCGCGGGCGTCGGAGGCCTGGCCGATCCGGTCCAGGATCGGCTGGTACGCCTGCGCCTCCAGGTCGGAGGCCGGCGGCCGGGTGGCGACGTCCGTCTGCAGCTTCTGCAGCAACTGGTCGCCCTTCGGGCTGATCTCGCCGTTCTCGCGCATGTAGTCCCACTCGACGTTCACCACGTAGCTGACGTAGGCGTCCACATCGGCACGGACCTGATCGCGGAACTCGACCGGGTAGACCACCGCCCGGTCGCTCACCTCGCGCAGCGACTGGGCCTCGCGGAACAGGTCGTCCTGGGCGGCGCCGCGCGCCTCCCAGACACCCGCGATGGCGAGTCCGAGGACGATCGCGTACACGACGCCGATCATCATCGTGATGTACTCGATGACGTCCGGAGTCTCGTCCGTGTTCTCCTCGATCTTGTTCACCCGGCGGTGCCTCAGCAGCACCACCGCCACCACGACGGCACAGGCCGACGCCATGGCAATGGTCAACGCCACCCACTCGGACATGGGAAGTCCCTTCTCTGGCTTGGCTTGTGACGGAACGAAAGTTCGGCGGCGGACTCGGCGCCGGAGCCCCGGTCGGTCAGGACCGGCCCGACCGGCCTCGACCGCGGCCACGACCGGGACGCAGGGCTGCCGCGGCGAGCACGCCGGGGATCATGATCAGCAGCATCGTCGTGGTCATCGAGGCGCTGTGGTGGTGCCTCGACACCGCCATCGGCTTCGACGCCGGGGCGTGGAACACCGGCCGCGCCGACGGGGTCGGCCACAGCGGGCTCGGCGGAGCAGGACTCGACGGATCCGGGCTCCGCGGGGCCGGACTCGGTTGGGCAGGACTCGGTTGGACAGGGCTGGGGGCCACCGGCCTCGGGTCCGCCGGTGCGGCGGGCGCGGGCGGGGCCGGCGCGGGGGCTGCGGGTGCGGGGGCCGCCGGGGCGGGCGGGGCGGGCGCCGGCGGTGGCGGAGGCGGTACGGGCGCCGGCGGCGGGGGCACCGAAGGCGCCGGTGCCGACGGCGAGGGCGGCGGAGTGGGAGCCGGTGTCGGGCTGGGCGGTGACGGGGTCGGCGACGGCGTCGGGGTCGGGGACGGCGTCGGTGACGGTGACGGCGAAGGAGTCGGTGACGGCGTAGGTGTCGGCGATGGGGCGGGGGTGCGCGTCGGTGTGGGAGTCGGGGTCGGCGTAGGCGTCCGGGTCGGGGTGGGCGTCGGGCTGGGGGTGCGCGTCGGCGTCGGCGTAGGAGTCGCGGTAGGGGTGTGCGTCGGCGTAGGAGTCGCGGTAGGGGTGTGCGTAGGCGTGGGCGTCGGGGTGGGCGTCGGACTCGGGCAGGGGTACGGGTGGTGGTGATGCCCGTGATGCCCGTGATGCCATCCCCACCCGTCGTGCGCATCCCACCCGTCGTTCCCACTCCACCCGCCGGGCTCACCATGCCCACCACCGTGCCCGCCATGCCCTGCGTGCTCGTCGTCCGGCCGCCCCTGCTCCTGCCGGAGCCCCGTCGAGGGCGAGGGCAGCGGTGCGACCGGTACCGGGGTGGCCCTGGGCGTGTGGCACGGGTGATGCCCGTGCGGGGGCTTGTGGCCGTGCTGGCCGGTGCCGATGCTCGGGGCGACACTGACCCCGACCTGTACGTCGACGCCGACCCCGACGCCCACGCTCCCGCCCGGCCCCACCGAGACCGACACGTCTGTCTCCGTGCACACGCAGGTGTCCACGGCCGGGCCGGGTGAGTGTCCTGCGGCATGCTCGGCCCCGGACGCGGTCGCGCCGGTGGCCAACGCGCACATCGCGACCACACCGACCGCCGCGCCGATCAGCCGTACCCGCCGCCCGGAGGCCGCAGTCCCACCGCCGTGCAGCGGTATCCGTCGGAACTGCCGACGCTGGGGCATGACTCCACACACCTCTCGGGTCGTTGGGGGCCGAAACGGGCTCTCGCTCGGGCTGGGGCTCGGGCGCGGACTGGAACTGGCGCTGGAACTGGGGGCTGAAACCGGAACACTGGAACTGGCACTTGAGTCGATGCGCAGCCGCAGGACCGGCAGGCGGGCCGGAAGTGGTCGACTTCCCGCCCAAAAGTCGATCGGACACGACCGGAAGTGGCCAGAAATGATCACGCGGACGGCCCGCCTCCGGGGGCGGGCCGTCCGTCATCAGGTCAAACGATCTTCGAGCCGACCGGTTACGGCCCGTGCTCGCTGTTCCGCGGGTTCAGTGGCGGCGGTGCGCGATCTCCACGTTCTCCAGCACGCCCACCGCGTCCGGCACCAGGATGGCGGCCGAGTAGTAGGCGCTGACCAGGTACGAGATGATCGCCTTCTCGTCGATCCCCATGAAGCGGACCGAGAGCGACGGCTGGTACTCGTCCGGGATGCCGGTCTGGTGCAGGCCGATCACACCCTGGTTGTCCTCACCGGTACGGATCACCAGGATCGAGCTCGTGTTCTCCTTGGTGATCGGGATCTTGTTGCACGGCAGGATCGGCACCCCGCGCCAAGCCGGCACCTGCTGCCCGCCGAGGTCGACGTGGGTGGGGTACAGGCCCCGGGCGTTGAACTCGCGGCCGATCGCCGCGATGGTCCTCGGGTGGGCCAGGAGGTAGTCCGGGTCACGGCGGCGGTTGAGCAGCTCGTCCAGGTCGTCCGGGGTGGGCGGGCCGGAGTGGGTCTGGATCCGCTGGTCGAAGTCGGCGTTGTTGAGCAGGCCGAACTCCGGGTTGTTGACGAGCTCGTGCTCCTGGCGCTCGCGCAGGGCCTCGATGGTCAGCCGGAGCTGGTGCTCGATCTGGTTCATCGGCTGGTTGTACAGGTCCGCGACGCGGGTGTGGACCTTGAGGATGGTCTGCGCGACGCTCAGCTCGTACTCGCGCGGCTTGAGCTCGTAGTCCACGAACGCGCCGGGCAGCTCGTACTCGCCGTGGTGGCCGGCCGACATCGCGATCTCGGCCTCGCCGCGCTCGTTCTGGGCCTGGAGTGGAAGGGCGAGGAAGGCCTGCAGGTGCTCCTGCAGGCTCGGCGCGTTGTCCCGGATGGCGGCGAAGTCCGCCCGGGTCAGAGTCAGCGCGACACCGGCGGTGGCGGTCTTGGCGGTGAACTCCCAGAGGGCGTCCGGGTTCAGCAGGGCGTCGTCGCCGAAGCGGTCGCCGTCGCCGGCCACGCCGACCACGGTCTCGTCACCGTACTTGCCGGTGCCGATCTGGTTGATCTTGCCGTGTGCGATCAGGAAGATCCGGTCGGCGGCCTCGCCCTGCGTGGTGAGCACCTCGCCGGGGCCGAAGTCCCGCTGCTGGCAGCGGTCGGCGAGGGCGACCAGCACCTCCTCGTCCTCGAAACCGCGCAGCAGGGCCAGCTCGCCCAGCTCCGCCGGGATCACCCGGACCTGCGAGCCGGTCTTGATGAACTCCACCACGCCGTTGCCCACGGCGTAGGTGAGCCGTCGGTTGACCCGGTAGGCGCCACCGGCGGCCTGCACCCAGGGGAGCACCTTGAGCAGCCAGCGGGAGGTGATCTCCTGCATCTGCGGTGCGGACTTGGTCGTGGTCGCAAGGTTGCGGGCAGCGGCCGTCGCAAGGCTCTGCTGCTTGACCTGCTCTGTCTCCGGGCTGGTGTCCACGGGCATCGGCAGGGGTCTCCATTCCTGTGGTTCGGCTCGCGCGGCCAGGGCCATCCGGTCCGCCCTTGACGCATGCCGTGACGAATCATCAGATCCGTATACTGGTGAGGGCGTTGGCGAAGATTCGCGAATGCAGCCGCCGTCTCCCGGCGACCCATCCGGAACCCTAGATCACCAGGACCCGGCCCAGCCCGTACGGACGCCCAGCACCCCCCGATAGGGTGAATCTCGCACGGTTCGCCCCCATCGCCCCGCCGACCGGAGGAACATCCGTTCGCGAGCGCGGAGCCGGTGCCACCAACGGTTTTCCCACCCCGCCGGCGGCCCCGCCAGGCAGCTCCGCAGGCCGCCGCCCGGCGTCAACCCGGCACACTGGCCGCGCCCGGGCCGTCCCCTCGCGCTCAGGCCGACGGCGGCAGGATGTCGCACAGCGCCGCGAGGGCCGCCGGGTAGGCGTGGTCGGGCGGTGTGGCGTAGCCGACCACCAGACCGTCAACGGCGGGCATGGCCTCCGGGTCGGCCGCCGGGTGCCGGTAGTCCGCGAGTCCGTCCACGGCCAGGCCCCGGTAGGCGGCGGCCTTGAGGACGGAGCGCTCGGTGCCCGGCTCCAGGCGCAGCACCGCGTGCAGACCGGCCGCGATGCCGGACACCGCGATGTGCGGGGCGCCGGCCGCGAGGGCGGCCACCAGTTGGTCGCGGCGGTCGCGGTAGCGGCGGCGCATCCGGCGCACGTGCCGGTCGTAGCCGCCGGAGTCGATGAACTCGGCCAGGGTCAGCTGGTCCAACGCGCTGGCCCAGCCCTCCCGTTCGCCTTTGGCGGCGAGCACCCGGTCGACCAGGTGGTCGGGCAGCACCATCCAGCCGAGGCGCAGCGCGGGCGTGAGGCTCTTGCTGGTGGTGCCGAGGTAGACGACCCGTTCGGGGTCGAGGCCCTGCACGGCGCCGACCGGCTGGCGGTCGTAGCGGAACTCGCCGTCGTAGTCGTCCTCCAGGATCAATCCGCCCCGGCCGCGCGCCCAGTCGACCACCGCGGCGCGGCGGCCCGGGTGCAGGGGGCCGCCGGTCGGGAACTGGTGGGCAGGGGTGAGCAGGGCCGTGCGGACGTCCTCATGGTGCGCCAACTCGTCGACGTGGGCGCCCTCTTCGTCGATCGGCAGCGGAACGGTGGTCACCTCGGCGGCGGCCAGCAGGCCGCGGTGGAAGCCCAGCCCGTACGCCTCGACGGCGAGCGGCCCGGTCTCGGCGGGCGGCAGGACGGGCCGTGTGCCGTCGAAGAGCAGCCGCAGCGCGTGGGCGAAGCCGGAGCAGATCACGATCCGCTCCGGGTCGGTGCGCACCCCGCGGGCGCGGGCCAGGTAGTCGGCGAGGACGGTGCGCAGTTCGTGTCGGCCCTGCGGATCGCCGGGCCCGAAGGCCTCGTTGGGTGCGGCGGTGAGGGCCCGTCGGGCGGCGGCGAGCCAGGCGGCGCGGGGGAAGGAGGAGGCGTCGGGCCGGCCCTGTCGCAGGTCGTGCCGGGGCCCGGGGCGGGGCGAGGGCCGGCGGGCCCGGGCGGACGGGACGGGCTCGGCGCGCTCGGCGACGGTGGTCCCGGAGCCCTGACGGGCGGTCAGCCAGCCCTCGGCGACGAGTTCGGCGTAGGCCTCGGCGGCGGTGTTGCGGGCCAGCCCGAGGTCGGCGGCGAGTGCACGGTACGGCGGGAGCCGGGTGCCGGGCGCGAGGCGCCCGCTGCGGATCGCCTCGCGCAGGGCTGCCATCAGCGCGGCCCGGCGGCCACCGGCGGCGGGGAGCTCGAGGTGCAGGTCGTTTCCGGTCGGGTGGGCGGGCCCGGAGGGGTGCGTGCCCCGCGTGTCCGTCATGTTCACGCACCCTACCCGCCGCCCCACCGCCGCCCGCCAGGCGGGCAGGCATCCAGACAGGCACCCAGTGCGCACAGGCGGTCGGCCCCCGATTGCAGCTCCGTCTGCGGCCCCAGCCCCTACGGGACGACGGTCACCGGCCAGCGGCCCGCCTTCACCAGCCGGACGGCCACCGACCCGATCACCTTGTGTCCGGCCTGCTCGGAGACGCCGACCACCACGGCGTCGGCGCGCAACTCGTCCGCGAGCTTGGCCAGCCCGCCGTACGGGTCGCCGCGCAGCGTCAGGAAGCGCCACTTCACCTTCCAGACCTCGCGCACCCGCTCCTCGGCCTCGCGCAGGGCGGCCAGCAGCTCCTCGGCGATCTCCTGGGTGGTCTCCTCCACCGCCGCCCCGGCCAGGGCCGTCGCGGCGCCGAGGATCGGCTGGATGTACGCCACCGCGAGGACGGCACCCTGGCGGCGGGCCAGTCCGGCGGCGTAGGCGGTGGCGCGCCAGGAGGAGTCCGAGCCGTCGAGGCCGGCCAGGATCACCGCGGGTCCGTCGGTGCCCAGTTCGAAGCCCGCGGGCGCGGCCGCGACCTCGTGGCCTTCTGCGCCGATCGGCGTTCCGGCTCCGGCCACCCCTCCCGCGTCCGCCCCTCGCGCGTCCGCCTCTCCGGCGTCCGCCGTGTCCGCTGCATCGCTGTCGTTGCTCATGGTCCTGAGGCTATTGCCGACACGGGGAGTGAGGGCAGGGGGCTCCCCGGTGAGGCCTGTGGTGCGAGCCACCCGCGGCGGCGGCGGGCGTCGTGAATTCGGCACCGGCGGCTGGCAGACCGTCACGCGCTGTCGACGATGTGCCCGGCCTCACACGCCGTTCCGCGTGACGCGGCGCACTTCCCAGGGTGATTTGATCTTGGAAATGGGGGCAAAGCGGTAGAAATCAGCCCGTTTCCTTGATCATTACGCCCGGTAACCGGCCTCTGACGTGCCTAAACCTTCAAATCCTTGAATCCTCCACGACCACCCCCGTAACTTCGAACCCGTTGCACCGAGCGATCCGCTCCGGATGGGCCCCACCGCCCCCGAGCAGGAACGGTGCCGGACCACGCGAGTGACGTGTCCCCGAAACCGACGGCCTTCCGAGGGCCTGGTTCCGCGTGCTCGCAACCCCCTCCGAAAGGAAATCCATGACCTTCCGTAACGAGACTGCCGCTGCCACCACCACCGCCACCCCGAAGCGCGGCAACCGCGTCCGGATGGCGCTGATGGCCGGGGCGGTCCTCGCCCTCCCGGTGGCCGGCCTCGTCACGGCCACCAGCGCCTCCGCGGCGCCGGCCACGGTCTGGGACAAGGTCGCCTCCTGCGAGGCGACCGGCAACTGGGCCGTCAACTCCGGCAACGGCTTCTACGGCGGCCTGCAGTTCACCTCCAGCACCTGGGCGGCCTTCGGCGGCACCTCCTTCGCCCCGCGCGCCGACCTGGCCACCAAGGACCAGCAGATCTCCGTCGGCGAGAAGGTCCTCGCCGCCCAGGGCCCGGGCGCCTGGCCGGTCTGCTCCGTCAAGGCCGGTCTGACCAAGTAGGACCCACGCTGGCACGACGCTGCCGCCGCACCCCTGCCGGGCGCGGCGGCTTCGTCGTGCCTGCAGCCCCACCGCCCGGTCCCGGTCCGCCCGGTCCCGGTCCGCCCTGTCCCGGTCCGCTGGGTCGGCTAGCATCCCGCCTCATGATCATCACTCGCGAGGACGGCTACCAGGTCGACACCGATCCCGACCGCATCGACCTCGACCTCGTCCACCACTGGCTCTCGACCGACGCGTTCTGGGCGCTCGGGCGCGACCGCGAGGTGGTGGCGCAGTCGGTGCGCGCCTCAGTGCCGTTCGGGGTGTACGCGGACGGCGGCGAGCAGGTCGCGTTCGCCCGGGTGGTGACCGACCTCGCCACCTTCGGCTGGCTCTGCGACGTCTACGTGGACCGCGCGCACCGCGGCCGCGGGCTGGGGACGTGGCTGGCCGGGGCCGTGGTGGAGCACCTGCGGCCGTACGCGCTGAAGCGGCTGATGCTCTCCACCCTGGATGCCCACGAGCTCTACGCCAAAGCCGGTTTCAGGCCGTTCCCCGACCCGGAGAAGTTGATGGTCCTCGGCAGCCCGCCCGTCGGCCCGTGATCCGTCAGGCGGGCCGGGGCGGGAGCGGCAGCGGGACGGCGGGCAGGCCGTCGATGCTGGTGCCGACGAGCGGCTTGCGCTCGCAGTAGGCGCCGAACTCCTCCTCGTCCTTGCGGTCGAAGTACTGGGCGTGCAGGTCCCGGTCGGAGCGGTAGTCCATGAACGGCACCGCGTACCCGCAGGAGTCACTGACCCGTTCCGCCGTGACCAGCACGATCGCGCGCAGCCCCGAACCGTCGGCATCGGGGTCGAAGTGGCCGAGCAGGTCGGCGAACCGCGGGTCGTCGCGGAAGATCGCCTCGCCCCGGCCGTGCACCCGCACCACGGTCGGCGGGCCGTCGAAGGCGCACCACATCAGGGTGATCCGGCCGTTCTCCCGCAGGTGGGCCACCGTCTCGGCCTGCGAGCCGCCGAAGTCCAGGTAGGCGAGGGTGAGTTCGTCGATCACGGCGAGGGTGCCGGAGCGGCCCTTGGGCGAGAGGTTGACGTGCCCGTCCGCGGCCAGCGGGGCGGTCGCGACGAAGTAGACCGGCTGGCGCTCGATGAACTGGCGCAGCCGGCCGTCTATGCATGCGTACTGCTTTCCCATGGGGGCGATTCTCCCCGCATCCCGGCTGGTGAGGAACAGGAATCCGGCCAATGAGACGGCCCGGCGGGCCGCCGGCGGCCGAGCGGCCTACGATGGTCCGTGCACAGCACAGCCGCCCGGCGGAGCACGGGAGTTGAGATGGTCGAGAGCGCCCTCCCGACGACCGCGCCCGGGATGGTCCTCGGCACGCCCGCCGCGCCGCTGCGCCGGTACGTCCTCGGCTACCGCGGCTACCGGCTCGCCCTGCGGGAGCCCCGCCGGCGGCTGGAGGTGCCGACGGACGTGGTCACGGTCGCGCTCGCCTTCGAGGGCGCGATGCGCCTCACCGACGCCGTCACCCCCGCCCCCGCCGCCTCCTTCGGATCGGTCGCGGCCGGCCTGCGCCGCACCGCGACGATCGCCGAACACACGGGCGTCCTGCACGGGTTGGCCGTCTCGCTCACCCCGCAGGGCGCGTTCCGGGCGTTCGGTCCGCTGGCCGGCGACCTCGGCGGGCAGTGGGCCGAGGCCGGGGACGTCCTCGGCCCGCGGCTGCGGGCGCTGACCGACCGGCTGGCCGACGCCCCGGGCTGGCCGGCCCGGTTCGCCATGCTGGACGGGTACTTCGCCGCGCTGTTCGCGTACGGCCCGGACTGGGAACCGTCCGTCCGCTGGGCCTGGCAGCAACTGCGGCGCTCCCACGGACTGGCGCCGATCCACACCCTGGTCGACGGCACCGGGTGGAGCCGCCGCCGACTGGAGCTGCGCTTCCGCGAGCACCTCGGCCTCGCCCCCAAACAGGCCGCCGGCATCCTCCGGCTCCAGCACACCCTCGGCGTCCTCGCCGCCCGGGTGGACCACCCCACGGGGGCCGACCTCGCCACGCTGTGCGGCTACTACGACCAGTCCCACCTCGACCGCAGCTTCCGCGCCATGGTCGGCTGCTCGCCGCGCGAGTTCCTGGCCTCCCGGCGCGGCACCGCAGCCCGGCCCGAGCCCGCCGACCGGGTGGCCGGGCGGGTCACCAGCGCCGTCCTCGACACCGGCGCGGCGTAGGGACGTCGGCGCCCTCGGGTCGCCGGGGCCTGCACCCGTCCACGCCCGCACGCGCGCCGAGCCGTCCGCTCGCCGAGCCGTCCTCGTGCGCATTTGTACAAGACGCGCGACGGCCCCGTCCGGCACCTTCTAAGGGCCCGGCCGGTACGAGGGGACCGGCCGGTCACGGGTGCGGACGGGGCCTGGCTCAGGTCGGGTTCCGACCGGGCCCGGTCACTGCTTCAGGTAGACGCTGTCCATGAAGTCGATGATCTGCTGGTCCGTCAGCCGCTGGCCGTCGCGGTGGCCCATCGCCAGGTCGGCCTCGCTGATCATGCCGACCAGCCGCTCCCCGTCGATCACCGGGATGCGCCGGATCTGGTGCTGCTCCATCTTGCGCAGCACCGTCTCCATGCTGTCCTCGGCGCGCACGCAGTGCAGGTGGCCGGCCAGCTCCATGGCCGTCATCGAGGCCGGGTCCTTGCCCTCGGCGATACACCTCAGCACGATGTCGCGATCGGTGATGATGCCCTTCAGCTTCTGGTCGTCGCCGCAGATCGGCAGCGCGCCAACGCTCTTGTCGCGCATCATCTTCGCGGCCTCGGCCAGCGTCTGGTGGGCGCCGATGCACTGGGCGCCGGTGTGCATGATGTCTCGGGCGGTGGTCACGGGGTCTCCTTCGTCGGTGATTCCCCCCGGTCTCCCCCCGGCGGTGCTCCCCCGGGCGCCCGGCAGGGCACGGACGGGGTGACCGCGCCCTCACCATAAGCAACACCGCGCCCGTCCGCGACCGCGCCGGGGACCGCCCACGACCACCCCGCCGCCGCACCCCGCCGCCCAGCCCGCGGCCACGCCCGCCGGGCCTCCGATACTGGAAGGATGACCACGCACGCCCGACCGGACACCGCAGCGGACGCCGCAGCCGACCCCGCAGCGCCCCTCGACGAGGCCGTCCGGGCCCGGCCCGCGACCGCGCTGCGCCCGTACGTCGCCCGGTACTCCGGCTACCGGCAGCGAGGCCTCGCGCCCGCCGTGCACCGCGGCCTGCCCTCCCCGTACCTGACCTTGATCCTCACCCTGGACGAACCGCTGGTGATCGCCGCGCACCCCGACCCCGCGCAGCCGCCCGGCAGCTACCCGACGCTGCTCGGCGGCCTGCACACCGCGCCCGCGCTGATCACCCACGAGGGCGCGCAGTCCGGGGTGCAGGTCGCCGTGCACCCGCTCGCCGCCCGGGCGCTGTTCGGGCTGCCCGCCGGGGAGTTGGCCGGCGTGGACGTACCCGCCGAGGAGGTGCTCGGGCGGCTGGGCCCGCGACTGCGGGAGCGGCTGCGCGCCGCCCGCAGCTGGGACGAGCGGTTCGCCGCGCTGGACGGGGCGCTGCTGGGGGCCGTCAGGCCGTCCGGTCAGGTGCCGCCGGAGGTCGGCCGGGCCTGGCGGGAGCTGCGGCGCAGCGGGGGCGGTCTGCCGGTGGCGGCGCTGGCCCGGGAAAGCGGCTGGAGCGCCCGGCACCTGCAGGAGCGGTTCCGCCGGGAGACCGGGCTTACGCCGAAGGCCGCCGCCCGGGTGATGCGCTTCGACCGGGCCCGTCATCTGCTGGCCGCTTCCGCCCCGCCGGCCCGCCTGGCGGAACTGGCCGTGCGCTGCGGGTACTTCGACCAGGCGCATCTGGCCCGCGAGTTCCGGGCGCTGGCGGGGGTGGCGCCGAGCGCGTGGCTGGCGGCGGAGGGGCCGGAGGACGCGAAGTTCCGAAACGTCCAAGGCGGGGCGGTCGGGGCGGCCGCAGAGTGGGAGTCGTAGCACCCCAGCCGATCCCGAGGAGAGAGAGCCATGGACGCCACCGAGACCCCCGCCCCGCAGGTCTGGCCCAGTCTGCGCGCCACCGACGCCCGGGGCCTGATCCGCTTCCTGGTCGAGGCCTTCGGCTTCCAGGAGGTCGTCACCTACGGTGAGGGCGAGCTCGTGGCCCACGCCGAGCTGGCCTGGCCCGAGGGCGGCGGTGTGATGCTCGGCTCGGACCGCGGGACGCCCGACGGCGCCGAGCCCTGGCCGGGTCGCCCGGGCGGCTTCACCGCGTACGTGGTCACCGCCGACCCGGACGCCGTGCACGCCCGCGCGGTGGCCGCCGGGGCCCGGATCACCACCGCGCCCCACGACACGGACTACGGCTCGCGCGACTTCGCCGCCGCCGACCCGGAGGGCAACCGCTGGTACTTCGGCACCTACCCGGGCGCGCCCCGCCCGGCCGTGGGGTGACGCGGTGCCCACGCCGGTGAGCAGGCTGCGCGCGCTGTGCCTGGCGCTGCCGGACGTCGAGGAACGGGTCAGCCACGGGGAACCGAGCTGGTTCGCGGGCTCCGGCCGCCGCGCCCGGATGTTCGCCATGCTCGCCGACCACCACCACGACGACCGCCTCGGCTTCTGGTGCGCGGCGCCCGGCGGCGCGCAGGAACGCCTGCTGGGCGAGGACCCCGACCGCTACTTCCGGCCGCCGTACGTGGGCCACCGGGGGTGGCTGGGCGTCTACCTGGACGGCCCGGCCCCGGACTGGACCAGGATCGCGGACCTGGTCGCGGACGCCCACGCACTGGTCGGCGCGGGGCGGTAGCCGCCCGCCGCACCGTCCCGGCACCCGGGGCGGTGACCGCCGAACCGGGGCAGACTGACGTGCGGGGGGCACCCCACCGGAGGCTTCGGAGGCGGCCCATGCCGCAGATGACGGTGGACGGGCGCACCCTCGCCCTCTCCCACCTCGACAAGGTGTACTACCCGCGCACCGGCACCCTCAAGGGCGAGGTGCTGCGCTACTACGCCGCCGTCCACACCGCTCTGCTCCCCCACCTGCGCGACCGCCCGGTCTCCTTCCTGCGCTGCCCGGACGGCGTCGAGGCGGAGGTGTTCGTCGCCAAGAACCCGCCGCCCGGCACCCCGGACTGGGTGCGCACCGTCGAGGTGCCGAGCAACCGCGGCGAACTGCGCCAGCTGGTGCTCGACGACGGCGCGGCACTGCTCACGGTCGCCAACCTGGGCTGCCTGGAGCTGCACGTCCCGCAGTGGCACGCCGCCGCGCCCGCCGTCGCCGACCGGCTGGTCCTGGACCTCGACCCGGGCGAGGGCGCGGACATCCTCACCTGCCGGGCGGTCGCGCTGCTGCTGCGCGAACGGCTCGCGGCCGACGGTCTCACCGCCTGGGTGAAGACCTCCGGCTCGAAGGGCCTGCACCTGCTGGTCCCGATCGAGCCCACGCCCAGCACCCGGGTCTCCGCCTACGCGAAGGCACTGGCCGCCGCCCTGGAGGTCGAGCACCCGGAGCTGGTCGTGCACACCATGGCCAAGGCCCGGCGCCGCGGCCGGGTGCTGGTCGACTGGTCGCAGAACAACGCCAAGAAGACCACCGCCGCGCCCTACACCCTGCGGGCCCGGCCCCAACCGACGGTCTCCACCCCGCTGTCCTGGGCCGAGCTGGAACGGGCCGGCGGCGAGCCGGACCTGGCCTTCACCCTCGCCGAGGTCCCCGACCGGCTGGCCGCCCACGGCGACCTGTTCGCCCCGCTGCTGGATCCGGAGCAGGCCCGGCCGCTGCCGCCCGCCCCTTCGGGGACGTCACGCCAACAGCCGGAGCAGCGGACACGGCAGCCCCAGGAGGGCCGGGAGCCGCGGCCGGAGCAGTCGCGCCAGGTGCTGCACCCGCCCGTCGAGGTGGTGCGCCCCGCCGCCGTCACCGCCGTACCGCCCGCCGACGGCCTCGGCGGCGGGGGCGTGCAGTACGAGCTGAAGCTGGACGGCTTCCGCTGCGTGGCCTTCGCCCGCGGCGACCGCCCGCCGTTCCTGCAGTCCCGCACCGGCCGCGACCTCGCCCCCGAGTTCCCGCCGATCGCCGCCGCCGTCGCCCGGCTCCCCGAGGGGCTGGTCCTGGACGGCGAACTGGTCGCCTGGCGCGGCGGCCGGTTCGCCTTCGGCGAGCTGCTGCGCACCCGCCAGGCCCGCGCCGCCGCCCCGGACGTCGCACTCGGCCTGATCGTCTTCGACCTGCTGGCCCTGCCCGGCCGCGACGTCCGCCGGCTGCCGCTCACCGACCGCCGCCGACTGCTGCTCGCCGCCCTGGCCGACGTCCCGCCGCCGATCCAGCCCGTGCTGGCCACCACCGACCGGGCGGAGGCCCTGGAGTGGATGGCGCAGCTCGCCGACACCGGGGTGGAGGGCCTGGTCTGCAAGGCCGCCGCGTCCCCCTACCGTCCGCGCGGAGCCGGCCGCATCTGGGTCAAGTACCGCCGCAGCGACACCCTCGACGCCACCGTCCGCGCCGTCACCGGCCCGGCCTCCCGCCCGCACGCGCTGATCCTCGGACTGGACGACGGCCGCGTCTTCCTGACCACCCCGCGGCTCACCGCCGTGCAGGCCCGCGAGGTCGCCGAGGTCGTCGGCCCCCTCCTCGGCCCGGCCACCACCGACCCGGACCACGGCCCGGTCCACCCCCTCACCGGCCCGCTGCGCGCCGAACTCACCCTCACCGGGCGGCCGCCCACCGCCACCTTCGTCCGGTTGCGGGGCGACTGACGCCGGTACACCGCGACGGCCGACGGCCCACCGTCACTTCCGCCGCTTCGCCGCCGCGTGGGCGAACTCCGTCACCAGGGCGTCCTCGAAGAGCGGCAGGTCGTCCGGTTTGCGGCTGGTGACGAGCGAGCCCGGGCCGTCCCGGCAGATGTGGACCGGTTCGTCGACCCAGTGGGCGCCGGCGTTGACCAGGTCGGTGCGCAGACTCGGCCAGGAGGTGAGGGTGCGGCCCCGGACGGCGTCGGCCTCGATGAGGGTCCAGGGGCCGTGGCAGATCGCCGCGGCCGGGCGGCCGGAGGCGCAGGTGGCGTGCACGAAGGCGACCGCCGCCCGGTCCAGGCGCAGGTCGTCGGGATTGGCGACGCCGCCGGGCAGGACCAGGCCGTCGTAGGCCGACGGGTCCGCCTCGGCGACCAGGCCGTCCACGGCGAAGGTGTCGCCGGGGTCGCGGTGCCGCACGGCCTGGACCCGCCCCTCGGCGGTGGACAGCAGGCGCGGGGTGCCGCCGGCCTCGGCGACGGCCTGCCAGGGCGAGGTCAGTTCGATCTGCTCGACGCCGTACGGGGCGACCAGGAAGGCGATCGTCCGGTCGGTGAGTGTGGTGGAGGGCCAGCCCATGACTCGTCTCCTCACCTCTGGTGGGGGGCGGTCAGGTCGACCGCGGCGGGCGGGGCGGAACTGAGCCTGGCCCTCGGGCAGTCGAGGTGGACGGCCAGCACCAGGTGGTCGACGCGGGCGACCAGGCCGACCGGGACGACCACCCGGGTGCCCGGCACCCAGGACTCGGCGTCGACCAGCAGATGGTCCCCGGTGTCCTGCTCGACCCGGCCGACCGGGCCGTCGGTGGCCAGCACCTCGTACCCGACCAGGCCGGGGTCGGCGGCGGGGTGGGACGAGCCGGGGCGGTACTCCCACAGTTCGGTGCTCATCGCCTCACGCCTCCGGCCGGTCCCAGGGCCGCCGTTCCCGGCGCTCGCGCTGCTCCTCCGGCTGGGCCGGACGGCCCCGGCGGTCGCGGGAGGTGCTCCGGCGGCGCAGCAGCTCGGCGGTGGCGACCGCGGCCGCCACCGAGGCCGCCCAGACCACCCCGAGCGCGGTCAGCACAGCCGTGGTCGGGGTCCGGACGCCCACGCCGAGGCAGATCGCGGTCATGACCAGGGCGGTCACCACCACCCCGGCCGAGAGCCGGCGTCCGACCGCGCGGAGCACGCCACGCACCCGGCCGGCCCGTTTGGCGCCCATCGTGCTCAGTTTCCGGTCGAGCCGTGTGTCCTGGCGCAGATCGGACTCGATCTCCTCAAGGAGTCGCCGCTCCCATCCGCTCAAAGCGGGGCCGTCCATCTCGGTCACCTCCGACACTTCCGGTGACGTGCTCGCACCCGGGCGGTTTCCCGGTACGGGCCGGCGCTAACCGTTCCGGGGCGCGCCCGTTGCGGCGTCCACGGGTCCGAAGGCCCGGGGGCGGGCGAGCAGGCTGTCGTCCAGGACGCGCAGCAGGGCGGCGGCGTCGCGGTGGACTTCGGCCGCTCCCGCCGCCCGCAGCTCAGGGCCGGCGTCGCCGCCGGTCTCCAGGGCGACGCACGGCACCCCGACCCGCCGCGCCGCCCGCACCTCGCGCACACTGCCGGCCACGGCCACGGCGTGCGAGGGCCCGCCGTCCACCAGCTCCAGCGCGGCCCGCAGCGGTTCGCCGCCGGGCTCGGCCACGGTCAGCGCCGGCGCCCCGCCGGGGGCGGGGCCGGTCAGGACGACCGTCCAGCCGCGGGCGGCGCACTCGCGCAGCAGTTCGGCACCGCCGGGCAGTCCGGGCCGCCAGTCGGTACCGAAGAGAGCCGCCGAGATCACCGTCATGGCCACCGCTTCCCGTCCGCAGGCCACGCGCCGTGCGCGCCCTTCCAGGTTAGGCCGCTCCCCCGTCCTGCGCGCTGCCTGGCCGGCCGCGGAGGGGCGGGTGCGGAGGCGTGGGCGCGGAGGCGTGGGCGCGCGCGGGTCCGCTACGGGGTCAGGCGGGCCCGGCCGGGGCGGCGAACGGGTCCGAGGCCAGCCGGGCGTGCAGGTGCTCGTCCTGGTAGTCGCGCCCCGCGAAGCGCCACGAGGCGCGCAGGGTGCCCTCGTACGGGAAGCCGGCGCGGTCCGCGACCCGGCAGGAGCGGTCGTTGCCGACGGCGTGGAACAGCTCGATGCGGCGGGCGTCGGCGGTCTCGACGGCCCAGCGCGTGGCGGCGGTGGTGGCGCGGGTGGCCAGGCCGCGGCCGCGGGCGGCGGCGAGCAGCCAGTAGCCGACCATGGCCGCGGCCTGGTTGCTCCACCGCAGGAAGGCGTTGCCGAGGAGGGTGCCGCCGGCGGCGTCGGTGACGGCGAAGGCGGCCATGGTGCCGTCGTCCCAGTGGGCGTCGCAGCGGTCCAGATAGGCCTCGGCGGCTTCCTGATCGGTGGTGCTCAGCGGGTTCCAGCGGGCGATGTCCGGGTCCGTCGCCGCGGCGACGAGGGCGGGGACGACGCCGCCGGGCACGTCGAGGCTGCGCCCCCAGGGGCGCAGCAGGGCGTCGCCGAGGTCGAGGACGGCGGGGCGGAAGACGCGGCGGTCGGCGGCGGTGGCGGCGGTGGCGGTGGCGGCGGCGGCGGCGGTTTCGCTGGTGGTCATCCGGCCTTCCTACCTCCCGCTCCCGCGGGCCGCCAGCGGATAATCCGCTCCGACCGGCCCGCCCGAGTGCCCGGCCGCCGACGGCGGGCTGCGAACGCGGCGTCCGGGGCCCGAATGGGCACCGGACGCTGTTGCGGAGGCGAAGACGGAGACGGGGTCAGATCCGGGCGAGGTACCCGTTGTCGACCAGCCACATCACGTTGAGCTTCGCGGGGCTGCCGGACACCAGGGCCCCGTCCAGCTGGTACTGCAGGCCCCAGCCGGGCTGGTTGAACCACGGCGCGATCGGGCCGGCGTGCACCTTGAACGCCTTGACCACCTTGTAGTCGTGGTAGTTGCAGCCGGCCGGCGGGTTGCCGTCCAGGCTCTGCGGCGGAATCGCGCGGTCGGCGTAGGGCAGGCCCTCGGGGGCGAGGAAGGCGCCGTACTCGCTGCCGTAGCGGTCGATGTTCTGGTTGGGGTAGAGCGTGAGGTCGAACTCGATGGGGCTGCCGTCGGGCAGGGTGACGTAGCCGTCGGCGGGCGGGTAGATCCAGCCGCCCTTGCCGCCGTTGGCAGCCGGGTCGTAGTACTTCGCCAGGAAGTCCCGGTCGCTCGCACCGCCGGTGCGCTGGTACCCGGCGAGCTGGCGGCCGACCGGACCGGTGGTCGGGAGGTCCTGCGGGCCGAGTCGGGCGTCGTCATGGAAGAAGGCCGCGGAGCACTGGTCGGACGGGGTGGCCGCCCGTCCTCCGGCGGTGGCCGTGTCGGCGGCCGCGGCCGGGATGCTCGGGGCGAGCAGGGCGGCGGCTGCGGCGAGGGGCGCGACGAACAGGCGAAGGCGAAGGCGCACGGTGTCTCCGTCGTTGGGGGTGTCATGCGGAGGGGAACTTCGGTCACCCTCCGTGTCCGGACGGCACCAGGCAAGCGGATCTGCTGATCATTCGTCAACATGACGAGGCTACTGGCGTGTCGGATTCCCCGGTTCGGCCACCGCCCACCACCGACCGGGTCACCGTCCCGGGGCGACCCTCCCGACCAGGTGGAGCAGCCGGTCGAGGGCGTCCTTGGAGTTGGGCTCGGTCAGGTTGACCATCAGCCGGAACGCCACCTTCAGCAGCGCCGGGTGGCCGAGTCCGACGGCCCCGGCGGCGCCGAGCAGCCGGGGGCGGCCGAGCAGGTCGGCGGCCAGCCGGCCGAGTGCGAAGTAGCCGGCGTAGGCGGAGCGCAGGGCCTGCGGGTAGCCGCGCAGGGCGAGTTCGCGGCCGCGGTCGGTGCGGCGGGCGAGGGCCTGGACGATGGTCTCGGCGGCGTAGCGGCCGGATTCCATCGCGTAGGCGATGCCCTCGCCGGTGCCCGGGCTGACCGTGCCGCCGGCGTCGCCGATCAGCAACAGGCCGTCCGCGTAGTGCGGTTGGCGGTTGAGGCCCATCGGGAGGGCGGCGCCGCGGATCGGTTCGGTGACGCCGTCGGGGGTGTAGCCGTACCCGGGCGGCAGGTCGTCGCACCAGCGGCGCAGCAGGTCCCGCCAGTCCACGTCGGCCTTGGCGGTGTCGAGGACGCCGAGGCCGACGTTGGCGGTGCCGTCACCCATGCCGAACACCCAGGCGTAGCCGGGCAGTAGGCGCCGGGCCGGGTCGTCGGGGTGGCGCAGGTCGAGCCAGGCCTCCAGGTAGCGGTCCTCGTGGCGCGGGGTGGTGAAGTAGGTGCGGTAGGCGACGCCCATCGCGCGGTCGGTACGGCGGTAGCGCTTCATCGCGACGGACAGCCGGGTGGAGTTGCCGTCGGCGGCGACCACGATCGGGGCCCGGTAGGTGGCCGGCCGGCGTTCCTCGCCCAGTTTGGCGGTGACCCCGGTGATCCGGCCGGTCCGCTCGTCCACCAACGGGCCTGCCACGTTGGCGCGTTCGACCAGCCGGGCGCCGACGGAGGCGGCCTTCCGCGCGAGCAGCTGGTCGAAGTCGGCGCGGCGGCGGACCAGTCCGTAGCTTGGGAACGCGGAGAGCTCGGGCCAGTCGAACTCCAGCGAGCGCCGCCCGGAGATCAGCCGCAGGCCCCGGTTGTGCAGCCAGCCGGCCTCCTCGGAGACGTCGATGCCGAGGTCCGTCAGCTGCTTGACGACGCGCGGGGTGAGGCCGTCGCCGCAGACCTTCTCGCGGGGGAAGACCGACTTCTCCAGCAACAGGACGTCCAGGCCGGTCCGGGCGAGGTGGGCGGCGGCGGTGGAACCGGCCGGGCCGGCCCCGACCACGATGACGTCGGCGCTCTCCTCGGCGGTCTGCTCTGGGCCGGGCATCGCACTCTCCCACGGGGTCGGATCGGCTGCGCGCGCAACGGGATCTGCGGACTGGGTGTACCGGGCGTACTGGGGGGTTTCCAGACGGACGATATTGAACCCTGGTGCCCGGCCGCCGCCCCGACACGCAGGCCGCCGCCGGGGAGCGGTCAATACCGGCCACCTCGACCCTGCGGGTTCACCCGCCGAGCGAGGGCGCCGAGTTCACCGCCGTCGGTGGTCGTACCGGCCGGAACGCACACGAAACCATGACAACCGGGTGATCGGATCGTTACAACGGACTAGTCGGAAAATCCGTGCACGGCGCTGCATTTCGGCCAAACCTCCCTTGCGTCACGTGAGGCTCTGCGGGACCTTTTGTGCCCCTCCCGTCGTACGGCACCGGCTCCCACCGAACGGCCGACCAGAGGCTGCCTCCCGCCGCGCAGGCGCGTCCCGGTCGCGTACGGCGGCCTCCCGGTTGACGGCCACGGCCACGTCCGCACCGAGGACATCCACCTGCCGGACGGCCACTACAAGCTGTACTGGCAGTCCGTCGAGCTGGTCGGCGGCGAAGTGCCGAAGGACACGAAGCTCAACGACCCCAAGCACAAGGTCTTCAAGGTCGACTGCGGCGGCCAGGTCCCGGCCCCGACCGGCAAGCCCTCGCCGAGCGGGCCCGGGCCCGTCGAACCCGCCGACCGCCACCGTGCCGGGACACACCCCGACCACCGACACCCAGGTCAACCCGGACGAGCCGCTGCCCCTGCCCGCCAAGGTCAGCGTCCCCACCCCGATCCCGGGGGCCGCCTCGGACGGCAAGAAGCTGGCCAGCACCGGTAGCGACGCCACCCTGCTGTACGCGGGCGCCGGCACCGCCCTGCTGGTCGCGGGCGCAGGCACGGTGGTCTACACCCGCCGTCGCCGCACCTCCTCCTGAGGCACCTGGCCCGGCCGGGTCACTGACCCCGCCCCGGGCGCCCGCCGCGGCTGAGCCGCGGCACCACCGAGCCCCTGGATCCGCGAGCAGCTGCAGGTCCAGGGGCTCCCTGCCGTACCACGGCGCCCGTGTCCCGAGGGGTCACGGCCGACGGCGCCGTCGTCGACGAGGGCCCCCGACCACGGGGGTGGATCGGCGGCCCTCATTCAGGTCTACGGGCGGCCCGCCGTCCCGGGTTCACCACCGGCACCACGAACCTCACCAGACCCGTGCGCCCCGCCACGGCCCCGGCAAGCCCCTGGCCCCGGGAACGCCGGAAGCCCCTGGCCTCACGGGGGAACGGGCCAGGGGCTTCCACCCGGGACTACGGCTGACCGGCCGTCACGGGTTCACCGCCAGCACCACGTACCCCGCCAGCACCGCCAGGTGCAACGCGCCCTGCAGAGGAGTCGCCCGGCGCGGGATGACCGTGAGGATGCCCAGCACGATCGTCAGGGTCAGCAGCACCATGTGCGCCGGGCCCAGGCCGAGGACGAGCGGGCCGGACAGCCAGCTGGAGGCGATCGCGACCGCCGGGATGGTGAGGCCGATGCTGGCGAGCGCCGAGCCCAGGGCCAGGTTGAGGCTGGTCTGCACCCGGTTGCGGGCGGCCGCGCGCAGCGCCGCGATGGTCTCGGGCAGCAGCACCATCAGGGCGATCACCACGCCGACGACGGCGTGCGGGAGGCCGGCGTCGTCCACGGCCTTCTCGATGGTCGGCGAGACGCCCTTGGCCAGGCCGACCACCGAGACGAGCGCGACGGCGAGCAGCAGCAGGCTGACCCCGGCGGCCCGGACGGTGGGCGGGGCGGCGTGGTCCTTCTCGTCCAGGACCCGGCCCTCGGGGCTGACGGCCAGGAAGTAGTCGCGGTGCCGGACGGTCTGGGTGGCCACGAACAGTCCGTAGACGAGAAGCGAGGCGGTGGCCGCGTAGGTCAGCTGGGTGGTCGAGAACTGCGGGCCCGGCGAGCTGGTGGTGAAGGTCGGCAGCACCAGGCTGAGGGTCGCCAGGGTGGCGATGCAGGCGAGCGCGGCGCCGGTGCCCTCGGCGTTGAAGACGGCGGTGCGGTACTTGACGGCGGTGACCAGGATGGACAGGCCGAGGATGCCGTTGCAGGTGATCATCACGGCGGCGAAGACGGTGTCCCGGGCCAGGGTCGAGGACTTCTCGCCGCCGTCCGCCATCAGGGTCACGATCAGCGCGACCTCGATCACGGTGACCGCGATCGCGAGCACCAGCGATCCGAACGGCTCCCCCGACCAGTGCGCGATGACCTCGGCGTGGTGCACGGCGGACAGCACCGCCGCCACCAGGAAGCAGGCGACCACGCCCACCACCCAGCCGGGCAGGTCCTTGTGCCAGGTCAGGACGAGGACGACGAACGACAGCACCGGGACGACGACGGTCCATTGCGCGGCCACCGCGCGGAGCTTCGTGATCATGCCGCCGAGGATCCCAGACCGGGGGCCCGTCACTCGGGTGCCCGCGCCGGATACGGAGGCATGCGGCATAACTCCTTCCGGTTCGTGCCGTCATCCGCCGTAGTCGGAGAGGTACCGGATCACCTTGTCGACATGGGGACGGACGCGCTCCGGGACGCCGCCGGCCGCCTCCACGGTCTTGTCGCTGGTCCGGTAGGCGGCCGTGACCAGGGCGGGCAGGTCGCTGGTGAAGCCGGCGTGCTTGAGCTGCTGGTCGAGCCAGCACACGTAGTTGCCCATCGCGGCGATCGCGTCGCCCGGGTCCAGGTAGGACTTGGGGCCGGCGTGGCTGGCCGCCTTCGCCCAGGCCTCGAACACCGCGGGCGTCCACATGGCGATCCCGTACTCGCCGGTCTCCGGGTGGGCGGCGGCCGGGTCGAAGCCGCTCTCGGCCTTGAGCATGGCGGCCAGCAGCGCCGGTGTGACCTCCCGCTCGGGGCAGCGCCGCGCGGCGTCCTCGATCATGCCCCGGTAGGCGACCGGGACGTCCGAGCCGGCCGGGATCGCGCCGGGCAGCGGGGGCGCGGCGCGGTGGCCCGTCGACCCGGCGGGCTCGGGTGCTCCGGTCAGCGCGAGGACGGCGAGCGCGCCGGCGAGCAGGCCCGCGCCGGCCCGGACGGCGGCGCGGCGGCGCCGGGCCGGTCGGGCGGTGGCCCGGGCGACCAGGGCGGCGAGGTCGACGCGGGCCCGCTCCTCCCGCCCGGGGGCCAGGCAGGCGGCGACCACGGCCCGCCAGCGCGCCGGCAGCGCCTCGTCCAACCGCAGGGGCGCCGCGCCGCGCGCGTACGCCTGGGCGGCCAGCGAGCGGGCGCGGGCGGTAGCGCCCAGGAAGGGGTGCAGGCCGCCGGTGAGCAGCTGGTGGGTGATCACGCCGAAGGCCCAGACGTCGGCGCTGGGGCGCACGGCGATGCCGCGCGCGCCGGTGCGCTGGGACCACCACTCGGGCGGGACGTGGTCGGGCGAGCCGAGCGGCGGGGCGTAGGCGTGGGTGCCCTCCAGCTCGGCGGTGAGGCCGAAATCGGCGATCTTGGCGGTGCCGTCGGCCATCAGGAGGATATTGGCCGGTTTCAGGTCCCCGTGCACCCAGCCGGCCCGGTGCATGTGGGTCAGCCCGGCGCAGACGCCGGTGAGGATCCGCTCGGCGCCGGGCACCGCCGTGCCGGGGCGGGCGTCGGCCAGGACGTCCTGCAGGCTGCGGGCGGCACGCTCCATCACCAGGGCGACGGCGCCGTCCAGTTCGGGGCGGTCCGGGTCCTCGACGGTGACCACGGCGAGGGTGCGGATCAGGTGGGGGTGGTCGGCGCGGCGGCTGAACCGCTCCTCGCTGCGGGCCATCCGGGCGACGGTCCGGCGCTGGCCGGGGCTGAACCGGGCGGGGCCGAGGATCTTCACGGCCGCGGGGGTGCCGTCCGGGCCCTCGGCGGCGTGGACGCGGCCCCAGGCGCCCGCGCCGAGGAAGGCGCCGGTGCGGTAGCCGGCGATCAGGTAGCCGTCGGAAAGGTCGAACGACGGGTCGAACGACGGGTCGAGGGACCGGTCGACGGGCAGATCGGCGGACGGCGGGCCGTCCGGTGGCCACTCCCCCGGCGGCGGCGGATCGGGCCGGGCGGCCCTCACGGCCGCGCGGCCGGGCGCCGGGGCGGGAGCAGGGCCAGGTGCTCCTCCCGGACGAGGTCGAACTTCAGCGCCAGCGCGGCGAGTTCCTCGCGCTTGCCGCCGCCCGGGCCGTCCTCGTACGGCTCGCGCAGCCGCAGTTTCGTCTCCACCAGGTAGTCGATGTGGTAGTTCACCGCCGAGCGGGTCAGCCCCCGGCAGGCCGGCAGGGCGCGCAGCCGGGCCAGGACCTCGGTGACGCCGGGGACGGCCGCGGCGGAGGGCGAGCGCAGTCGGGGCTCGCAGAGCGCCAGCAGCACCAGGAAGTACTTGGCGGTCGGGTCGAGGGCGAACGGGCTGACGGTGTGCTCGCCGTCGGCGCCGCCCGGCCGGCCGTCCAGGTAGGCGTGCTGCGGGGCGAAGACCTTGAAGGAGGCGGGTTCGCCGAGGGCGGGCAGCAGCACCCGGGAGAGTTCGAACGGCACCGGCGCGCCGAGCCGGCCGGGCGCCACTTTGATGTGCTCGCCCGCCCCTTCCAGGTTCTCCACGACATAGGTGGCGGAGGTGCTGAAGTTGGACAGCCGCCAGTAGTCCTCGGCCGCGACGACCTCGCCCGCGCGACGGGAGACGCCCTGGTCGGCCAGCGGGACGGCGACCGGCCGCCCGGGCTCGCCGCGCCCGAACACCGCGACCTCACCCGGGCCCATCCGCAGCAGGCCGGGCGCTGCGCCGGGCGCCATCTCGGGCGCCGGACCGGGAAGTTGCACGATGACCGTGTCCACGCAGCCACCTCCGTGGGATCGGGTCGATGGTATCCGTCCGGTTCGCCGCGGTGTCCATCCGCCACCCGGACGAGTGAAGGAACACCGCCAACTCCGCCGACCCCGCCGAAATCGCCGGCATCGCCAACCCGGCCGGCCGGCGCCGGAGTCGGCCGTCACGGACGTGAGGTGTCCGGGCGCCGAACAGTCGGCGAATCGTTGCAGTATGTAGTTGAACAGTCACCATCAGTGTGACGCAACGCACACCACACGACGTCCACAATGTGTGCAAGACTCATCTCAGAGAGTGAGATCCCCTTAAATTCCAAGGAGGTTCATACCATGCGCACTCGGATCGCAGCTGTGATGATGACGGTGGCAGGGATCGCAGGCCTCACGGCCGGCCCGGCCATGGCCGCCACGGCCACATCCGAGCCCGGCACCGGGGCCTGCGCCACGGTGCTCAACCGGCCCTGCATCTCGCAGCAGGCCGACGGCGAGGGCATCGTCGGCGTCGCCCAGGTCGTCGCCGATCCCGCCCAGTTGACGATCGTGAAGGTCGAGGTCCGCACCCAGGCCGCCTGGGGCAGCCCGTGGGAGACCGTCGCCTCGGCCACCACCGTGCGGCGCGGCTCGGCCAAGGCCGTCACCCCGCGCGTCGTCACCGGCGACCTGCGCATCGTCTGCGCCACCGCCGGCCCGGCGCTGGACGCGGCCAAGCAGGTCACCACCTGTACCAACCCGTTCTGATCGCAGCGGTAGTCGCAGCATCACACGGCAGGACGAGCCGGGGCCTCGGCCCCGCTCGGGGCCGACCGCCGGGATCCCCGTTCCCGGCGGTCGGCCCGTCGGCATTCGGCGCCACGGGGCGAGGGGCGCCGGGAGGACCCCGTCAGCCCCCGCCCGACGGAAGAACGGGAGGTGGGGACCGCTCGCACCGGCTCCCGGGTGGACCTGGGGCACCCGTTCACGGCAAACTGGTCTAGACCTCGGAGGTCTAGACCTCAGCCGCGCCTCAGAACGGTGGACCCAGTATGGAAATCGTGATCGTCCCAGACGCCCCAGCGGCCGGCGAACTCATCGCCGCGGCGATCACCGATCTGCTGACCGGCAAGCCCGACGCCCTGCTCGGCGTGGCGACCGGCTCGACCCCGCTGCCGATCTACCAGGCCCTCGCCGCGCGGGTCCGCGACGGCCGGCTGGACGCCTCCCGGGCCCGCATCTGCCAGCTGGACGAGTACGTCGGCCTGCCCGCCGGCCACCCGGAGTCCTACCGCTCGGTGGTGCTGCGCGAGGTCGTGGAGCCGCTCGGCCTGACCGCCGACTCCTTCCTGGGCCCGGACGGCAACGCGACGGACATCGCCGCGGCGGCCACCGCCTACGACCGCGCGCTGGCCGAGGCCGGCGGGGTCGACCTCCAGCTGCTCGGCATCGGCACGGACGGCCACATCGGCTTCAACGAGCCCTGCTCCTCGCTCGCCTCCCGGACCCGGATCAAGACCCTGACACGGCAGACCCGGGAGGACAACGCGCGGTTCTTCGCCGGCATCGACGAGGTCCCGCACCACGTCATCACCCAGGGCATCGGCACCATCCTGGAGGCCCGCCACCTGGTGCTGCTGGCCACCGGCGAGGCCAAGGCCGACGCCGTCGCCCTGGCCGTCGAGGGCCCGCTGTCCGCGGTCGTCCCCGCCTCGGCGCTGCAGCTGCACCCGCACGCGACCGTGGTGGTCGACGAGGCCGCCGCCTCCCGCCTCAAGCTCGCCGCCTACTTCCGCGACACCTACGCGGCCAAGCCGGTCTGGCAGAAGCTCTGAGCACTCCCACGCGGCCGTGACGGCTGCGGCGGCAGCGCCGGTCTGACCGGCCGGGGCGCCGGCCACCGATCCCCGGTGGCCGGCGCGCCGTCGCACGGGCGGCCCCGGCGTCAGCGCTTGCGGAGCCAGTCGGCGAAGGTGTCCAGCGCCGGGCCCGGGTCGCGGCGGCCGACGCCGATGCGGAAGCGGTCGGTCGGTGTGGGCGTGAGCGCCGAACGGAAGGTGCTCGCGGGCAGCAGCAGGACGCCCGCCTGCTCGACCAGGCCCGTGCAGAAGTCCTCCACGCCGTCGGCGCCGAGGTAGCGCGGGTAGGCGACGCAGCCGCCGTCGGGGGCGCGCCACTCGAAGAGGTCGGCGAACCCGGCGAAGAAGGCGTCGAACTGCGGCAGGTTCTCCGCGATGATGCCGCGGTTGCGTTCCAGGATCCGCTCGCGGGCGGTGATCGCGATCCGGGCCAGCACCTCGCTCGGCGCCGAGTTGCAGATCGTGGCGTAGTGCTTGGCCCGCTCCAGGCGGGAGACCAACTCCCGGTCCCGGCAGGCGATCCAGCCGATCCGCAGCCCGGGCAGGCCGAGCGACTTCGAGGTGACGTTGAGCGAGAGGGCGCGCTCGGAGAGGTCGGCGGCCTGCGGCAGGGTGCGGGCCGGGTCGCGCTCCAGGCCGCGGTAGACCTCGTCCGAGAAGAGCCGGATGCCGCGCTCGTCGCAGAGTTCGGCGAGCCGGACGAAGTCGGCGGCGTCGATCACCGTGCCGGTCGGGTTGTTGGGGAAGTTGACCGACAGCACCCTGGTGTTCGGGCGCAGCGCCGCCTCGACCGCGTCGAGGTCCAGGGCCCAGTCCTGCCGCTCGTCCAGCGCGACGCCGGTGACCTCGCACAGGGACAGCGGGATGGTCTCGGCGGACTGGTAGTTGGGGGTCACGACCACGGCGTGGTCGCCCGGTTCGAGCAGCACCCGCATGGCGAGGTTGAGCCCCTCCTGGGCGCCGCCGAAGCAGATCACGTCCTCCGCGTCGATCCGCTCGTAGGTGCCGGCGACCGCCCGGCGCAGCCCGGGGTCGCCGAGGGTCTCGGTGTAGCCGAGGGCGAGGGTGTCCCAGGCCTCGCGGTCCTCGGGGCCGGCCAGGGCGAGCAGTTCGCCCATCGTCATGGTCTGCGCGTCGGAGGCGGTGAGGTGGTGGCGGGCGGTGAACTCCCAACGTGCGAGGTGGGTCTCCAGCCGGAAGTCGGGGAGCTGGGGCATGGGCCTGTCCTTCCTGGGGCCTGCGGACCGGGTGCGCGAGGCTCGCAATCCTCGGCTTCGGCCGGAGGAGGACGCCAACCGCTCCGTCCGGTCGTGCTCGAAGAGCTCTGGACTGTACGTCCGGACCGGACACGTCGTCCAGAAGGACAGGACCACAGGACGAACGGCGTGGGCCCCGTCGGATCACTCCGACGGGGCCCGCGCAGCAGCTGTGTGCACGCGCTACTTGCAGGTGATCGACAGTCCGAGGACGGCGGAGCAGCTGCGGGTGTCCCGGCTGGTGGCGGGCGAGGGGTCGGCGGGCGCGCCGGCGGTGCGGGCCACGGTGACGTCCCAGCTGCGGAGCAGCGAGAGCAGGCCGAGGTGCACCGTGAAGTGCCGGGTGGTGCTCGCGCCCTTGGCGAGCGGGGCGGCCAGCGTGCAGGTGAGCTTCCCGGCGGCGACGGTGCAGTCGGTGGAGGTGGTGGTGAGCCCGCTGGGCAGGGCGGCGGCGACGGTGGCCGCGGTGATCGGGTCGGGGCCCTGGTCGGTGAGGGTGACCGTGTAGTCCACGCGGCTCGCGAACAGCTGGGTCACCGGGGTCGCGGTGAGCATGACGCCCAGGTGGGCGGCCGGCGCCGCGTAGGTGAAGCGGTCGGCGGCGACGGCCGCGCTGGTGCCGCCGGCCGTGGTGACCTGGACGTCCACCGGGCCGGTCACGGTGGTAGCCGGGGTGGTCGCGGTGCAGCTGGTCCTGGTGCAACTGAACGAGGTAGCCACGCCGGCCGCGCCGAAGGTGACGGCGGTGGCGCCGTTGAGGTCGGTGCCGGTGACGGTCACCGTGGTGCCGCCCGTCCCGGAGCCGCCGTTCGGGGTGACCGCGGTCACGGCCGGCACCGGCAGCGGGAAGGCCAGCAGCTGGACGGCGCCGCCGGTGAAGTCGGCGAGGTAGCCGTGCCGCCCGTCGGCGGCCAGCGCCAGGGTGTACGGACTGGCGCCCACCGGGACGGTCGCGGTGACCTTCCGGCTCGCGGTGTCCACCACGCTCAGCGTGTTGTCCGCGTAGTCGGACACGTACGCGGCCGAGCCGTCCGGCGAGAGGCTGACGGCGTACGGGCCGGAGCCGACCGGGACGGTGCCGAGGAGCGTGTTCGCCGCGGTGTCGATCACGGCGGCGGTGCTGTCGTCGCCGTCGGCCACCCAGAGGCTGCCGCCGTCCGGGCTGAGCGCGAGGCCGAAGGCGCTGTGGCCGACGGGGACGGTGGCGCTCACCGCGCTGCCCGCGGTGTCGACGACGTTCACCGCCTTGTCGCCGGAGGCCGCGACGTACAGCCGCTTGCCGTCCGCCGAGACGGCGAGCCCGTGCGGCTCGGCGCCGACGGGGACGGTCGCGGTGACCGTGGCGGTCGAGGTGTCCAGGACGCTCACGGTGTTCGACGCGGCGTTGCTCACGTAGGCGCGGGAGCCGTCCGGCGAGAGGACCAGGCCCCAGGGCTGGGAGCCGACCGGGACGGTCGAGGTCACCGTGCCGCTCGCGGTGTCCACGACGCTGACCGTGTTGTCCAGGTGGTGCGTCAGATACGCGCGGTGGCCCTCGGGTGAGAGGGCGACCGCGTACGAGCCGGTGCCGGCGGTGAAGCTGCGGGTCACCGTGTTGCTCGCGGTGTCCAGCACGCTGACGGTGCCGCTGCTCTGGCTGGTCACGTAGGCGTGGCCGCCGTCCGGTGCCAGGGCGACGCCCGCCGGGTAGGGCGCCACCGGCACCTGGGCCGTGACGGTCGGCGGTGGTGCGGCGGCCACGGCGGTGCCCGGCTGGGCCAGCAGTGCGGCCGTGGCCGCGGTTATCGCTGCCACCGCCGTCAGGGCGCGATGAGGGGATCGGCGTGTTCTCACGGATCGCTCCAAGTGGGTCGGCGGTCGGAGAGGTGCGGGCGGTGCAGGAGGTACCGGCGGTGCGGGCGGTGCAGGAGGTACCGGCGGTGCGGGCGGTACGGGTCGTACCGACGGGCCGGGCCCGGGGCCGCACGAAGCGTAGAAGGCAGCCTGACTTCCCGTCAGGGAGTGACCACTAATGTCGCCAACTGTTCAGATTCGACCGGTTCCCGGCGGCGGCCTCCGCACCAACGCGATCAGGTCCGGGCAGTAAATTGGTGTTTCAGACTCGCATTCGCTAGCGTTTCGACCGTGAGGCTGACCAAGAGCACCGACATCGCCCTCCGGATCGCCATGCGCCTGGCCGTCCTGGACGAGGGCGACCACCCGACCACCCGCGAGGTGGCCGACGCGGTCGGCGTGCCGTACACCCACGCGGCGAAGGTGGTCAGCCGCCTGCAGCACCTCGGCGTGGTGGAGGCTCGGCGCGGTCGCGGCGGCGGCCTGACGCTCACCTTCGCCGGGCGGACCGGCTCGCTCGGACTCCTAATGCGCGAGTTGGAAGGAGTCGGCGACGTGGTCGGCTGCGAGGACGACCCGCCGTGCCCACTACGGGCCGCGTGCCGGCTGCGCGGGGCGCTGCGCACCGCCCAGGAGGCGTTCTTCGCCGCGCTCGACCAGCTCTCCATCGACGATCTGGTGGCCGCCCCCACCGGGCCGGTCCTGCTCGGTCTCAGCGCCGGACCCATCGACTGACCACCCGCCGGTCACCCCTACCCCGGGCCGGGTGCTTCCACCGAGCCAAGCCCGGCCTTTAATACGCATCTCAGATACCAGTTACGAAACGAATGAGGAGCCCGACTGATGCTGTCCGCGAAGTCCGCCGAGGTCATCGAGGCCACCCTGCCCGCTGTGGGCGCCGCCATCGGCGACATCACCCCGCGCTTCTACGACCGGCTGTTCGCCGCCCACCCGGAACTGCTGCGCGACCTCTTCAACCGGGGCAACCAGGCCAACGGCACCCAGCGCGAGGCGCTGGCCGGCTCGATAGCCCACTTCGCCACCGCGCTGATCGCCCACCCGGACCGGCGCCCCGACGCGATGCTCGCGCGGATCGCCCACAAGCACGTCTCGGTCGGCATCGACACCGAGCAGTACCGGACCGTCCACGAGCACCTGTTCGCCGCCATCGTGGACGTGCTCGGCGAGGCCGTCACCCCCGAGGTCGCCGCCGCCTGGGACGAGGTCTACTGGCTGATGGCCAACGGACTGGTCGCCATCGAGGACCGGCTGCGCGCCGAGGTCGCCGCCGGCGGCGACCCGGCCGACCTGTGGCGCCCGTACACCGTGGTCACCCGCTACCAGGAGACCGAGACCGCCACCAGCTACCTCGTCCGCCCCGCCGACGGCCGCCCCGTCCCCGCCGCCCGCCCCGGCCAGTACGTGTCCGTGCGCACCGAACTGCCCGACGGCGCCCGGCAGATCCGCCAGTACAGCCTCTCCGGCGGCGCCGACGGCGCGCTGCGCTTCACCGTCAAGCGCGAGACCGGCGGCGAGGTCTCCGGCCACCTGCACGACCACCTGCGCACCGGCGACACCGTCGAACTGTCGCCCCCGCTGGGCGACCTCGTACTGGCCGACGGCGACGGCCCGCTCCTGCTCGCCTCCGCCGGCATCGGCAACACCCCGATGACCGCGATGCTCGACCACCTGGCCGCCACCGGCTCCACCCGCCGGATCGTCTCGGTGCACGGCGACCGCGACCAGCTCGGCCACGCCTTCCGCGCCGACCTGGAACAGCTGACCGCCAAGCTGCCGAACGCCACCGCCCACGTCTTCTACGAGCAGCCGCTCGGCGACTGGCCGGCCGAGCGCACCGGGCTGGTGGACCTCGCCACCGTCGAGGTCCCGGCCGGCGCCACCGCCTACCTCTGCGGCCCGCTGCCCTTCCTGCGTGCCGTCCGCGCACAGCTGCTGACGGCGGGCGTTCCGGCGGCGGACATCCACTACGAGGTGTTCGGCCCGGACCTCTGGCTCGGCGCCTGACTCCGGACGGCGTCGGCGGGGGACGCCGGCACGGCTACCTGAGCTCCAGGGTGCAGCACTTGGCCCCGCCGCCACCCTTCAGCAGCTCGGAGACGTCCACCGGGATCGGCTCGTAGCCGTGCTCGACGAGGCGGCCCGCCAGGTTCTTGGCAGTCTCCGGCAGCAGCACCCGGCGGCCGTCCGAGACCGCGTTGAGCCCGAACACCTCGGCGTCGGCGCGGTCGGCGAGGATCGCGTCCGGGTAGAGCCGGCGCAGCAGGGCCCGGCTGTCGGCGTCGAAGGCCTCCGGGTAGTACATGACGTGGTCGTCGGCGAGGACGGCTAACGCGGTGTCCAGGTGGTAGAAGCGCGGGTCGACCAGGTTCAGGCTGACCACCGGCACGCCGAACAGCTCGCCGGCCTCGGCGTGCGCGGCGCGCGAGGTGCGGAAGCCGGTGCCGGCGAGCACCCGGCGGCCCACTACCAGGTGGTCGCCCTCGCCCTCGTTGACGTGCCCGGCGCGGCGCACCTCCCGGTAGCCGCGTGCACCGAACCAGGCCTGGTAGGCGTCCGACTCGGCGGCGCGCTCCGGGTAGCGGAAGCTCGCCACCAGGGCCCGGCCGTCCAGCACGGTCGCGCCGTTGGCGGCGTAGACCATGTCGGGCAGGCCGGGTACCGGCTCGATCAGCTCGACGGTGTGGCCGAGGCGGCGGTAGGTCCGGTGGAGGCGTTCCCACTGGCGGAGCGCGAGGGCCGTGTCGGTGGGCTGGGCCGGGTCCATCCACGGGTTGATCGCGTAGTCGACCGTGAAGTGGGTCGGCCGGCACATCAGGTAGGTCCGTGGCCGGGCGGTGCGCTCCGGAGTCTGTGTGGGCATGGGTCGACCGTCCTTGGGTCGCGGGGGCCGGAGTCCCGCCGGTACGGAACACCGCTCTGTCGCAGAGGCGGCTGCCCCGGCGACGCCGTTCGCACACCCGCGCGAACGCCCCCGCTGGGCGCACGCCCCCCGCGCACCCGGCGCGAGCCCCGGCGCACGAGCTCTCCGCGCCGGTTGGCGGCGACGGTCCGGGCTCGGATTCCGGCCCCCGCGCGCGGCTCGTGGGCCGGCCCGGTCGGCCGGTGCGGCGCAGCCCGGCACGGCGGCTACCAGCGGACCGCCGTGAAGTCCACCGGCGCGGGCCGCAGCGCCGCGCAGCGAAGGGCGAGGGCGCGCAGCCGCCGGTCCGCCTCCTCGGCGGGCATTCGCCGCCGGTCCCCGTGACCGGGCAGCAGCCACTCGAAGCGGAGCACGCCCAGGCCGCGCTCCAGCGAGGCGGCCTGCTCCTCGATCGAGTACCAGGTGACGGCCTCCTGCACCTCCACATCCCCGGTGGTGCGCGACCAGTACAGGCTGTCGCCGCTGAAGCAGTACCGCTCGTCGGCGACGTACAGCACGCTGCCGAGGGTGTGGCCGGGGAAGGGGTGGGCGACCAGGCCGGGGGCGATCTCGACGGGCTCGGTGCCGCGCAGCACCTGGTCGGCGTCGGGGGCGGCGGCGAGGTCGCCCTCGTGGATCCACAGCCGGGCGCCCAGCCGGTCGGCGTACTCGCGGCCGTGCCGGGCGTGGTCGCGGTGGGTGAGCAGGATGTCGGTGACCGGGCCGAGCGTCGCGTAGCGGGCGGCGAGGGCCTCGCTGTAGCGCGGGGTGTCGATCATGACCCAGCCGGTGGGGCGGCGACAGAGGTAGGAGTTGGCGCCGGCGGTCAGCCGGGAGTTGTGGCCGAGCAGCAGCACCTCGTCGGTGAGGGCGAGTGGGAAGGGGTCGCCGGCCGGGTCGAGCCTGCCGGTGCCGGGCCGGATCGAGCGGGTGGGGCAGGCGTGGGCGGCGGCGCGCAGTTGGCGGCGCTCGGCGTCGTCCCGCGGCTGGCGGACCAGCTCGGAGCGGCCGGCGTGCTCGCGGACCAGGCCGGGCGCGAGTTGCCGCGCGACGTCGCAGTTGGTGCAGCGGTCGTCGATGGACCAGTTCTCGGACGGGTCGGAGCTCGTGGTGTCGTCGGGGCGCGTGGTGTCGTCGGGGCGCTGTGTTTCGTCGGAGCGCTGTGTTTCGTCGGAGCGCTTGGAAGCCATGGATGTCTCCCCCGGGAGGACGGCGGCCGGGGTGGCCGCTCCCTTCGAGCATCGGCCGGGCACGCCCAAAAGCGGTAGGGGGTGCGGTTCTTGTGCTTTGCGGACCACGGCGCTCTGAGCCGCCGGGCGGGCCGCCGAGGGTACGTGGTCCATCTCACGTGCCGCCAGGGTGACCTACGGTGGCGTAGGTCACTTGATTGGGTGAACTATCTCTTTCATGCCGAACCTCCAGGAGACCCTTGACCTCAGTTCCTACGCCGCCCTAGGGGACAGCTTCACCGAGGGTCTCAACGACCCCGGTGCCGGCGGCAGGTTCGCCGGGTGGGCCGACCGCCTGGCCGGGATGCTCGCCGACGGGCGTCCGCCGGGCACCTTCCGCTACGCCAACCTGGCGGTGCGCGGCCGACTGTTGGACCAGGTCGCGGCCGAGCAGGTGCCGCAGGTCCGCCGCCTCCAGCCCGACCTGGTCACCTTCTGCGCCGGCGGCAACGACATCCTGCGGCCGGGCAGCGACCCGGACGAGGTGGCCGAGCGCTTCGAGGCCGCCGTCGTCCGACTCACCGAGTCCGCCGGAACGGTGCTGATCTGCACCGGCTTCGACACCCGGGACGTGCCGCTGCTCAAGCACCTGCGGGGCAAGATCGCCACCTACAACGGGCACATGCGGGCCGTCGCCGACCGCAACGGCTGCAAGGTGGCCGACCTGTGGTCGCTGCGCGCGGTGCAGGACCGGCGCGCGTGGAGCGAGGACCGCCTGCACCTGTCCCCCGAGGGCCACCAGCGGGTCGCCCTGCTGGCCGCCCGCTCGCTGGGCCTGGCCACCGAGCACGACCCGGAGGCCCCCTGGCCGGACGCCCGCGTGCTCACTCCCGCCGACCAGCGGCGCGAGAACATCCAGTGGGCCCGCGAGCACCTGCTGCCCTGGGTCGGGCGGCGGCTGCGCGGAGAGTCCTCGGGCGACCACCTCGAGCCCAAGCGTCCGGACCTGCTGCCGCTCTGACGCATCGTCAGGCGAGCCCGGTCGGCCAGGCTGGTCAGGCCGGTCGGGCTGCTCGGCCGGGTGGTGCGGGACGGATGATCCGCACCACCCGGTGGAGCAGGACGGCACAGCCCGCGCCGACCAGGTACCAGAGCAGGTCCGGCGGGTCGAAGGTCGAGCCCAGCACGAGCCGGGCGAGCGCGCTGCTGCGGCCCCACGCGTCCGGCAGCCCGGTGGCCTGGAACAGCTCGACGGCCCAGCTGAGCCCGGCAGCCAGCGCGGCCGCGCCGATCGGGCGCACGCGCGGGGCGGCCAGCAGGACCAGGACGTACAGCAGCACGGTGTAGAGCGCGTCCCCCGCATCCTTGGCGACGTCGCCGTCCGCGACCGCGCGCACGCCCAGCCCGGCCGCCACCGTCACCACTGCTGCCGCCGCGGCCGGCAGACGGGCGTACAGGCTCCCCCGAAGATCATCCACCTGCCTCACGCTACCCCGGCGCCGCACGGCCTCCGCCCGCGCCCAGGCGCTCCCGTGGCTCCTGCCCGCGCACGAGTCGCACCCGCCCCGCCGGAACCACCGTGCGGCGCCGTACGTCACTCCCCCCGATGCACCATCCGCGCAGGTCGCGGGCGGGAGAGGACCGGAAGGGACGGGCGGGCGCGGTGGCGCGGATGACCGAGGCAGCGGACGGGGCGGAGCCGAGAGCGGCAGGGGGCCGGAGCGGACCGGTGCTCGTCGCGCAGCGGAGCGCGGGCGGCCCGGCCGCGCGGGCCCGGCGCGGGTTCGCGGTGGCCGGGTTCGCACCGGCGCAGGACGGGCGGGCCCGGGAGCGGGGCAAGGAGCTGCGCGGGCGGGTGCCCCGGGAGCGGCACGCGGAGTTCGCCGTCGCTCCCGGGCGGCCGACGGCCGTGGAGGCGATCGAGGCGTCGAACGCGGGCCGGATCGCCGCCCTGGTGCCGATCCGGGTGGGCCGGATGGCCGCCGGCCCGTTCGCGTTCCTGCGCGGTTCGGCCGGGCTGATGGCCGCCGACCTCGCGGGCACGCCGGTGACCGGGGTGGGCGCGCAGCTGTGCGGGGACGCGCACGCCGCCAACTTCGGCCTGTACGGCGACGCGCGCGGCCGACTCGTCATGGACATCAACGACTTCGACGAGACGGTGCACGGCCCGTGGGAGTGGGACCTCAAGCGGCTCGCCACCAGCCTGGTGCTGGCCGGCCGGCAGACCGGGGCGAGCGGGACGACCGCGCGGGAGGCCGCCGAGCAGGTGGCCGGCGCGTACCGCCGGACCATGCGAACGCTCGCCAAGCTGCCCGCGCTCGACGCCTGGAACGCCGTCGCCGACGAGCAGTTGGTCTCCTTCGCCGACGCGCACGACCTCGCCGACGTGCTGGACAAGGTGGGCGCCAAGGCGCTCGGCAACACCAGCGCCAGGTTCGCCGCCCGCAGCACCACCCGCACGGCGGACGGCGGTTGGCGCTTCACCGAGGCTCCCCCGGTGCTCACCGAGGTGTCCGACGCGACCGCCCGGACCGTCGCCCACGCGCTGGGCCCGTACGTGGCGACGCTGCCCGCCGAGGTGCGCACGCTGCTGTCCCGGTACCGGGTGCAGGACGTGGCGTTCCGCGTGGTGGGAACCGGCAGCGTGGGCACCCGCTCGTACGTGGTGCTGCTCACCGACCACCGGGACCAGCCGCTGGTGCTGCAGGTGAAGGAGGCCCGGCCGTCCGCGCTGCTGCCGTACCTGCCGGAGGCGGAGCGGGACGGGCACGAGGGCCGCCGGGTCGTGCTCGGCCAGAAGCACATGCAGGTGGTCAGCGACACCCTGCTGGGCTGGACGACGGTCGACGGACTCCCGTACCAGGTACGGCAGTTCCGCAACCGCAAGGGCAGCGTCGACCCGGCTGCGCTGCGGCCGGCGCAGCTGGACGACTACGCCCGGATCACCGGCGCGCTGCTGGCCAGGGCGCACGCGCACACCGCCGACCCGGGCCTGCTGGCCGGGTACTGCGGCAAGAGCGAGGCGCTGGACGAGGCGGTCGCGGCCTTCGCCGTCGCCTACGCGGACCGCACCGAGGCCGACCATGCCGATCTGCTCACGGCCGTGCGCCTCGGGCGGCTGCCCGCCGAACAGGGCGTCTAGAAGTTCACTGAAAATCAGGGGTTCTGGCCCCGCGTCACTCGGTGTGGGGTCAGACTGCTGGTGTGCTGGGACAGTGGGATGGGGAGTTGGT